>NZ_PHHE01000001.1:2700000-3000000 GCF_002813455.1 Pseudomonas baetica | reverse complement strand
AGTGCCGTCGCAAGGCTCGGTGGGCTACCTGACGCACATGGCGCACATCGGCATCGCGCTGCTCGGCGTGGGTAATGTCAGCTATCGCGGGCAGATCGTTTCTGCGCAACAGGCCTTGGCTGAAGAGGGCCTGCAAGCGGTGCAACTCGGCGCGAAGGATGGTTTGTGCCTGGTCAACGGCACGCCGTGCATGACCGGCCTCAGCTGTCTGGCCATCGCTGATGCCACACGTCTGCTGCAATGGGCCGATGTCATTGGCGCCATGAGTTTTGAAGCCCAGCGCGGTCAGATCGATGCGTTCGACGCCGAGATCATCGCGTTGAAACCGCATCCGGGCATGCAGCAAGTTGGGGTCAATCTGCGTGCGTTGCTCGATGGCAGTGAAGTGATTGCTTCGAGCAAGGGCATCCGCACTCAGGATGCGCTGAGCATTCGCTCGATCCCGCAGGTGCATGGCGCTGCGCGCGATCAACTGGAGCATGCAATCAAACAAGTCGAAGCCGAACTCAATGGCTGCACCGATAACCCGCTACTGTTGGGCACGCCGGATAATTTCCGGGTCATGTCGCAGGCCAACCCGCACGGTCAGTCGGTGGCGATGGCGGCGGATTTGTTGGCGATTGCCATGGCGGAAATCGGCTCGATTGCCGAGCGTCGTCTCGATCGTCTGGTCAACCCGCATGTCAGCGGTCTGCCGGCGTTTCTGGTGGCCAATCCGGGGGTGAACTCCGGGATGATGATCGTGCAATACGTCGCCGCGTCGCTGTGTGCGGAAAACCGCCAATTGGCGCAACCGGCGGTGCTCGACAACTACGTCACTTCCGGGTTGCAGGAAGACCATCTGAGCATGGGCACCAGCGCTGCGCTGAAGCTGCATCGCGCGCTGGAAAACTGCACGCAGATCCTTGCCATCGAATATCTGTTGGCGGCGCAGGCCTTTGAGTTCCTCAAGGAACAGCGCTTTGGCGCGGGCACTGACCGGTCGTGGCGACTGCTGCGCGAAAAGGTCCCGGCCTACGGCCAGGATCGCTGGCTGGCGCCGGATATCGCCGCCGCCGCGAGCGTGTTGCAAGACCCGAATTCGCTGTACAACGTTTTACCGAATCTGCACTGACCAATACCCATACCAGCGTGCCAAGGCGCGGATCGCTCAGAAGGCGAGAGGCGACGGATAACGGAATGCTCCGGAGCGACTGGTAGTTAATAACAAACTCTCAAAAGGAGCATTTTTAATGACTGCGCTGAACCTGATTCCCGGCCAACTGAGCCTGGCCCAACTGCGTGACGTCTACCAGAACCCGGTCAAGCTGACGCTCGACAACAGCGCATCGCAGCAGATCGAAGCCAGCGTCGCCTGCGTCGAGCAGATCCTCGCCGAGAACCGCACCGCCTACGGCATCAACACCGGTTTCGGCCTGCTGGCCTCGACCCGCATCGCCAGCGAAGACCTGGAAAATCTGCAGCGCTCGCTGGTGCTGTCCCACGCCGCCGGCGTCGGCGTGCCGATCAGCGATGACTTGGTGCGGCTGATCATGGTGCTTAAGGTCAACAGCCTCAGCCGTGGTTTCTCCGGCATCCGCCGTGTGGTAATCGACGCGCTGATCGCGCTGATCAATGCCGAGGTCTACCCGCACATTCCGCTGAAAGGTTCGGTGGGTGCTTCTGGCGACCTCGCGCCGCTGGCGCACATGTCGTTGGTGCTGCTGGGCGAGGGCAAGGCGCGCTACAAGGGCGAGTGGATGGAAGCCACCGAGGCACTGAAAGTCGCCGGTCTGACGCCGCTGACGCTCGCGGCCAAAGAAGGTCTGGCGCTGCTCAACGGCACTCAGGTTTCTACTGCGTTCGCGCTGCGTGGCCTGTTCGAAGGCGAAGATCTGTTCGCAGGCGCCATTGCACTGGGTGGTCTGACGGTTGAAGCGGTATTGGGCTCGCGCTCGCCGTTCGACGCGCGTATTCACGCCGCTCGCGGCCAGAAAGGCCAGATCGACGCGGCTGCCGCTTACCGTGACCTGCTTGGTGAGCGCAGCGAAGTCTCCGATTCGCACCAGAACTGCGAGAAGGTTCAAGACCCGTACTCGCTGCGTTGCCAGCCGCAAGTCATGGGCGCGTGCCTGACGCAGTTTCGTCAGGCTGCTGAAGTGCTGGCGGTTGAAGCCAACGCCGTTTCCGACAATCCGCTGGTGTTTGCCGCTGAAGGCGATGTGATTTCCGGCGGCAACTTCCACGCCGAACCGGTGGCCATGGCTGCTGACAACATGGCCCTGGCCATCGCCGAAATCGGTTCGCTGAGCGAGCGCCGCATCTCGCTGATGATGGACAAGCACATGTCGCAACTGCCGCCGTTCCTGGTGGCTAATGGCGGGGTCAACTCCGGCTTCATGATCGCCCAAGTGACTGCGGCGGCACTGGCCAGCGAAAACAAGGCACTGTCCCATCCGCATTCGGTGGACAGCCTGCCGACTTCGGCCAACCAGGAAGATCATGTGTCGATGGCCCCGGCGGCCGGCAAGCGCCTGTGGGAAATGGCCGAGAACACGCGCGGGATTCTCGCGGTGGAGTGGCTGGCGGCGGTGCAGGGGCTGGATCTGCGTAACGGCCTGAAAACCTCGGCGAAGCTGGAAAAGGCCCGGGCGATTCTGCGTCAGGAAGTGCCGTTCTATGAGAAGGACCGGTTCTTTGCGCCGGACATCAATGCAGCGACCGAGTTGTTAGCTTCGCGCTGCCTGACCGAGCTGGTTCCGGCGAACCTGCTGCCTAGCCTGTGATGGACTCTTCGCGAGCAAGCCCGCTCCCACAGTTGGAATGCGTCCCCCTGTGGGAGCGGGCTTGCTCGCGAATCGATTTTGAACAAGACGAGGACTTGGGATGAAAACCCTCTGGCAACACTGCCACGTCGCAACCATGGCGCAAGGCGTCTACTCGATCATCGAGGACGCGGCCATCGTGACGTCCGGGGCGCTGGTCGAGTGGATCGGCCCGCGTAATCAACTGCCGTCCGGCGAATACCCGGCGGTCAATGACCTGCAAGGCGCGTGGGTCACCCCGGGCCTGATCGACTGCCACACCCACACGGTGTTCGGCGGCAACCGCAGCGGCGAATTCGAAAAGCGTCTGCAAGGCGTCAGCTATGCCGAGATCGCGGCGCAGGGCGGCGGCATCGCCAGCACCGTGCGCGCAACTCGCGAAGCCAGCGAAGACGAACTGTTCGCCAGCGCCGCCAAACGTCTGAAAAGCCTGATGCGCGATGGCGTGACCACGGTGGAAATGAAATCCGGCTATGGTCTCGATCTGGCCAACGAACGCAAAATCCTTCGGGTCATCCGTCGCCTGGCCAAAGAGCTGCCGATCAGCGTGCGCAGCACCTGTCTCGCCGCTCACGCGTTGCCGCCGGAATACAAGGATCGCGCCGACGCTTACATCGATCACATCTGCGCCGAAATGCTCCCGGCCCTGGCCGCCGAGGGTCTGGTCGATGCCGTGGATGCGTTCTGCGAATACCTGGCATTCTCGCCGGAGCAGGTCGAGCGCGTGTTCATCACCGCTAAAGAATTAGGTCTGCCGGTGAAGCTGCATGCCGAGCAATTGTCCTCGCTGCACGGCTCCAGCCTGGCTGCGCGGTATCACGCGTTGTCCGCCGATCACCTGGAATTCATGGACGAATCCGACGCCATCGCCATGGCCGCATCCGACACCGTCGCGGTGCTGCTGCCGGGGGCGTTCTACTTCCTGCGTGAAACCCAATTGCCGCCCATGGACGCCCTGCGCAAGCACAAGGTGAAGATCGCCATCGCCAGCGACCTCAACCCCGGCACCTCGCCGGCCTTGTCGTTGCGGCTGATGTTGAACATGGCCTGCACCTGTTTCCGCATGACCCCGGAAGAGGCGCTGGCCGGCGCGACCATTCATGCCGCGCAGGCGCTGGGCATGGCTGACACCCACGGTTCGCTGGAAGTCGGCAAGGTCGCGGACTTTGTCGCTTGGCATATCGATCGTCCTGCGGATCTGGCCTATTGGCTCGGCGGTGATCTGGACAAACGCGTCGTGCGTCACGGCGTTGAATCAAGTCTGTAGGAGAGCGGTTGTGGATAAGGTTCTGAACTTCAAACAAGGGCGCGTGCCGCTGTTGATCAGCATGCCCCATGCAGGTCTGCGCCTGACGCCTGCGGTCGAGGCTGGGCTGATCCCGGATGCGAAAAGCCTGCCGGATACTGATTGGCATATTCCGCAGCTCTACGATTTCGCCGAAGAGCTCGGTGCCAGCACTCTGGCTGCCGAGTACTCGCGTTTCGTCATCGACCTGAACCGGCCGTCCGACGACAAGCCGCTGTACGCCGGCGCCACCACCGGGCTATATCCCGCGACTTTGTTCGATGGCATCCCGTTGTTCAAGGAAGGTCTGGAGCCTTCGAAAGATGAGCGCGCGACTTATCTGGAGCAGATCTGGACGCCGTACCATCGCACCTTGCAGGAAGAGCTGGCGCGGCTGAAGGCCGAGTTCGGTTACGCGTTGCTGTTCGACGCGCACTCGATCCGCTCGATCATCCCGCACCTGTTCGACGGCAAACTGCCGGACTTCAACCTCGGCACCTTCAACGGCGCGAGCTGCGATCCGCAACTGGCCACGCAACTGGAAGCCATCTGCGCGCGTCATGGCGAGTACAGCCATGTGCTCAACGGTCGCTTCAAGGGCGGTCACATCACCCGTCATTACGGCAACCCGGCCGAGAACATCCATGCCGTGCAACTGGAACTGTGCCAGAGCACCTACATGGAAGAGTTCGAACCGTTCCGCTACCGCAGCGATCTGGCCGAGCCAACGCGGGTGGTGCTCAAGGAGTTGCTGCAAGGCTATCTGGCCTGGGGCAAATCTCGCTACACCGCATAACCCACTGTGGGAGCGGGCTTGCTCGCGAAGGCGTCGCACCAGTCAACCTATGGGTTGAATGACACACCGCTTTCGCGAGCAAGCCCGCTCTCACAGGTTTTGTATGCAACAGAAAAATTGCGACAGCGCACAGGCATGCTCATTGACGTAAATCGGGTTTATGATGCCCAACGGCAGAATAATAGAAGTCCCCCCAGGGATGACCTCGACCCCTTACGGAGCGCGCAATGCAGACTTTGTTTCCGCAGATCAAACCCCACGCCCGGCACGATCTGGCTGTCGATGACACGCATACGCTGTACGTCGACGAAAGCGGCTCACCGGAAGGCTTGCCGGTCGTGTTCATCCACGGCGGCCCCGGCGCCGGTTGCGATGCGCAAAGCCGTCGCTATTTCGATCCGAACCTGTATCGCATTGTCACCTTCGACCAGCGCGGCTGCGGACGCTCCACCCCGCACGCCAGCCTGGAAAACAACACCACCTGGGATCTGGTCGCCGACCTCGAGCGTATCCGCAAGCACCTGGGTATCGACAAATGGGTGTTGTTCGGCGGCTCGTGGGGTTCGACCCTGGCGCTGGCCTATGCGCAAACCCATCCGGAGCGCGTACATGGCCTGATCCTGCGTGGGATCTTTCTCTGCCGTCCGCAGGAAATCGAGTGGTTCTATCAGGCTGGCGCCAGCCGTCTGTTCCCCGATTACTGGCAGGACTACATTGCCCCGATCCCACTGGACGAGCGCGACGATCTGCTCAACGCGTTCCACAAACGCCTCACCGGCAACGATCAGATCGCCCAGATGCACGCTGCCAAAGCCTGGTCGACCTGGGAAGGGCGCACCGCGACCCTGCGACCAAACCCGCTGGTAGTCGATCGTTTCTCCGAGCCGCAACGCGCCTTGTCGATTGCGCGGATCGAATGCCACTACTTCACCAATAACGCCTTCCTTGAACCGAATCAGCTGATCCGCGACATGGGCAAGATTGCTCACTTGCCGGGCGTGATCATCCACGGCCGTTACGACGTGATCTGCCCGTTGGATAACGCCTGGGAACTGCATCAGGCCTGGCCGAACAGTGAGCTGCAGGTCATTCGCGATGCCGGGCACGCCGCGTCCGAACCGGGTATCACCGATGCGTTGGTGCGTGCCGCCGGTCAAATGGCTCGGCGTCTGCTCGACCTGCCGCCCGAAGAAGCATGAAGGGGCTTTTACAGCGCGTGCGTGGCGCGCGAGTCGAAGTGGCGGGAGAGGTGGTTGGCGCGGTAGATCAGGGTTTGCTGGTGCTGGTGGCGGTCGAACCCGACGACACGCGCGCCAGTGCCGACAAACTTCTGCAGAAGCTGCTTAACTATCGGGTATTCAGTGACGCTGAGGGCAAGATGAACTTGTCCTTGGCAGATGTGGGCGGCGGGTTGCTGCTGGTCTCTCAGTTCACCCTGGCCGCTGACACCAAAAGCGGGTTGCGCCCGAGCTTCTCGACCGCCGCCCCTCCGGCGCTGGGTGAGGAATTGTTCGACTATCTATTAGGCAAAGCGAAACAGGTGCATGGCACTGTGGCATCAGGTAGATTCGGCGCCGATATGCAGGTGCATTTGGTCAACGATGGCCCTGTTACCTTTTTGTTACAGACCTGAAAGCACCTGAAACACCTTTTTAGGAAATTTCGACTGTTTTTAGGGTGTTTTCGCGATAAATACTTGGTTACCCCTGATGCGTTGTCACGCGGGCTACTAGATAATCGCGCGCTATGGGGATCAGCGTTCGTTGGTCCATTTTTGACTTAGGTAGAGACTTGTCTGGATCCGATTGGGGAATCATTTTGCCCCAGCGGAGTCGGAACAATGCTCGCCAACCTGGTATGAGCGGTCTGTACGGCCATTTTTGCCAGCATTATTTCGAGGGCCAGGGAGTCAGAGACAAGGCGCTGCGACGACTCATAGCCTGCTATGGGGAGGAGCAGCAACGCAGTATCTGGCTTCCTGGAACCGAAATAAGCTGACAAAAATGGCCACACAGACGGCTTGCTGGCCGTTGGTTTTTTGATCTGTTTTCGGCGAGGGTTGCTCGTGATCGTTAGTCCCTGTAATGCAGCAAAAATGTCTGCCAAACGCATGCGAAGTGCCCTGGTAGCGGGTTCGGCGCTCCTGTGCCTGCTCAGCGCCGGTCAGCTTTGGGCGTTCAATCTTGACGATGTATCCGCCAAGGCTAAAGAGCTGGCCGGGCAGAAGTTCGAAGCCCCGCGCAGCAACCTGCCGAACGAATTCCGCGACATGAAGTTCGCGGATTATCAGAAAATCCGCTTCCTCACCGAAAAGGCTGAGTGGGCTGATCAGAAGACGCCGTTCAAACTGTCCTTCTATCACCAGGGTATGCACTTCGATACACCGGTGAAAATCAACGAAATCACGGCCAACACCGTCGAAGAGATCAAGTACGATCCTTCGCGCTTCGATTTCGGTGACCTGAAATTCGATCCGAAAGCCACCGAACAACTGGGTTATGCCGGTTTCCGTGTGCTGTACCCGATCAACAAGGCCGACAAGCAAGACGAAATCATGACCATGCTCGGCGCGAGCTACTTCCGCGTCGTCGGCAAGGGCCACACCTACGGTCTGTCGGCCCGTGGTCTGGCGGTCGATACCGCGCTGCCGTCGGGTGAAGAATTCCCACGTTTCCGTGAGTTCTGGATTCAACAGCCGAAGCCGGGCGACAAGCATTTGGTGATCTTCGCCCTGCTGGATTCGCCGCGTGCCACCGGTGCCTACCGTCTGATCCTGCGTCCGGGCAGCGACACCATTGTCGACGTCAAAGCGCAGATGTTCCTGCGCGACAAGGTCGGCAAACTGGGCATCGCGCCACTGACCAGCATGTTCCTGTTCGGCGCCAACCAGCCGTCGAAAGTCCTCAACTATCGTCGTGAACTGCACGACTCCAGCGGTCTGTCGATCCATGCCGGCAACGGCGAGTGGATCTGGCGCCCACTGAACAACCCGAAACACCTGGCCGTGAGCAACTTCAGCGTCGAAAACCTGCGTGGTTTCGGTCTGCTGCAACGTGGCCGTGACTTCAGCCACTACGAAGACCTCGACGACCGCTACGACAAGCGCCCAAGCGCCTGGATCGAGCCGAAGGGCGACTGGGGCAAAGGCACCGTCGATCTGGTCGAAATTCCGACCGCTGACGAAACCAACGACAACATCGTTGCGTTCTGGAGCCCGGAAAAAATGCCGGAGCCAGGCCAGCCGCTGGACTTCGCCTACCGCATGCACTGGACCATGGACGAAGCGGCGATTCACGCGCCGGACAGCGCCTGGGTTGCGCAGACTCTGCGTTCGACCGGTGACGTCAAGCAATCGAACCTGATCCGTCAGCCGGACGGCAGCGTTGCCTACCTGGTCGACTTCGAGGGCCCATCGCTGGCCGCTCTGGCGCCGGATGCCGACGTTCGCAGTCAGGTCAGCGTCGGCGACAACGCCGAACTGGTCGAGAACAGCGTGCGTTACAACCCGGACACCAAGGGCTGGCGCTTGACTCTGCGCATGAAGATCAAGGATGCGAGCAAGTCGACCGAGATGCGTGCCGCACTGGTGCAGCCAGTCGTGACCGCTGATCTGGCCAAGTCTTCGGTGCCGGCGTCCAACTCGTCCGTCGCCAAGGCCGACAAGGTTGCCGCCAAGCAACAAGAGAAGCTCGACAAGGAAGCCAAGGCAGCCGAGGCCAAGCAGGCCGACGCCAAGCCAGCTGCAGATGCCAAGGACAAGGCCAACAAAGACGCCAAGCAGCCAGTTGCTGCGGACGCGGCCCCAGCCACACCGGAATCGGCACCGACTGAAGAAGTCCTGACCGAGACCTGGAGCTATCAGTTGCCTGCCGATGAGTAACTCTCAAGTACAGCCAGAGACTCTGTCCGAGTATCTGGCGCATCTGCCGATGACCGACGAGCAGCGCGCGGAACTCGCGGGCTGTCAGTCGTTCAGCGAGCTGCATCAACGCCTGTCGTCCTCGACGTTCGACGCCCCTGCCGAAGCCGCCCAGGCTTCGGTGGGCAAGCGCCTGACCCTGAGCACTGCCGAAGAGCTTGAGGAAGCGGAAATGCTGGTGCTCGACGCCAGCGGTCGGGTCAGTCTCAAAGCGACACCGCCGATCCGTCGAACCAAAGTCGTGCCGGAGCCATGGCGCACCAACATTCTGGTGCGTGGCTGGCGGCGTCTGACTGGTCGCACAAACCCGCCGCAACCGCCGAAGGACGAGAACGTCCTGCCGGCCGCGCGCTGGCGCACTGTCGGTTCGATCCGCCGCTACATTTTGTTGGTGCTGATGCTCGGCCAGACCATCGTTGCCGGCTGGTACATGAAAGGCATCATGCCGTACCAGGGCTGGTCGTTCGTCGATCTGGACGAAGTCCTGCACCAGCCGCTGCTGCAAACCGCCACGCAAGTGCTGCCGTATGCGCTGCAAACCAGCATCCTGATTCTCTTCGGGATTCTGTTCTGCTGGGTGTCGGCCGGTTTCTGGACGGCGCTGATGGGCTTCCTCGAGTTGCTCACCGGTCACGACAAATACCGTATTTCCGGCAAAAGCGCCGGCAACGAGCCGATTGCCAAAGACGCCCGTACCGCGCTGGTGATGCCGATCTGCAACGAAGACGTACCCCGGGTATTTGCCGGTCTGCGCGCCACCTTCGAATCGGTTGCCGCCACCGGTGATCTGGATCGTTTCGACTTCTTCGTCCTCAGCGACAGCAACGACACCGACATCTGCGTGGCCGAGCAACAGGCCTGGCTGGACGTCTGCCGCGAAGCCAAGGGCTTCGGCAAGATCTTCTATCGCCGCCGTCGTCGTCGCGTAAAACGCAAGAGCGGCAACCTCGACGACTTCTGCCGTCGTTGGGGCGGTGACTACAAGTACATGGTCGTCCTCGACGCTGACTCGGTCATGAGCGGTGAGTGCCTGACCAGTCTGGTGCGCCTGATGGAAGCCACGCCGGACGCCGGGATCATCCAGACCGCGCCGCGTGCGTCGGGCATGGACACTCTGTATGCGCGCATGCAGCAGTTCGCCACCCGCGTTTACGGGCCGCTGTTTACCGCCGGTCTGCACTTCTGGCAGTTGGGTGAATCCCATTACTGGGGGCACAACGCGATCATCCGCATGAAGCCGTTCATCGACCACTGCGCCTTGGCGCCGTTGCCGGGCAAGGGTGCATTCTCCGGGGCGATCCTGTCTCACGACTTCGTTGAAGCCGCGCTGATGCGTCGTGCCGGTTGGGGCGTGTGGATTGCCTACGACCTGCCAGGCAGCTACGAAGAACTGCCGCCGAACCTGCTTGACGAACTCAAGCGTGACCGTCGCTGGTGCCACGGCAACCTGATGAACTTCCGCCTGTTCCTGGTCAAAGGCATGCACCCGGTACACCGGGCGGTGTTCCTGACTGGTGTGATGTCCTACTTGTCGGCGCCGTTGTGGTTCTTCTTCCTGGTGCTGTCGACCGCGCTGCTGGCAGTGAACACGCTGATGGAGCCGCAGTACTTCCTTGAACCGCGTCAGCTCTATCCGCTGTGGCCACAATGGCACCCGGACAAGGCTATCGCGCTGTTCTCGACGACCATCGTGCTGCTGTTCCTGCCGAAACTGTTGAGCATCATCCTGATCTGGGCCAAGGGCGCGAAAGAGTTCGGCGGCAAGTTCAAAGTGACCCTGTCGATGCTGCTGGAGATGCTGTTCTCCATGCTGCTGGCGCCGGTGCGGATGATTTTCCACACCCGTTTCGTACTGGCCGCGTTCCTCGGCTGGGCCGCGACCTGGAATTCGCCGCAACGTGACGACGACTCCACACCATGGAGCGAAGCGGTCAAGCGCCACGGCCCGCAGACCCTGCTGGGCTTCTGCTGGGCGCTGCTGGTGATCTGGCTGAACCCGAGCTTCCTGTGGTGGCTGGTGCCGATTGTCGGTTCGCTGATGCTGTCGATCCCGGTGTCGGTGATTTCCAGCCGTGTCGGTCTGGGCCTCAAATCCCGTGACGAGAGCCTGTTCCTCATCCCTGAGGAATACAATCCGCCACAGGCGCTGCTGGCGACTGACCAGTACACCCACGAGAACCGTTGGCATGCACTGAATGACGGCTTTGTCCGTGCAGTGGTCGATCCGCAGCAGAACGCCTTGGCGTGCTCGCTGGCGACCTCGCGTCACGGTCAAGCCGAGCCGATTGAATGGCTGCGTCAGGAACGTGTGCGTCATGCGATCAAGGTCGGCCCTGCCGGGTTGAATAACCATGATCGTCTGCAACTGCTGAGCGACCCTGTTGCCTTGGCGCGCCTGCACGAGCAAGTGTGGGCCGAAGGCCACGCCGAGTGGCTGGATGCATGGCGGGCTTCGGTGAAAGCCGATCCGCATGCGCCGCTGTTGCCGTTGCGACCGCTGAGCATGCAGGCTCAGCCGGCCTGATAAGAAGCCCCGCGAAAGCGGGGTTTTTTTTGCCCTGCCGACAGCGGGCGCTAATCTGCAATCGATCAAAAAACCTTGTGCAAACGAACGAGTGCGTTAGCATCCGTCCCCGAATTGGCGCACCTGGGCATTTTTGCCCGTCGCTGTTGGTTTTCGCGCCGCAAACGCAATGGTTTTGGGGACTTGAAGATGAAGAAGTATCTGTCGATGCTGCTGGTCGGCGTCACGGCACTGGTTGCAGTCAATGCGGCGCACGCCGGCGCGATCGATGACGCGGTCAAGCGCGGTACCTTGAAAGTCGGCATGGATCCGACCTACATGCCGTTCGAGATGACCAACAAGCGTGGCGAGATCATCGGTTTCGAAGTCGACATCCTCAAAGCCATGTCCAAGGCCATGGGCGTCAAGCTGGAGCTGGTCTCCACCGGTTACGACGGCATCATCCCGGCGCTGATGACCGACAAGTTCGACATGATCGGCAGCGGCATGACCCTGACTCAAGAGCGCAACCTGCGCCTGAACTTCAGCGATCCGTTCATTGTGGTCGGCCAGACCTTGCTGATCCGCAAGGAGCTGGAAGGCACCATCAAGTCGTATAAAGACCTGAACACCGCCGACTACCGCATCACCTCCAAGCTCGGCACCACCGGTGAAATGGTCGCCAAGAAGCTGATCTCCAAAGCCAAGTACCACGGCTACGACAACGAGCAGGAAGCCGTGCTCGACGTGGTCAACGGCAAGGCTGACGCGTTCATCTACGACGCCCCGTACAACGTTGTAGCGGTGACCAAGGTCGGCGCTGGCAAACTGGTGTTCCTCGACAAGCCGTTCACCTACGAGCCGCTGGCCTTCGGCCTGAAGAAGGGTGATTACGACAGTCTCAACTTCATCAACAACTTCCTGCACCAGATCCACGAAGACGGCACCTACGATCGCATCCATGACAAGTGGTTCAAGAGCACCGAGTGGCTCAAGGACATGGAATAACGCCGGTCTGCCAGACCGCGTCGCCCCTTTCGCGAGCAGGCTCGCTCCCACATTTGAAATGCATTCCAATGTGGGAGCGAGCCTGCTCGCGAAGAGGGCCTAGTAAGCAACACCAATTCCGGAACCTGCAATGAAACATAAAAAAGCCCAATGGCCCTGGCACGTTCTGACCGTGCTGGTGCTGATCGGCCTAGCCGGTGCGTTGTATTACGCCACGTCGCTGATGTCCTACGAATGGCGCTGGAATCGCGTGCCGCAGTACTTCGCCTATCAGGCCGAAGAAACCCAGCGCGCCACCGACATCTCCACCGTGACCGAACTGGTGCACAAGGGCAGCAGCGCGCAAGTCACTCTGCGCAATGATGCCGGTGACGAGCAGCACCTGACCGTCGACGAGAACAGCCTGCAATTCGCTCAGGGCGACGATGTGGCCGAAGGCGATGTCGTGGGCGTCACTCGGCATTGGGCGGCAGGGCCGCTGTTGTGGGGGCTGTGGACGACGCTTTGGCTGTCGGTGGTCTCCGGCGTTCTCGGTTTGCTGATCGGTCTGGTCACCGGGCTGTGCCGCTTGTCGAGTAACCCGACCCTGCGCGACCTGTCGAGCATCTACGTCGAACTGGTGCGCGGCACGCCGCTGTTGGTACAGATCTTCATTTTCTACTTCTTCATCGGCACGGTGATGAACCTGTCCCGGGAGTTCGCCGGGATCGCCGCGCTGTCGCTGTTCACCGGCGCCTATGTGGCCGAGATCATCCGTTCCGGCGTGCAGTCGATTGCCCGTGGGCAGAACGAAGCCGCGCGCTCGCTCGGTCTGAGCGCCGGCCAGTCGATGCGTCACGTGGTGCTGCCGCAAGCGTTCAAGCGCGTGTTGCCGCCGCTGGCCGGGCAGTTCATCAGTCTGGTCAAGGACACCTCGCTGGTGTCGGTGATCGCCATCACCGAACTGCTCAAAAGCGGCCGTGAAGTCATCACCACCTCGTTTTCGCCATTCGAGATTCTGTTCTGCGTTGCCGGCCTGTACCTGTTGATCAACCTGCCGCTGTCGAAAATCGCCAGCCGTCTAGAGCGGAGGCTCGCGCAAAGTGATTGAAGTCCGCGATCTGGTAAAAGTCTTCGACACCCGCGGCCAAGTGGTGCGCGCGGTGGATAACGTCAGCACCAATGTCGCCAAGGGCGAAGTGCTGGTGGTGATCGGTCCTTCCGGTTCCGGCAAGTCGACCTTCCTGCGCTGCCTCAATGGCCTGGAAGAATTCGATTCGGGCTCGGTGAGCATTGATGGCCTGCAACTGGCCGACCCGAAAACCGACGTCAACGCCTACCGCCGCGAAGTCGGCATGGTGTTCCAGCATTTCAACCTGTTCCCGCACATGACCGTGCTGGAAAACCTCTGTCTGGCGCAGAAAGTCGTGCGCAAGCGCGGCAAGAAAGAGCGCGAAGCCAAGGCGATGGAGTTGTTAAAAAGGTTGGTATCGCGCAGAAGGCCAACGAGTTTCCGTCACGCCTCTCCGGCGGTCAGCAGCAGCGCGTAGCGATTGCCCGGGCGCTGGCGATGGAACCGAAGGTGATGTTGTTCGATGAGCCGACTTCGGCCCTTGACCCGGAAATGGTCGGCGAAGTGCTGGAGGTGATGAAGAACCTGGCCGTGGAAGGCATGACCATGGTCTGCGTTACCCACGAAATGGGTTTTGCCCGGGAAGTGGCGGACCGGGTGCTGTTCTTCGATCACGGCAAATTGCTGGAAGATGCGTCGCCGGCGGAGTTCTTTGATGCGCCGAAGGATCCGCGTGCTCAGGCCTTTCTGCGTCAGGTCTTGTAATTTCAGCGTCTGACCTACCGCTTTCGCGAGCAAGCCCGCTCCCACATTAGACCGCGTCCGCTTGGACAACTCGGTCAACTGTGGGAGCGGGCTTGCTCGCGAGATGCATCACCTCGGTCCACAGCGAACCGAGGCACATCAGTCACCTCAAACCTTGAATCGCCCCACCAGCGTCTGCAGATGCGTCCCCAGCCGCGCCAGCTCAACGCTGGATGCCGCCGTCTCTTCACTCGCCGCCGATGTCTGATCCGACACATCGCGCACATTCAGCACGCTACGGTTGATCTCTTCGGCCACCGCACTCTGCTGTTCAGCCGCCGCAGCAATCTGCTGGTTCATCGCCTGAATCGCCGACACAGTGCGGGTGATGCTTTCCAGCGAGCCACCGGCGCGACGGGTCAGCTCCACACTGCTGTCGGTCAGGGTGCGGCTGTTGTCCATGATCGTCGCCACTTGCTGGGTGCCGTTTTGCAGGCCGACGATCAGCTCTTCGATCTCTTCGGTGGACTTCTGCGTGCGCTGGGCGAGGCTGCGTACTTCGTCGGCGACCACGGCGAAACCACGCCCGGCTTCACCGGCACGCGCCGCTTCGATGGCCGCGTTGAGCGCCAGCAGGTTGGTTTGCTGGGCCACGGATTTGATCACGTCGAGGACGCTGCCGATCTTGTCGCTTTCGCGCTTGAGCTCGCCCATGGCCTCGGTGGAGTGGCCGACTTCAACCGCCAGACGCTCGATCTGTGCGATCGCTTCGCCCACCACCTTGTCGCCTTCACGGGCCTGCTGATCGGCGGCGACGGCGGCTTCGGAAGCCTCTTCGGCGTTGCGCGCAACTTCCTGCACGGTGGCGGCCATTTCGTTCATGGCGGTGGCGACCTGATCAGTTTCGATCTTCTGATTGTTGACCCCGGCGCTGGTTTGCTCGGTTACGGCCGACAGTTCTTCGGCGGCGCTGGCGATCTGGGTGACGCCGTCGCTGATCCCGCCGATCAACTCGCGCAGGCCTTGGGTCATGCTCTGCATCGAACGCTGCAACTGACCGAGTTCGTCGCGGCGCAACGAGACCAGGTTTTGGGTCAGGTCGCCGGCAGCGACGCGCTCGGCGACTTTCAGGGTCTGGTTGAGCGGAATGATGATCTGCCGGGTGATCGCCCAGGCGGCCAGCAGGCCGAAGGCCACGGCCAGAAGGGTCGCGATGATCAGCATGTTCTTGGCATGCGTGGCATCGGTGTCGCGGACGATGGTCTGGGACTCGGTGAGTTTCTTGCTGACGTCGAGCAAGATGTCGCCCTGAGTCGACATGCGCGCGGCGGCCTTGGCATTGTTGACCTGCGAGTCGCGGAACTGCGCAACCGCTGCGCGGTAGGCTTTGATCGAATCGGTGGCCTGTTGCAGGTTGGCGATGTGCTGTTCCGGCAATTTCGCTGGCAGGCTTTCGAGGTTTTTCAGGGCATTGTCGATGGCGTCCAGCGCTGACTGCTCAGCCTCGGTCTTGCCGCTGTAGGTGTAGCCGCGCACCTGATAGCGCGCCTGTTGCAGCAGTTTGCTCAGCTCGATCACGCTGTTGAATTGCGCGACGCTGTCGCCCTGCTGCATGGATTTCTCGACTTCGGAAACTTTAGCCACGGCGTTGTCGGCGTTGGCGCCGAGTTTGCTGTGGGCATCTTCACGCTGCACGGTGGCCTGAGTCATGTCGGCGAAGGCGCGTTTGTATTCGGCGACGGCGGCCAGTTGTTGATCGACCATGGCCGCGTCGGACGGCTGCTCGATCAGGCTGCGGGCGGTTTGCAGACCGCTGTCGAGCTTGCTCAGCAGCTCATTGACCGCGCCCGGACCTTGCTCGCCACGGCGTGCTTCATAGTCCAGACGCGCCAGGCGCAGGTCTTTGGTCAGCTCGTTGAGGCTGGAGATGAACCCCAGCTTATCGCCCTGGCTGATGATGCCACTCATGCCGGTCCAACCGGTGAAGGTGATCAACAGCGTCAGCAACAGCACCAGGCCGAAACCGATTCCCAGCTTGCGTTTGACGCTGACGTTTCCAAGACTCTCGGCTAACCAACGGTACATGCGACGACTCCCCGACCACTAATTGGACTTATGGGGACTGTATCGGCTCAGTGATGGCAATCTGTAACGCCATTTGTCCGGGCTAGAACAGGCGCGCGAGCAGGGCGGTGACGGCGGTTTCGACACGCAGGATGCGCTCGCCGAGTTGCACCGGTTGCAGGCCGGATTTGGCCAGCAGATCAATCTCGTAGGGAATCCAGCCACCTTCGGGGCCGATGGCCAGGGTCACCGGTTCGCTCAATGCGCGCGGGCAGGGCGGGTAGTTGCCGGGATGGCCAACCAGACCGAGGGTGCCTTCGGTAATCGCTGGCAGCCGATCTTCGACAAACGGCTTGAAGCGTTTCTCGATGACGATTTCCGGCAGCACCGTATCCCGCGCCTGTTCGAGGCCAAGGATCAGATTCTCGCGAATCGCTTCCGGCTCCAGAAACGGCGTCTGCCAGAAACTCTTCTCGACACGGTAGCTGTTGACCAGAATCACCTTTGACACGCCCATAGTCGCTACGGTCTGGAACACCCGACGCAGCATCTTCGGCCGCGGCAGGGCCAGCACCAATGTCAGCGGCAGCTTGGCCGGTGGCGGCTGATCGAGGGTGACACGCAGTTCCGCTTCACCGGCCTCCAGCCGCAAAAGCTCGGCCGAGCCCATCAGCCCATCGATGCGCCCTACGCGCAGGCTGTCGCCGACTTCCGAGCGATGCACTTCCTGCATGTGCGTCAAACGGCGATCACGCAGCACGACGCGGTCGGCCGCAATGAAATCGGCTTCTTCGAGCAGCAGCAGGTTCATGGCTGGGTCGCTGGCGGCTGGTCGTTATGGTCGTCAGCCGGTTCTTCTTCCGGGCGTTCGCGTTTGCTGATCAAGCCACCGAAGATGATGCCGATTTCAAACAGCATCCACATCGGCACGGCCAACAGGGTCTGCGAGAAGATGTCCGGCGGCGTGAGGATCATGCCGACCACGAAGCAGCCGATGATCACGTACGGACGGATCTTTTTCAGGTATTTGACGTCGACCACGCCGATCCACACCAGCAGCACCACGGCCACCGGGATTTCAAACGCCACGCCGAAGGCGAAGAACAGCGTCATGACGAAATCGAGGTAGCTGGCGATGTCGGTCATCATTTCCACGCCGGCCGGGGTGGCGGCAGCGAAGAACTTGAAGATCAGCGGGAATACGAAGTAATAGGCGAAGGCCATGCCGGTATAGAACAGCAGGATGCTGGAGACCAGCAGCGGCACGGCAATGCGCTTCTCATGCTTGTACAGGCCCGGCGCGATGAAGCCCCAGATCTGATGCAGGATCACCGGGATCGCGAGGAACAGCGAAACCATCATCGTCAGCTTCAGCGGCGTCAGGAACGGCGACGACACGTCGGTGGCGATCATCGTCGCGCCCACCGGCAGGTACTGGCGCAGCGGCGTCGAGACGAAGGTGTAGATCTGCTGGGTGAAGGCGAACAGCCCGGCGAAGATGATGAAAATCGCCGCCACGCAACGCAGCAGACGGGTGCGCAACTCGGTGAGGTGCGAAACCAGCGGCATGTGCTGGTCGTTTTCGGGGAGATCGCTCATGGGGCTCGCGGCGGCAATGTAGGGTCGTGAGGGGCCGGCGCGGTTGGCGCGGCGCTTGGAGCAATGTGTTCAACCGAATTTTCTGCAACAGCGGGCGCAGGCGTTGTCGGTGCTACAGCGGTTGCGGTTGCCGGTGTCACCGGGGCAACTGCGGCAGGCGCATGAATCGTCTGCTCACCCACATGTTCAACCGGCGTCGGCTCTTGCTGAACCGGATTGAAAATCTTCCGCGCCTCCTGCTCCAGCGACAGAATGTGCTCGTTGTGCAGTTGCCGACGGATCTCGTCGGCACCGATTTCACGTTCAACTTCCTGTTTGATCGCGTTGAAGCTGCGCTTCAGCCGTCCGACCCACAGGCCGGCGGTGCGTGCAGCACCCGGCAGACGCTCGGGGCCCAGCACCAGCAGGGCGACGAGGCCGACGAGCAGCAGTTCAGAGAAGCTGATACCAAACATTAGTCAGTGCTCACACGTCTTTGCGGATCGGCTCTTCGACTTTTTGCGCCTGCACGTCGATGGTGTGCGGCGGGTTGGCCTGCGCGGTGGCTTGCGGCTGCACCGGTGGCACCGGCTGCGCAGGCGTCACGGTCGGATCGGCTGCCGGCTTCTCGTCGTCGTTCATGGCTTTGCGGAAGCCCTTGATCGATTCGCCAACGTCGGTGCCGAGGTTTTTCAGTTTCTTGGTGCCAAACACCAGCACCACGACTACCAGAATGACGACCCAGTGTTTCCAGTCAAAAATGCCCATGTTGCTGTTCCTCTCTAATAGTTGTTCAGGCGGACGGACGCGAGGCTTTCTCGACGTGTCCGGACAGGCCGAAGCGACGATCCAGTTCATCGAGCACGGCCTGCGGATGCTGCCCCAGTTGGGCGAGCATGACCATGCTGTGGAACCACAGGTCGGCGGTCTCGTAGATCACGTCGCTGCAGTCACCGCTGATGGCGGCGTCCTTGGCGGCAATAATGGTTTCGACCGACTCTTCGCCGACTTTCTCCAGAATCTTGTTCAGACCCTTGTGATACAGGCTGGCGACATAGGAACTGTCGGCCGCTGCGCCCTTGCGCTCTTCAAGTACCTGAGCGAGGCGGGTCAGGGTGTCACTCATGTTTGTGTCCTGCGCAATAGATGGCATGCGGGTCTTTCAGCACCGGGTCGACCGTTTTCCAGTCGCCGTTTTCGAAGACGCGGTAAAAGCAGCTTTGACGGCCGGTATGGCAAGCGATGTCGCCGATCTGTTCAACCATCAGGATGATCACGTCGGCGTCACAGTCCAGACGCATTTCATGCAGGGTCTGTACGTGGCCGGACTCTTCGCCCTTGCGCCACAGCTTGCCACGGGAACGTGACCAGTAGATTGCACGGTTTTCCGCAGCGCTCAGTTCCAGCGCTTCGCGGTTCATCCAGGCCATCATCAGTACGCGTCCGGTCTTGTGATCCTGGGCAATCGCCGGCACCAGGCCATCAGCGTCCCACTTGATCTCGTCCAGCCAGTTTTTCATCTTCGACTCCGACAGCGAACCCACACTTCAAATAGTCGGGTTCAGGCGTTGAAACAGTGTGCCAGCCGATCACGGAACTGGCTATCGGCGAACGACCAGATACAAGCCGACGGCCACCATGATTCCCGCCGGCCAATGCCCCAGTTCGTTCAGTGGGCCACCGGCGGCGAGGATCGTACCGCCCGCCAGATGGGCACTGCCGAGCAGGCGCAGGAACCAGTCGTCCTTGCGTTTATGCCAGGGCGGCGGTGGGTCGTTGGCGTGGGGCTGGGACATGCGTTCGAGCAGATCGCGGGCCATGTTGGCCAGGTGCGGAATCTGTTCGAACTGGCTCTGCACGTTGCCGAGCAAGGCTTTCGGGCTGACGCGCTCGCGCATCCAGCGCTCAAGGAACGGTTGCGCGGTATTCCACAGATCCAGATCCGGATAAAGCTGACGACCGAGGCCTTCGATGTTCAGCAGGGTCTTTTGCAGCAACACAAGTTGCGGCTGAACTTCCATATTGAAGCGGCGTGCAGTCTGGAACAGGCGCATCAGCACCTGGCCAAATGAAATATCTTTTAACGGTTTTTCGAAGATCGGCTCGCACACGGTGCGGATCGCCGCTTCGAATTCGTTGAGCTTGGTTTCTGCCGGCACCCAGCCCGAATCGATGTGCAATTGCGCCACGCGACGGTAGTCACGCTTGAAGAAGGCGAACAGGTTGCGCGCCAGATAATCCTGGTCTTCCGGGGTCAGGCTGCCGACGATGCCGCAGTCGATCGCGATGTACTGCGGGCTCCACGGGTTGACGGTGCTGACGAAGATGTTGCCCGGGTGCATGTCGGCGTGGAAGAAACTGTCGCGGAACACCTGGGTAAAGAAGATCTCCACGCCACGTTCGGCGAGCATTTTCATGTCGGTGCGCTGATCGGCAAGGGTCGCCAGATCCGTCACCTGAATCCCGTAGATGCGCTCCATCACCAGCACTTTCGGCCGGCACCAGTCCCAATAGACTTGCGGCACATAAAGCAGCGGCGAACCTTCGAAATTGCGCTTCAGCTGGCTGGCGTTAGCGGCTTCGCGCAGCAGGTCGAGCTCGTCGTAAATGGTTTTTTCGTAGTCCTGCACCACGTCTACCGGGTGCAGCAAGCGGGCGTCGGCGGAGACTTTTTCAGCAGCGCGGGCGAGGATGAACAGCCACGCCAGATCCTGCGCGATGATCGGTTTCAGGCCCGGGCGGATCACCTTCACCACCACTTCTTCGCCGGTTTTCAATTGCGCGGCATGCACCTGCGCCACCGAGGCCGAGGCCAGCGGTTGAACATCGAATCGGCTGAACACTTCGCTGATTTTCTTGCCCAGCTGTTCTTCGATCAGCTTGATCGACAGCTGCGAATCGAACGGCGGCACGCGATCCTGCAACAGCATCAGCTCATCGGCGATGTCTTCCGGCAGCAGGTCGCGGCGGGTCGAGAGAATCTGCCCGAACTTGATGAAAATCGGCCCCAGATCCTGCAGCGCCAGACGCAGGCGCGCGCCCCGGCTCAGCTCCAGCGGCTTGCGCGGAAACCAGCGCCATGGCAGCGCATAGCGCAACGCCAGGAGGAACCAGGGCAGCGGCAGATCGAACAGCAGATCATCGAGGCGGTAGCGGATCACGACGCGCTGGATGCGCAACAGACGGCGGACGGCAAGCAGCTTCATGCGTTATCGCTTGGGTCGAGGGATCGGGAAAGGCGCTCGAAACGCGCCTCGAGACGTTCCAGATCAAGTTTGATCCGGTCCAGTTCGCTGAACCGTGCTTCGGCTTCGCGCTGCCCGACGAGGGTGCGCGATTCTTCGGCGAGGTATTCGGCGAGGTTCTGGTTGAGGCTGGCAAATCCTTGTTGATACCAGCGTGCGCGGCTGCGCAGGTGACCGCCCACCAGTTGCGTGGCGACCGGGCCGAGCCAGCGCGAGAGTTCGTACTCCCAGTCCAGCTCCAGATCCTGCAGCACACCGGCCAGCTCCAGCAGCACACCGCTGTCGCCATCGAGCTCGACTTGCGGGGCGTGCAGCACCGCGGTCTTGTCTTTGCTCAGGGCCAGTTTCACCAGGCTCGAGGCTGGCGCGCGCAGGGTGCAGTCGACATCGGTTTCCCAATGGGAAGCCAGCATCAAGCCTTCATCGCTGGGCAGAATGAACAGTTGCAGCGCCGGGCTGCGGCAATCGACGGCAATCACCTTGCCGGTCAGATGCGCCAGTCGCGGCAGCGCCGTGCTGTCGAGACGCAGCACCCGGTTCAGACCGAGTTCGACGCTGGCGAGCAGCCCGGTGAGCAGCATCAGGGCTTGATGCCGCGGTGCAGGGCGACGATGCCTGCGGTCATGTTGTGATAGGTCACGCGGTCGAAACCGGCGTCGACCATCATCGACTTCAGGGTTTCCTGATTCGGGTGCATGCGGATCGATTCGGCCAGGTAGCGATAGCTTTCCGAGTCGTTGGTGATCAGCTTGCCCATCAGCGGCATGAAGGCGAACGAGTAGGCGTCGTAGGCTTTGGACATCAGCGCGTTGGTCGGCTTGGAGAATTCCAGCACCAGCAGGCGACCGCCGGGCTTGAGCACGCGCAGCATCGAACGCAGAGCGTCTTCTTTATGCGTCACGTTGCGCAGGCCGAAGGCGATGGTCACGCAGTCGAAATGGTTGTCCGGGAACGGCAGTTTTTCCGCGTCCGCCTGAACGAATTCGACGTTGCCGGCCACACCCAGATCCAGCAGGCGATCACGACCGACCTTGAGCATGGATTCGTTGATGTCGGCCAACACTACCTGGCCGGTAGGGCCAACGAGGTGCGAGAACTTTTTGGTCAAATCGCCGGTGCCACCGGCGATGTCCAGAACGCGGTTACCGCTGCGCACGCCCGACAGTTCGATCGCGAAACGCTTCCACAGACGGTGCATGCCGCCCGACAGAAGGTCGTTCATCAGGTCGTACTTGGCGGCTACGGAGTGGAAAACTTCAGCGACTTTTTCCGCTTTCTGGCTTTCCGGAACGTTTTTGAAGCCGAAGTGAGTGGTGGGTTCGGCATCGCTGCCTTTGCGCTGATCAGTCATATCGCTGTCACCAAAAGAGAATGCGCGACATTCTAATCCCCAAGCCATGCTTTGTCTTGGAATGGCTAAAGGTAAGATGGGCAACCTTCGGGACGATTTGCCGCAGACGCGGTCAAGATTTACCGACACTTCTTCATAAATCAGGAGTCATCCAATGGCCAAAATCAGTGTTGAGCGTGCCCACAGTCTGGGCAAGGAAGCCGCCCGCGAGAAGGCCGACAAGCTGGCGCAGAAACTCTCCGATCAATATGGCCTGGAGCCGCAATGGTCGGGCGATACCCTTAACCTCAAGCGCTCGGGCGTGAAAGGCGCGGTGCATGTGGCTGACGATTCGATCAAGGTCGACGTGGAACTGGGCCTGATGATGTCGGCCATGAGCGGGATGATCAAAGCCGAGATCGAGAAGGCGCTGGATAAAGCCCTGGTCTGATTTCTGCCTGAAATGAAATCCTCCTGTGGGAGCGGCGGTGCGACGATTCGACTTGCTCGCGAATGCGGTGTGTCAGTCACAGAAAATCCGACTGATAAAACGCTTTCGCGAGCAGGCTCGCTCCCACATTCGTTTCGTGTGAAGCCAGAGGTTTATGTCAGTTGTTAGGGTGCCGTTTCTAATTTTTCTGCCTACTTTGTGCCTGAGCCCGACAAACCTGCGGGCAGTTCCTCAAACCTTCTGCGCGTGAGGTGCACCATGGCCAAAGTCATTTTGAAGAAAAAAATCGACGCTTCGACAACCGCTCTGAGCGACGTCAAATCCTATGCCCGCAAGATCTGGCTGGCAGGCCTGGGTGCCTACGCCAAGGTCGGCCAAGAGGGCAGCGACTACTTTCAAGAGTTGATCAAGGCTGGTCAAACTGTTGAAAAGAAAGGCAAAAAAGTCGTCACCGAAAAACTCGAAGCGGCCAACGCCGAGATCGATGAAGCCCGTGACGAAGTCAGTTCTTTCAAAGGCCGTGTCGAAGTTCAGCTCGACAAGGTCGAGAAGGCGTTCGACACCCGCGTGGCAAGCGCCTTGAATCGTATCGGCATTCCGTCTAAACATGACGTTGAGACACTCTCTGCTAAGCTCGATGAGCTGACGGCATTGCTCGAACGCGTCGCGCGTAAATCTTAAGGAGAACGGGATGGCTGGTAAAAAGAACACCGATAAAGAAGGCAGCTCGTGGATTGGGAAAGTCGAAGACTACTCCCGCAAAATCTGGCTGGCTGGTTTAGGCGTGTACTCGAAGATCGACACTGACGGCAGCAAGCTCTTCGATACATTGGTCAAAGACGGCGAGAAAGCCGAGAAGCTCACCAAGTCGGCAGTCGGCAAGAAAGTCGATGCCGCCAAGGATTCCGCTTCTTCGGCCAAGTCGCGCATCAGCGGCGTGAAAGATCGCGCACTGGGCAAGTGGGACGAACTGGAAGGGGCTTTTGACAAGCGCCTGAACAGTGCGATTTCGCGTCTGGGTGTGCCGAGTCGCAACGAAGTTAAAGCGCTGCACAGCAAGGTCGAGACCTTGACCAAGCAGATCGAAAAACTCACTGGCGAGAAGGCCCGTCCGGTTGCGGCGAAAACCGCTGCGGCAAAACCGGCAGCTAAAACTGCAGCGGCAAAACCTGCAGCCAAAGCTGCTGCCAAGCCACTGGCTAAAGCGGCTGCAAAACCTGCGGCCAAAACCGCAGCAGCTAAGCCCGCCGTCAAAGCAGCCGCCAAACCGGTTGCCGCCAAAACCGTTGCCAAACCTGCCGCCAAGCCTGCTGCCAAGCCTGCAGCGAAACCTGCTGCGGCGAAGAAACCGGCAGTGAAAAAACCGGCCGCACCGAAAGCCGCTGCGCCGAAACCGGCATCTCCAGCGGCCAAGCCTGCCACTCCGGCAGCCCCGGTGAGCGCGTCGAACTCCGCCGCTGCACCGACTCCGGCGGCAACTCCGACTGCTGCATCGACCCCGTCGACGCCAACCAGTCAGTCCTGATTCTTTCAGGGCAAAACAAAACGCCCGGCCTGTGAAGGTCGGGCGTTTTTGTTTGTGCAGATAATCTCCGGAACACCACGAGCAAGCCCGCTCCCACAGGTGAACAATGTGTCGCAACGTCAGTCGTGGTCTTCGAGGTATTGCAGGGCCATCCGCTCAGTCGCCACTTTCACCGGCGGCAACAAATGCGGCGCCACCAGCATCATGATCTGATAAACCACCAACCGAACCTCACCCTCCCGATCCAGAATCCGCTGATAATCCAGCGAAAACAGCAACGTCATGGTGATCTGTTCAACCAGTTGCCCCAGCGCCTGGGTATCGCTGACCAGTTGCCCTGACGCCTTCAGTCGCGCCAGCAATGACGCCAGTGTGCGCTTCAAGGCATTGAGCAAATGCCGAATCCCCTTCGCCAGTTTCGGCAAGCGTCCGGCCAGGTTCGACAGATCCTGAAACAGGAACCGGTACTGCGCTAACCGCTCGACGATCAGGTGCAAAAACAGCCAGTAATCTTCCGGCGCCAATTCGACATCCGAAGGCGGATCGAGCAGCGGCGCGAGTTCATTCTGGAAGCGTTCGAACAACCCGAGTATCAACGGCTCCTTGCCGTGGAAGTGGTAGTAGAGGTTGCCGGGGCTGATCCCCATTTCATTGGCAACTTCCATGGTGGAGACGTTTGGCTCGCCCTTTTCGTTGAACAGTTGCAGCGCACATTCGAGAATCCGGTCGCGGGTTTTCATCCAGTCTTCTTAGAAAAGTTCGGTTAAGCGTCAGCGCACACGCACGTAAGTACCGGGTGCTGCCTCCATCGGTGGATAGTTAGGGTTGCCGAGGGTCATCTGGGTTTCGTGCTGGGCGCCCGAGCGTTGCTGAATCCATTCCAGCCACTGCGGCCACCAACTGCCGTCGACGTGTTTGCCGTCGTAGTACCAGGCGCGCGGGTCGCTGCTCATTTTGCCGTTATCGACGTAAGCGGCTTTCGGGTTGCTCGGCGGGTTGAGGATGCTTTGCACGTGGCCGCTATTGGACAGCACGAAGCGCTTGTCCCCCCCCAGCAGCAGGGTCGAGCGATACACCGCATCCCATGGCGTGATGTGGTCGTTCATGCCGGCGACGCTGAAGCTGTCGACGGTGACTTTCTGCAGGTCGATCGGCGTGCCGCAGACTTCCAGACCGCCGGGGTGGGTCAGCGGGTTGTGCTTGAAGAAGTCCAGCAAGTCGCCGTGAAACGTGGCGGGCAGGCGGGTGTTGTCGTTGTTCCAGTAAAGGATGTCGAAGGCTGGCGGCTCTTTGCCCAACAGGTAGTTGTTGACGAAGTAGCTCCAGATCAAATCGTTGGGGCGCATCCAGGCGAATACTTTGGCCATGTCTCGGCCGTCCAGCACGCCTTTCTGATAGGAGCGGCGCTTGGCCGCTTCGATGGTTTGTTCGTCGGCGAACAGGGTGGTCGGAGTCTCGATCTGACTGTCGAGCAAGCTGACCAGATAGGTCGCGCTGGAGATGCGCCGCAATTGCCGTTTGGCCTGCAGGTGCCCCTGTAGTGCTGCGATGGTCAGTCCCCCGGCGCAGGCACCCATCAGGTTGACTTCGCGGGCGCCGGTGATTGCCCGGCAAATGTTCATCGCCTCTTCCACCGCCTCGACATAGGTCGAGAGGCCCCATTCGCGATGGCGCACGTCCGGGTTGCGCCAACTGATCATGAAGGTCTGCAAGCCATTTTTCAGCGCGTACTGAACGAAACTGTTCTGCGGGCTGAGGTCGAAAATGTAGTACTTGTTGATTTGCGGCGGCACCACCAGCAGCGGCTTGGCGTATTGCTTTTCGCTCATCGGCTTGTACTGGATCAGCTCGAGCATCTCGTTGCGAAAAACCACCGAGCCGGTGGTGGTGGCGACGGTCTTGCCGACCTCGAAAGCCTGTTTGGTGACCTGGCGTGGCAAGCCGTCGTTGTGCAGCAGGTCATCGAACAGATGGCTGAGTCCGCGCACCAGGCTGTGGCCGCCAGAGTTGAACAGTTCTTTGAGCGCCAACGGGTTGAGCAATGTGTTGGAGGGCGCCACGGCATCGTTGAGCAGGGTGAAGGCGAAGTGCGCACGGGCGCGGTCGTCGTCGCTCATGCTGCTGTCATCGATCCAGCTCTTGACCTGTTTTTGCCAGGCCAGATAGCCCTGCAGGCTGCGCCGGTAGAATGGATTGAGGCTCCAGGCCGGATCGGCGAACCGTGCATCCTGCGGGTTGGTCGGGTACAGGGTTTCACCGAGCAACACGCGACCGAGTTGGCCGCCGAGTTTCAAGGCGTGTTTTGCACTGTGGATCGGATTGCGCAGCCCATGAGCGGCGACGCTGCGCAACGTCGAGAGCAAATCCCGGCCACGCAGGCCGGTCATTGCACTTTGTGCATTGATGAACACGGCGGGGCTGGGCACTACGCCCGTCGCTGGTTTGTCGCGCATGACTCAACACTCCTTCGTCTTCAGGCCAAAAACAAACTCACCGAACCAGAACACCATAGACGCTGTTGCGGGTTGCTGCCTGCGCGGCGTCCTGCCGCGCACTGTGTATAAAACCTTGCATAAAGCCTGCCGCAGCGATTAACCGCCCAGCGGTGTCGGGTGCGGGTGCATCACTGCACGCTGACGTTCCTCCTGGAGAAATTTCATGATGATCGGCGCCACCGCTTCGGCGCGGGTAATCAGGAACAGATGCCCGTCATCAATGATGTGCAATTGGGCGTTGGGAATTCGCCAGGCGAGCATGCGCATGTTGATCAACGGAATCAGCGGGTCGTCATCGCCGGCCAGCACCAGCGTCGGCTGATGGATCTTGTGCAGCCAGTGAATGCTGGTCCAGCCGAGGCCGGCGAACAGTTGCCAGTAATAACCGAGCTTGCCCGCCGAACGCACTTTCGCTGCATGGCTGGCCGCCAGGGTCGGATCGCGGCGGAACGAGCCGCCGTAGATCAACGGCGCGATGCGGATCACATGGGACGGCTGGATGTAGCGCCGGGGGCTGGCCATCATCCACAGCACTTTCGGTTTGCCCGGCACCATCACCGCACCGGCAGCGGTGGCCGCCAGCACCAGTTTCTTGCAGCGCTCGGGGTAGTCGTAGGCGAATTGCTGCGCCAGTGCGCCACCCCACGACACGCCGATCACATTGACCTGACCGTAGTCGAGGTAATCGAGCATGCGCGCAGTCAGCTTGGCGAGGCCGGGAAAGCGATACGGCCGGTTCGGCGTCGAAGAACCGCCAACACCGGGCACGTCGAAGGCGATCACTTCCAGATCCGGGTCCAGCGCCGCGACAAACGGAAATACCAGCTCAAGGTTGGCGCCGATGCCGTTGAAAATCAGCAAGGGCGTCAAGTGAGGCTTGCCGGGGCGTACCGCCGTGCGGAGGGTCTGGCCATCCAGGTCGACGGTACGAAAGATGAACGGTTGCTGCATGCTTCAGGCCCTGTGGGTCGATCTCAATATCACCCCGAATCCCTTGTGGGAGCGGGCTTGCTCGCGAAGGCGTCGTGTCAGTCGCCATTGATGTTGGCTGATCAACCGCTTTCGCGAGCAAGCCCGCTCCCACAGGGGGAATGAGGTGTGTCAGTTATCGCTCGTGTACGTAAGTGCCCGGCGAGGCTTCACCTGGCGCATACGCCTTGTTGCCGAGTTTGGTCGGGGCCTTTTTCAGGTTGCCCGAACGCTCGGCCTGCCATGCCTGCCAGTGCAGCCACCAGGAATCGGTGTGCTTGGTCGAATTCTCTTGCCAGTCATCGGCATTGGCCGCCATTTCCTCACCGGTCATATATCGAGACTTCGGGTTGCCCGGCGGGTTGAGAATGCTCTGGATATGACCGCTGCTCGACAGCACGAATTCGACCTTGCCGCCGAACAACTGGGCCGACTTGTAGCAGGACTTCCACGGCGTGATGTGGTCGTTGGTGCCGGCCAGCGAGAAGATGTCGGCCGTCACCTGTTTCAGGTCGATCGGCGTGCCGCACACTTCCAGTGCATTGGGGCGGATCAACGGGTTGTTTTTGAACATCTCGATCAGGTCGCCGTGGAACGCGGCCGGCAACCGCGTGGTGTCGTTGTTCCAGAACAGGATGTCGAACACCGGCGGCTCGTTGCCGAGCAGGTAGTTGTTGACCCAGTAGTTCCAGATCAGGTCGTTGGGGCGCATCCATGCGAAGACCTTGGCCATGTCTTTGCCTTCGAGCACGCCGGCCTGATAGGAGTGACGCTTGGCGGTCTCAAGGGTCTGCTCATCGATGAATAGCGCGACGTCGCTGTCCAGCGTGGTGTCGAGCACGCTGACCAGCAGGGTCAAGGCGTTGACCTTGTTCTGGCCAAGCGCCGCGTAGTGGCCGAGCAGGGCGGTGCAGGTGATGCCGCCGGAGCAGGCGCCGAGCATGTTGATGTCTTTGCTGCCGGTGATCGCGGTGACCACATCGACCGCTTCTTTCAGCGCATCGATGTAAGTCGACAGGCCCCACTCGCGCTGCGCCTTGGTCGGGTTGCGCCAGCTGACGATGAACGTCTGCACGTTATTACGCAGGCAGAAGCGCACCAGACTCTTGTCCGGGCTCAGGTCGAATACGTAGAACTTGTTGATCTGTGGCGGCACCACCAGCAGTGGCCGTTCGTGGACTTGCTCGGTGATGGGCTTGTACTGGATCAGCTCCAGCACATCGTTGCGAAACACCACTGAGCCTTCGGTCACGCCCAGGCTCTTGCCAACCTCGAACGCACCCATGTTGACCTGGCTCGGCATGCCACCGTTGTGTACCAGATCCTTGGCCAGGTGCGAGAGGCCATCGAGCAGGCTTTTGCCGCCGGTCTCGAAGAAGCGTTTGACCGCCGCCGGGTTGGCCGCCGTGTTGGTCGGGGCCATGGCTTCGGTCATCAGGTTGATCACGAAATGGCCGCGGGCAATGTCCTTGGGTGACAGGCTGCTGTCGTCGATCCAGGCGTGGAGTTCCTTGCGCCACGCCAGGTAAGTTTGCAGATAACGTTTGTAGAGCGGGTTCTGGCTCCACGCCGGATCGGCGAAGCGACGGTCATCGCCGGCGGGTTGCAGTTCGGATTTGCCGAACAGCACGTTCTTCAGTTCGAGGCCGAAATGGGTGACGTGCTTGACGCTATGGATCGGTTGTTGGATGGCCTGTTTCAGCACCATACGAGCAGAGGCCAGCAGATCCTTTCCGCGTAGCCCAACGACGGGATTAAGCCCCAGGGTGTTTTCCGAGGCTTGGTACTTCAGGTCATCGTTATTCTTGTTACTCATCTACGACGCTCCATTGTCTTGAGACGAGTACCCGGTTTTGCGCTGTGCAGTTCCACAGCCAATGCCAGGTACTACTGCTCGGGTGACCGTTAATTCTGCATAGCTGCTTTACAGTCGTAGAGCACTGCAGGGAACTTGCCAGCTCCATTGGTTACCCGAGTTTAATTTTTTTCGCAAGCAGGCCGATCCTCGGCCATACAGCGGAGCATTCAAACAGATGAATTTAGAAAATGCCCTCTAAAGAGCAAGACGCTCGGATTAGAACATCAGCTTGACAATCGACTGATCCGGATCGCGGGTTTTTCCAGCTGCTTTGAGTTCAGCCAGATAATCGGCCCAGAGTGCGTCATGACGTCGTCCGAGTTCGTAGAGATAGTCCCAAGTGAACAGGCCGCTGTCGTGGCCGTCATCGAAGGTCAGTTTCAGTGCGTAGTGACCGGCCGGTTCCAGCTTGCTCAAGCCCACATTGAGCTTGCCGAATTGCAGAATCGGTTTGCCGTGGCCCTGGACCTCGGCGGAGGGGGAATGCACGCGCAGAAACTCTGCGGGCAGGGTGAACTCCTCGCCGGACGCGTAGGTGAGCGTCAGGGTTTTCGAGGCTTTGTGCAGTTTGATGTCGGTGGGGATCATGATCAGGTATCCGTCTAGTGCGGAACCTTGTGGGAGCGAGCCTGCTCGCGAAAGCGGTGGTTCAGTCAACACAAGGGTTGAATGTACTGCCGTCTTCGCGAGCAGGCTCGCTCCCACAGTTCCATTACATCTGTAAGAGTTGCTTACAGGATATAACGGGACAGGTCTTCGTTCTGCGCCAATTCGCCGAGGTGGCTGTTGACGTATTCGGCGTCGATCAGGATCGGCTTGTCATCGTGGGCGCTGGCCAGGTCGCCGGCACTGAACGACACCTCTTCGAGCAGACGCTCAAGCAGCGTGTGCAGACGACGGGCACCGATGTTCTCGGTCTTCTCGTTGACCTGCCAGGCGATCTCCGCCAGACGCTTGATGCCTTCAGGCTGGAACTGGATGTTCAGGCCTTCGGTTTTCAGCAGCGCGCAGTACTGCTCGGTGAGCGAGGCGTGCGGTTCGCTGAGGATGCGTTCGAAGTCTTCCGGGCTCAGGGCCTTGAGTTCGACGCGGATCGGCAGACGGCCTTGCAGCTCCGGCACCAGATCGCTCGGCTTGCTCAGGTGGAACGCACCGGAAGCGATGAACAGAATGTGGTCAGTCTTGACCATGCCCAGTTTGGTGTTGACGGTGCAGCCTTCGATCAGCGGCAGCAGGTCACGCTGTACGCCTTCACGGGACACGTCAGCGCCGCCGACGTTGCCACGCTTGGCGACCTTGTCGATTTCGTCGATGAACACGATGCCGTGCTGCTCGACCGCTTCCAGCGCCTTGGCCTTCAACTCTTCTTCGTTGACCAGGCGCCCGGCTTCTTCGTCGCGCACCATCTTCAGGGCTTCTTTGACCTTGAGCTTGCGCGCCTTCTTCTTGCCCTTGCCCATGTTGGCAAACAGGCTCTGCAGCTGGTTGGTCATTTCTTCCATGCCCGGCGGCGTGGCGATCTCGATGCCGGCCACTTCGGCCACTTCGATCTCGATTTCCTTATCATCCAGCTGACCTTCACGCAGGCGCTTGCGGAACAGCTGACGGGTGTTGGAATCCGAGCTTGGCGCTTCTTCATTGCTGAAGCCCATGCGGGCCGGCGGCAGCAGTGCGTCGAGGATGCGATCTTCGGCGGCGTCTTCGGCGCGGTGGCGAACCTTGGTCATCTCCTGCTCGCGCAGCATCTTGATCGCAGCGTCGGCCAGATCACGGATGATCGACTCGACGTCACGGCCGACGTAGCCTACTTCGGTGAACTTGGTCGCTTCGACCTTGATGAACGGCGCGTTGGCCAGTTTCGCCAGGCGACGGGCGATCTCGGTTTTACCGACACCGGTCGGGCCGATCATCAGAATGTTCTTCGGGGTCACTTCAACGCGCAGCTCTTCAGGCAGCTGCATCCGGCGCCAGCGGTTGCGCAGGGCAATCGCGACGGCGCGCTTGGCATCGTCCTGGCCGATGATATGGCGGTTGAGTTCGTGGACGATTTCGCGGGGAGTCATGGACATAGTAGTTGGCGGTCCTCAAGCAGAAACAAGCCGTGGCACAGGGCCTTATCAGGCTTCTTCAGCGAGATCCTGCTCCTCAATGGTCTGGGTGTGGTTGGTGAATACACAGATGTCAGCGGCGATACCGAGGGCGGTTTCGACGATTTCACGGGCCGACAGGTCGGTCTTTTTCAGCAGTGCGCTGGCCGCAGACTGGGCGTAACCGCCACCGGAGCCCATGGCGATCAGGCCATTTTCAGGTTCGACCACGTCACCGTTGCCGGTGATGATCAAGGATGCGTCCTTGTTGGCGACCGCGAGCATGGCTTCGAGGCGGCTGAGGGAGCGGTCGGTGCGCCATTCTTTGGCGAGTTCGACAGCGGCGCGGATCAGGTGGCCCTGGTGTTTCTCAAGCTGGCCTTCGAAACGTTCGAACAGGGTAAAGGCGTCGGCGGTGGCACCGGCGAAACCGGCAATGACCTGACCGTGGTACAGGCGACGAACTTTCTTCGCGTTGCCTTTCATCACGGTGTTGCCGAGAGAAACCTGGCCGTCGCCGCCCATGACGACTTTGCCGTGGCGGCGGACTGAAACGATGGTGGTCAAGGGAAGAGTCTCCACACTGCAGGGCGAAAATGCCTTATGCCCATTCATATGGGGGTGGTGGAGAGGATTTCAACCGGGGGCGGCGCAGAGGGACGAACGGCGGGCGATTGATCAGAGGGCGCCGGCGTGAGGCACGACGCCTTCGCGAGCAAGCCCGCTCCCACAGGGGCAGCGTATATCCTGTGGGAGCGGGCTTGCTCGCGAAAAAACGATGACGCGGTGGTTCTGACTAAATCAGCGGCTTTGGCGTTGTTGTAACAACAGATTGCTAAAACCGCTGCCCGCCAGTTGTTTCTGCGCCGTGGTCAGTTGTTCGCGGTTGCTGAACGGGCCGACCAGTACGCGGTACCAGGTTTCGTCCTTCACTGTGCCCGACTCAACCGAAACCGCCTGGCCAAGCAGAATGATCTGCGCACGCACCTTGTCCGCATCCGCCTCTTTGCGGAACGAACCGGCCTGGAGGAAGAACTTGGTTACTGGCGCCGCTTTGGCTACCGGTGGCGCTGGCGGCGGCGTGATGCCTGCCAGTGCCGCCTGGGCCCGCGCGGTATCGATTTTTGCTGCTTCCGCCGGAGTGACCGGAGTTGTCGGCACTTGCGGCGTCGGCAGGGTTTTCTCCGGCACGGCATCCGGCGGCACGATCACTTCCGATTCCGGCAGCAGGGTGTAGAAGTCGTACTTCGGCTTCACCGGCTGCGTCGGGCTCGGCGGGGTCTTGTTGGCCTCGGCGATCTTCGACGCTTTCTGCTGTTGTTCGACCTTCTCACGCTTGACCGTGTCACTGCCCTTGCCCGGTTCCAGCTTCATCAGGAACACGATGAACGCACCGACCGTCAGGCCGATGGCCATCCACAGCCAACCCGGGATCGGTTGCTTCGCAGGAGCTTGGTAACGGCTGGCGCCACGCTTGGGTGCAGGTTTTTTCTTGGCGGCCAACTTACATACGCTCCAGAGTTTCCAGACCCAACAGCTCCAGGCCTTGCTTGAGGGTGCGACCGGTCAGTGCGGCCAGACGCAGACGGCTCTGCATCTGTGCCGGCGTTTCGGCAGCGAGGATCGGGCAGTTCTCGTAGAAGCTGGAGAACAGGCCCGCAACGTCGTACAGGTAAGTGCAGAGGATGTGCGGGGTGCCTTTGTCGGACACGTTGTTCAGCACTTCGCCGAACTGTGCCAGCTTTGCTGCCAGCTCTTGTTCATGCGCCGCTTCGAGGACGATCGGGCCGTCGACTTCGCTGAAATCCTTGCCCAGTTTGCGGAACACGCCGGCCACGCGGGTGTAGGCATACAGCAGATACGGTGCGGTGTTGCCTTCGAAATTCAGCATCAGGTCGAAGTTGAAGCTGTAGTCGCTGGTGCGGTGCTTGGACAGGTCGGCGTATTTCACTGCACCGATGCCGACGACCTTGGCGATGTTGCGCAACTCGTCTTCGGCCAGTGTCGGGTTCTTTTCTTTGACCAGGTTGTAGGCGCGTTCCTGCGCTTCGGTCAGCAGGTCGATCAGCTTCACGGTGCCGCCATCACGGGTCTTGAACGGACGGCCGTCGGCACCGTTCATGGTGCCGAAGCCCATGTGTTCCATCTCCATCGGATGGGTCACGAAACCGGCCTTGCGCGCCACCGCGAACACTTGCTGGAAGTGCAGGGCCTGACGCTGGTCGACGAAGTACAGCGCGCGATCGGCTTTCAGTTTGCCGCTGCGGTAGCGCACGGCCGCCAGGTCAGTGGTGGCGTACAGGTAACCGCCGTCAGCCTTGACGATGATCACCGGCAGCGGATCGCCGTCGGCGTTCTTGAACTCGTCGAGGAACACGCACTGGGCGCCGTTGCTCTCGACCAGCATGCCTGCAGCCTTGAGGTCGTTGACCACGTTGATCAGGTCGTCGTTGTAGGCACTTTCGCCCATCACGTCGGCCATGGTCAGTTTGACGTTGAGCAGTTCGTAGATCTTCTGGCAGTGCGACAGCGAGATGTCCTTGAACTTGGTCCACAGTGCCAGGCACTCGGCATCGCCGGCCTGCAACTTGACCACCAGGCCACGGGCGCGGTCGGCGAACTCCGCGGATTCGTCGAAACGCTGCTTGGCGGCGCGGTAAAAGTTTTCCAGATCGGACAGCTCGTCGCTGGTGATCGGGTTTTCTTGCAGATACGCCATCAGCATGCCGAACTGCGTGCCCCAGTCGCCCACGTGGTTCTGGCGGATCACTTCGTCGCCAAGGAATTCGAGAACGCGCGCCACGCCGTCGCCAATGATGGTCGAACGCAAGTGGCCGACGTGCATCTCTTTGGCCAGGTTGGGTGCGGACAGGTCAACCACGGTGCGCTGCGCCGGGCCGGCCTTGCGCACGCCAACGTGAGCGTCAGCCAGCGAGGCGTCGAGGCGGTTGGCCAGGGCCTGGGTATTCTGGAAAAAGTTGATGAAGCCCGGGCCGGCGATTTCGGCCTTGGTGACGTTCTCGTCGGCCGGCAGCGCGGCGATGATTTTTTCCGCCAGATCGCGTGGCTTCATGCCCGCAGGCTTGGCCAGCATCATCGCGATGTTGCTGGCGAAGTCGCCGTGAGTCTTGTCACGGGCGTTCTCCACCTGAATCGCCGGCGACAGGCCTTCAGGCAACACACCTTCGTTGACGAGTTGGGTGAGGGCTTGTTGGATCAGCTGGCGAATGGTGTCTTTCATGGTCTTCTCTTTCGACCGCAAGCGCGGCGGCGCATCGATGCGCGGGTGGAAAAACTGGGCATTATCCGTTGCGAAGACGGGCTTGCCAACCTTAGCAGGCAGCTTATGGATATGTGGTGACAAATAGACCGCTTTCGCGAGCAGGCTCGCTCCCACATTGGATCTGCGGCGTTTATACATTATGTGTCTGGCATCAATCCCTTGCAGGAGCGAGCCTGCTCGCGAAGGCGATCTTCAGATCAATACAAATCGACCGGATCGACATCTAAAGACCAGCGCACCGCCCGCCCACTCGGCATCTGCTCCAGCACCAGCAACCAACTGGCCAGCAGCCGATGCAACGGCGCCCGCGCCGTCGCCTGAAGCAAAAGCTGCGCGCGATAACGCCCGGCACGACGCTCCATCGGCGCCGGCACCGGGCCGAGCAATTCGATTCCGCTCAGACTCTGCTCGGTCAGCAAGCGCTCAGCCTCGCTGCACGCCTCATCGAGAAAGCCTTCGGCCTGCCCCGGCTTGTGCGCTTCGGCCCGCAGCAGCGCCAGATGTGCGAACGGCGGCAGCCCGGCAGCGCGGCGCTCGCTCAAGGCCTGCTCGGCAAAGGCGAAGTAACCTTGTTCGGTCAGTTGCACCAATAAAGGGTGGTCGGCGAGGTGGGTCTGGATGATCACCTTGCCCGGCTCCTCGGCCCGCCCGGCGCGACCGGCGACTTGCACGATCAACTGCGCCATGCGCTCGCTGGCGCGGAAATCGCCGGAGAACAGTCCGCCGTCGGCATCGAGTATCGACACCAGCGTCACGCGTGGAAAGTGGTGCCCTTTGGCCAACATCTGCGTGCCGACCAGAATGCACGGCTGGCCCTTCTGAATCGTTGCGAACAACTGATTCATTGCGTCCTTGCGCGAAGTGCTGTCTCGGTCGACGCGTAGCACCGGATAGTCCGGAAACAGAATCGCCAGCCGTTCTTCAGCACGCTCTGTGCCGGCGCCGACGGGCCGCAAGTCGACCTTGTTGCACTTCGGACACTGGCGCGGTGTACGTTCGACGTAGCCGCAGTGGTGGCAGCGCAACTCGCCGTAGCGCTGGTGTACGGTCATCCGCGCATCGCAACGCGAGCACTCGGACATCCAGCCGCAATCGTGACACAGCAGCGTCGGGGCAAAGCCGCGACGGTTGAGGAACACCAACACCTGTTGGCCGTTCGCCAGCGTCTGGCCGATCGCTTGCTGCATAGGCCCGGAGATGCCGCTGTCCAGTGGACGGCTTTTCACGTCCAGGCGCAGGAAACGTGGTTGTTTGGCGCCACCGGCCCGCTCGTTGAGGCGCAGCAGGCCATAACGGCCGGTGTAAGCGTTGTGCAGGCTTTCCAGCGAAGGCGTGGCGGAGCCGAGGACGATCGGGATGTTTTCCTGCCGCGCGCGCACCAAGGCCAGATCGCGGGCGTGGTAACGCAAACCTTCCTGCTGTTTATAAGAACCGTCGTGCTCTTCGTCGATGATGATCAGCCCGGGGTTTTTCATCGGGGTGAACAGCGCCGAGCGGGTGCCGATAATAATGTCGGCTTCGCCATCGCGGGCGGCGAGCCAGGCTTCGAGACGCTCGCGATCGTTGACTGCCGAGTGGATCAGGGCGATGCGTGCATTGAAGCGCTGCTCGAACCGCGCCAGGGTTTGCGGGCCGAGGTTGATCTCCGGAATCAACACCAGCGCCTGCTTGCCGGCCTCGAGGGTTTCGCGGATCAGCTGTAAATAGACTTCAGTCTTGCCGCTGCCGGTAACGCCAGCCAGCAGGAACGCGTGATAACTGTCGAAGCCGGCGCGAATCGCTTCATACGCGGCGCGCTGTTCGTCGTTAAGCGGCAGTTCCGGCTGTGCGAGCCAGTGTTCATGGCGCGCGCCGGGTGCGTGGCGACGGATTTCAACCTGGACCAGATTCTTCGCCAGCAACAGGTCGAGGCTGTCCTTGCTTAACATCAGTTTGCTCAGCAACTGATGGGCGACGCCGTGCGGGTGTTGGGCGAGCGTCGCCAATGCCTCACGTTGCCGTGGTGCGCGTGCGATGCGCGGATCATCCAGGCTGGCGCCGGGAGCGGCGGACCAAAAGCGTTCCTGGCGGGCCTCGGCCAGTTCGCCCTGACGCAACAACACCGGCAGCGCCCAACTCAAGGTGTCGCCGAGGCTGTGCTGGTAATACTGCGACGTCCACAGGCACAGTTTGAACAGCGCCGGGGGCAGCGGCGGCGTGGCATCGAGCAAGGCCAGCGCCGGTTTGAGTTTTTCCACCGGTACTTCGCTGGTATCGGTCACTTCGACCAGAATCCCGATCATCTCCCGCCGACCGAACGGCACCCGCAGGCGCATGCCCGGCTGCAGCTGGGCGCGCAGCACACCGGCCGGGGCTCGATAGTCGAACAGGCGGCGCAAGGGCGAAGGCAGGGCGAGGCGCAAAATGGCGTCGGGCACGCGGGGGTCTCGATACACTGGAAAGAAAGGTCATGCACGACCTGGGGGAGCGGGCTTGCTCGCGAAAGCGGTGTATCAGACGACATAAATGGTGACTGACACTCCCTCTTCGCGAGTAAGCCCGCTCCCACAGGGGAGTTTGTTCAGGGGCGGGAGCCTAGCAGACGGTCGGTCTAAGGGACAGCTTGCGCGATTGACATTGTCTGGTAGAATCCGCGGCCTAATTACGTGCGGTATTCAACAATAGTGTTGGGTGGCGGCACGCTAGCTGAGGAAGACACCATGAAAGCTGATATCCACCCGAATTACCCAGTCATCGCTGTTACCTGCAGCTGTGGCAACAAGTTTGAAACCCGTTCGACTTTCGGCAAAGCTCTGCCAATCGACGTGTGCAACGAATGCCACCCGTTCTACACCGGTAAGCAAAAGACTCTGGACACTGGCGGCCGCGTTCAGCGCTTCGCAGACCGTTTCGGTGCTTTCGGCAAGAAACCTGCTGCTGCAGAGTAAGGTTGAAAGGCCCGGTGGGCTTTTCCTCACTGCTGAAAAAGGCGTCCCTCGCGGGCGCCTTTTTTGTGTCCGCGATTTGGCTGTCAGCCGCTCAAGCTTTCTGCCCGGCGCCTTCGGGGCTTGCAATCGTCGCCGTACAGCGCGTGGTCGATGGCGACACTGTGCGCCTGAGCGACGGTCGCAGCGTGCGCATGATCGGCCTCAATACGCCTGAACTCGGCAAGCAGGGCCGCAGCGACGAGCCGTTCGCCCTGATGGCACGCAAACGCCTGGAAGCCTTGGTGGCTGACAGCGGCGGACGCGTCGGTGTGCTCCCCGGCAAGCAAGCGAAAGACCATTACGGACGTACGCTTGCCCACCTCTACAGCGTCAGCGGCGCCAATCTCGAAGCGCAGATGCTCGCCGACGGCCTCGGTTTTCAGGTCGCCGTGGCACCGAATGTCGATCTGGTTACCTGTCAGCAAGCTGCCGAGCGTAGCGCGCGACAGGCCGGACGAGGCCTCTGGCGGCAATCACCTGTACTGAAAGCGGAGCAGATCCAGCGCTCGGGTTTTGCTGTGGTCAGTGGTCGTGTGAGCAAGGTGCAACGCAATCGTGGCGGAATCTGGATCGAATTGCAGGACTCGCTTGTATTGCGCGTTGCTCCCAATCTGGTCGGACAATTCGACAATGCCCGCTTGCAAGCGCTGAAGGGCAAGCAGATCGAGGCCCGCGGCTGGGTGGTCGATCGGTCGCGGCGCGGCGGTTTGCAATCAGGTCAGTCACGTTGGTTACTGCCACTGACCGATCCTTCGATGCTGCAGACCGTGCGCTGAAGAAAAATTGTAGACATTTTTTATATCGATTGTGAACAGTCAAGCCCTTGTGCGCCGTGGCTCTTGGCCCAAAGTCGTAGGGCAGGGCGCTTGACAGCGGTGACCGCTCAGTCTTGTGGGGACTTTGCGAGGCGCGTATCCTCGCTGACCAGTCTGTCCAACAGTAAAAAGCGGAATGCCAAAATGTCTGATCTGAAAACTGCCGCTCTCGAATATCATGCCAATCCTCGTCCAGGGAAGCTGAGTGTCGAGCTCACCAAGGCCACTGCTACCGCCCGCGACCTGTCGCTGGCCTACAGCCCCGGCGTAGCTGAACCAGTGCGTGAGATCGCTCGCGATCCTGAACTGGCCTACAAATACACCGGCAAGGGCAACCTGGTTGCAGTCATTTCCGATGGCACCGCGATTCTGGGGCTGGGTAACCTCGGCCCACTGGCTTCCAAGCCGGTCATGGAAGGTAAAGGCGTGCTGTTCAAGCGCTTCGCCGGCATCGATGTTTTCGACATCGAAGTCGACTCCGAAAGCCCGCAAGCCTTCATCGACACCGTAAAACGCATCTCTATCACCTTCGGTGGCATCAACCTGGAAGACATCAAGGCACCTGAGTGCTTTGAGATCGAACGCGCTCTGATCGAGCAGTGCGACATTCCGGTATTCCACGATGACCAGCACGGCACCGCTATCGTGACCGCTGCCGGCATGATCAACGCCCTGGAAATCGCTGGCAAAACCCTGCCGGAAGCGAAGATCGTCTGCCTGGGCGCTGGCGCTGCCGCCATCTCCTGCATGAAACTGCTGGTGAGCATGGGCGCACGCATTGAAAACATCTTCATGGTTGACCGTACCGGTGTGATCCACTCCGGCCGTGACGACCTGAACCAGTACAAAGCCGTGTTCGCTCACGCCACCGACAAGCGCAGCCTGGCTGACGCTCTGAAAGGCGCTGACGTGTTCGTTGGTCTGTCCGGCCCGAACCTGCTGAGCGCTGAAGGCCTGCTGTCGATGGCTGCCAACCCGATCGTGTTCGCCTGCTCGAACCCGGACCCGGAAATCTCCCCGGAACTGGCGCACGCCACCCGTAACGACGTGATCATGGCCACTGGCCGTTCGGACTACCCGAACCAGGTCAACAACGTACTGGGCTTCCCGTTCATCTTCCGTGGTGCCCTGGACGTTCGCGCCAAGCGCATCAACGAAGAAATGAAAGTGGCAGCCGCCAACGCCCTGCGTGAACTGGCCAAGCTGCCGGTACCACAGGATGTGTGCGACGCCTACGGCGGTGCCCCACTGGAATTCGGTCGTGAGTACATCATTCCGAAGCCAATGGACAAGCGCCTGATCACCCTGATCTCCGACGCTGTGGCCAAGGCCGCCATCGAGACCGGCGTGGCCACCCTGCCGTATCCGAAGAACTACCCGCTGAAAAGCGTGGATGACGTGTTCAACGGCTAAGTCGTTGTAGCGCTTCAACCGAAGCCCCGGCTCGTGAGAGTCGGGGCTTTTTTATGTCTGGCGGTTTTGTGATGTGGCTCACTGCCTCTTCGCGAGCAGGCTCGCTCCCACCTTGAAATGCATTCCCCTGTGGGAGCGAGCCTGCTCGCGAAGGCGTCAGCACAGCCAATATCTCAGATGGCAGGCAATAAAAAGGTTCTTCACGGAATCCCGGGAAACACAGAAACAAGAACGCCGATTTGCTTGATGATGTTCGTGCGAGCAAACACATCTAACAAACCGGCGTTCTTATGCGCGATATTAATACTTTCCTTCCTTTTTGGGAGGGCTTTTCTGTCGTCACGATCAAGCCTGATGGTGATGCCCTCCAGATCGATCTTACACCCCACGCCACCCGATTCCCTTCCTGTGGTGGGTGCCAAAAACCCTGTTCAACCACGCATGAGTATTGCCAGCGAGTCATTCGTGATTTACCCATTCTCGGTCGCGCAGTACGCCTGAGCGTTTTGCTCCGACGCGTTGGTTGCCGCGACTGTGGCAAACGCATGGAGGCCGTCAGTTGGCTGGATCGCTATGCCCGTATGACACGGCGTCTGGCAGAGGCGGTCATTCAAGCCTGTGAACGCCTTCCCACGTTGCACGTAGCGCAGATGTTTGGGCTGCATTGGGAGACCGTTCGGGTGCTGGAGCGTCGAGCCTTGCAAGCAGCATTGAGCGTTTTGCCAAAGGCGCAACCGCGACGTTTGGTGATGGACGAGTTCGCATTGTTCAAAGGTCATCGTTATGCCAGCGTTGTTCTGGATGCGGATACGCGACGGGTGCTGTGGATCGGCGAAGGCCGCAGCCGGGCGGCGGTCAGGCCATTTTTCGAAGAGCTGGGGCCAGAGGGGTGCGCCCGAATCGAAGCGGTGGCAATGGACATGAACACCGCTTTTGATCTGGAGGTTCGTCAGCACTGCCCAAAAGCGCGAGTGGTCTACGATCTTTTCCATGTGGTGGCCAAATATGGCCGAGAGGTGATTGATCGGGTTCGCGTCGACGAAGCCAATCGACTGCGTCACGACAAGCCGGCCCGAAAGATCATCAAGCAAGCGCGTTGGCTGCTCCTGCGCAACCCGCAGAACCTGAAAACACCGGAGCAACAGGTCCGCTTGGAGGATTTGCTGGCGGCCAACCAAGCGTTGATGACGGTCTACTTGATGAAAGCTGAACTCAAAACGCTCTGGACGCCAAGTACCGCCTGGGGCTGGAGATCAGCCTGGAAGCAATGGCTGCGCCACGCTGATGAAAGCGCGATACCGGCTCTGATCCTGTTCGCCAAACGGCTAAAGGGTTATTGGCGGGGAATCGTCAGCCGGGTTCGCTGGCCGATGCACACGGGGCAGTTGGAAGGCATAAACAATCGAATAAAGGTTATCAAACGGATGGCGTACGGTTACCGGGATAGCGAATTCTTTTTCATGAAAATCAAGAGCGTCTTTCCCGGTAATCCGTGAAGAACCAATAAAAAGCCCCGCACTTCTCACGAAGGCGGGGCTTTTTTGCTGCTTCAGAATCAAAACAGATCGATCGGCGCCTGCTCATCCGCCGGCAACGGGCTGCCCGGTGCCGAGCCATTACCCAGCTCATTCACCGAAGGCGGCGTGTCTTCAGCCTTGAACAGCTCGAAATACGCCCCAGGCGTGCTCGGCGTCGCCGCGCGGCCGCTGACCGGATCCACGCGCAGGCTCAGCAACCCTTCCGGCTCAGGCTGGACGTGAGGCGGCTTGTCCTTCAGCGCAGCGCCCATGTAGTTGATCCAGATCGGCAGCGCGACTGTACCGCCGAACTCGCGGCGGCCGAGGCTTTCCGGCTGGTCGAAGCCAGTCCACACCGTGGTCACGTAATCGGCGTTGTAACCGGAGAACCAGGCATCTTTCGATTCGTTGGTAGTACCGGTTTTACCGGCGATGTCACTACGGCCAAGAGCCAGCGCGCGGCGGCCGGTGCCGAGCTTGATCACGTCCTGCAACATACTGTTGAGAATGTACGTAGTGCGCCCATCGACGATCCGCTCGGCCACGGCCGGCGCTTGTGGCGTCGCTGCAGCGCCTGGGGCTTCACCCGGAACCGGTGCGGCGTTGACGGTGAACGACTGCTCGGCCGGCGCGGCGATACCGTCGGTGGCCGAGCCACCCTGCGGTACGGTCGGCGGGTTGGCGACGAACAGCGAGTCGCCGTTACGGCTTTCGATCTTGTCGATGATGTGCGGGGTGATCTTGTAGCCGCCGTTGGCGAACGTGCTCCAACCGGTAGCGATCTCCATCGGCGTCAGGGTCGCGGTGCCCAGTGCCAGCGACAGGTTCGGCGGCAGGTCCTGCTTGTTGAAGCCGAAGCGGGTGATGTAGTCGATGGTCTTGCCCACACCCATCGCCTGCAGCAAGCGGATCGACACCAGGTTGCGCGACTTGTACAGCGCCTCTCGCATACGGATCGGGCCGAGGAAGGTGTTGGTGTCGTTCTTCGGACGCCAGACCTTGTCCAGGTACTCGTCGACGAACACGATCGGTGCGTCGTTGACCAGCGTGGCGGCGGTATAGCCACTATCCAGCGCGGCGCTATAGACGAACGGCTTGAAGCTCGAACCCGGCTGGCGCTTGGCCTGCATGGCGCGGTTGTAGTTGCTCTGCTCGAAAGCGAAACCACCGACCAGCGAGCGAATCGCGCCGTTCTGCGGATCCAGCGATACCAGTGCACCTTGCGCCTGCGGAATCTGGCTGAACTTCAGCGAGTTGTCTTTCTGGCGCTGCACGCGAACCAGATCACCGACCTGTGCCACATCCGACGGCTGGCGCGGGTTGGCACCCATGCTGTTGGTATTGAGGAACGGCCGCGCCCATTTCATGGTATCCCAGGCCACATGTTCTTCACCGGTACGGGTCAGCACTTGCAGGCCGTTCTTGTCGACTTGCGTGACGATCGCCGGTTCCAGGCTGCTGATGGTGCGCTGTTTGGTCAGTTCGGTTGCCCACGCCTCGCGGGTCTTGCCTGGCAGGCGTGACTCTGGGCCACGGTAGCCGTGACGCTGGTCGTAGGTCATCAAGCCTTCATGCAGCGCGGTGTTGGCCATTTCCTGCAGGTTGCTCGGCACCGTGGTGGTGACGCGGAAACCTTCGGTGTAGGCGTCGCTGCCATAGCGACCAACCATTTCGGCACGGGCCATTTCGGCGATGTACGGCGCGTTCACTTCCGGGGTCGGCACGTGATAGCTGGCGTTCAGCGGCTCGTTGATCGCGGCGGTGTAGTCCGCCTCGCTGATCTTGCCGAGTTTGTACATGCGTCCAAGGATCCAGTCGCGACGTTCTTTGCTGCGCGCCGGGTTGGCCAGCGGGTTGAAGCGCGACGGCGCTTTCGGCAGGCCGGCGATCATCGCCATCTGCGCCAGGCTGACGTCACGGATCGACTTGCCGTAATACACCTGCGCCGCCGCCTCGATGCCATAGGCGCGGTTGCCCAGATAGATCTTGTTGACGTACAGCTCAAGGATCTCGTCCTTGGTCAGCTGTCGCTCGATCTGCAGGGCCAGAAGAATTTCGGTGGTTTTGCGCGAGAAGCTGCGTTCGCTGGTCAGGAAGAAGTTCTTCGCCACCTGCATGGTGATGGTGCTGCCGCCGGATTGAATGTGCCCGCTCTTGACCAGTTGGGTCGCGGCGCGCATCAGGCTGCTCGGATCGACGCCATAGTGATTGGCGAAGTTGTCGTCTTCAGCACTTAGTAACGCATTAATGAAATTGGGGGGAATGTCGGCGAAACGGATCGGAGTCCGGCGCATTTCGCCAAACTCTGCGATCAATTTGTTATCGCTGCTGTAGACCCGGAGTGGAATCTGCAACTGAATGCTTCTCAGCGCCTCCACGGATGGCAAACCCGGACTAAGGTAAAGATACGCGCCGCTGAGACCTAAAAGCAGTCCGCAGAAAACGGCGACGATGGACCAACCGAAAAATTTCAGCAAACGAATCAAGGCGTTTGGACATCCAGGGCAAGAATGAATTTGGCGACGGGGTTGCGGCTACACACAGAACGGCCCGCGCTGGCAGTAAAAAGCGGAAAAAAACGCTGGGCATTATAAGCACTTTTCTGCTGGAGGCGTCATTGGCGCTTCTGTCAAGACGGGGTGAAGGAACGCAATGCGTATTACAGAGTCCGTAACTCACGGAAAGTCATAGGGAATTGGTAGTGCTAGGACTCTTCAACAAAAAAGCCAATACGTTACTGGGAATCGACATCAGCTCCACGTCGGTGAAGCTGCTGGAATTGAGCCGTCAAGGCGACCGCTACCGGGTTGAGGCATACGCGGTGGAGCCGTTGCCAGCGAACGCCGTGGTCGAAAAAAATATCGCCGAGCTTGAAGGGGTGGGTCAGGCCCTCAGCCGGCTGCTGGTCAAGGCGCGCACCGGCAACAAGAACGTGGCGGTGGCGGTGGCCGGTTCGGCGGTTATCACCAAGTTCATCGAAATGGATGCGGGCCTGACCGACGACGAGCTGGAAAACCAGCTCAAGATTGAAGCCGACCAATACATTCCCTATCCGCTGGACGAGGTCGCCATCGACTTCGAAGTCCAGGGCGTCTCACCGCGCAACCCCGAGCGGGTCAATGTTCTGCTCGCCGCCTGCCGCAAGGAAAACGTCGAAGTCCGCGAAGCCGCGCTCGCACTGGCCGGGCTCACCGCTCGCGTGGTCGACGTCGAGGCGTATGCGCTGGAGCGCTCGTTCGGTTTGCTCGCGATGCAGTTGGCCGCTTCCCAAGAGCGTCTGACCGTAGCGGTGGTCGACATCGGCGCGACCATGACCACCCTCAGCGTCCTGCACAACGGCAAGATCATCTACACCCGCGAGCAACTCTTTGGCGGCCGGCAACTCACCGAGGAAATCCAGCGCCGCTACGGCTTGACCATCGAGCAGGCGGGGCTGGCGAAAAAGCAGGGCGGCCTGCCCGACGACTACGTCAGTGAGGTGCTGCAGCCATTTCGCGAGGCGCTGGTACAGCAGGTCTCGCGTTCGTTGCAGTTCTTCTTCGCCTCCGGGCAGTACAACGCGGTGGATCACATTCTGCTGGCCGGCGGCACGGCGTCGGTGCCGGGGCTGGACCGGCTGATCGAGCAACGCCTGAATACCCCGACCCAAGTGGCCAATCCGTTTTCCGACATGGCCTTGAGCAGCAAGGTCAACGCCGGGGCTCTGGCCAGTGACGCGCCGGCCCTGATGATTGCTTGCGGGCTCGCGCTCAGGAGTTTCGACTGATGGCGCGGATCAACCTTTTACCCTGGCGTGAGGAGCGCCGCGAAGAGCGGCGCAAACGCTTCCTGCTGACCTTGATCGGGGTGGTGGTCGGGTCGGTCGGCGCCGTATTCATTGCCGATCAGATCATCAGCAACGCCATCGCCCGGCAAGTGGCGCGCAACGATTACATCAGCAAGCAGATCGCCGTGGTCGACGAGCGGATCAAGCAGATCAGCGAGCTCAAGGCCCACCGTCAGCAACTGGTCGAACGCATGCGCATCATCCAGGACTTGCAGGGTAACCGGCAGGTCAGCGGGCGGATCTTCGATCAACTGGCGCGTACGTTGCCCGGTGGCGTGTATTTCACTGACGTGAAAATGACCGGCAAAACCCTGTCGATCAGCGGGGCGGCGGAATCGAACAATCGTGTCTCCGAGTTGATGCGCAATCTGGACGCGTCCGACTGGTTCGATGCGCCGAGCCTGAACGAAGTAAAAGCGACCTCGGCCGATCAACTGGAGCAAGCCAACGTATTTCAACTGACCGTTCGTCAGACCCAGCCCAAGGCCCTGGAGGACGAGCCATGAAGCCGTCCGAATGGCTGGATAGTCTGCGCAACATCGACTTCAACGACCTGGACACCAGCAACATCGGTTCCTGGCCGGCGGCCGTGAAAACCATCGCCGGAGCGTTGTTGATGGTGTTGGTGTTGGCGCTTGGCTACAACTTTTTCATCAGCGACATGGAAAACCAGCTCGACGCCAAACGCGAGGAGGAGGCCACACTCAGGGAGCAGTTCGCCAGCAAGGCGCGGCTGTCGGCAAATCTGGAGCTGTACACCCAGCAGATGAAGGAGATGGAGAACACGTTCGGCGTTTTGCTGCGGCAATTGCCCAGCGACACCGAAGTGCCAGGCTTGCTGGAAGACATCACGCGTACCGGTCTGGGCAGTGGTCTGGAGTTCGAAGAGATCAAACTGCTGCCGGAGGTTGCTCAGCAGTTCTACATCGAACTGCCGATCCAGATCACCGTCACCGGTGCCTATCACGACCTCGCCACTTTCGTCAGCGGTGTGGCCGGGTTGCCGCGCATCGTCACCCTGCATGACTTTGAACTGGCCCCCGCCAGTAAGGAGGGCGGGCCGAAACTGCGAATGAGCATCCTCGCCAAGACTTACCGCTATAACGACAAGGGGCTGCAAAAATGACCCCGATTCGTTATTTCGTCCTGTCGTTGGCGCTGCTGGCATTAAACGGTTGCGGTGGCAGCGATGACGTCAGCGACCTCGATGCCTACATGAATGAAGTGCGCCTGCGTCCGGCAGGGAAAATTGAACCAACCCCGACATTTCGGTCTTACCCGACATTCACTTACAGCGCCGCCAACCTGCGCAGTCCGTTCTCGCGCCAGGTGCGCGTTGATCTGGCCGGGCAGAAACAGGGCTCGCGCAACGTCAAGCCCGACCCCAACCGGGTCAAGCAATACCTCGAGGGTTTCAACATCGAGCAGTTCGAGATGGTCGGCACCATTGGCAACACCTCCGGTTCTTTCGCGCTGTTGCGTGGAGCGGGTGGAGTGCATCGCCTGAAGGTTGGCGATTACCTGGGGCGTAATGACGGGCGCATTGTTGCCATCAGCGCCACCCAGGTTGATGTGGTCGAAATCGTGCCTGATGGCGATGGCGCCTGGCTGGAGCGTCCGCGCACCATTCCTTTGAAAGAGCACTCATAGTGGAAGTCGAATAATGAACAGGATTTTCTCCACCCTCGGTTTTTCGCTATGGATAGCGCTGTTGTCGCCGATGGTACTCGCGGCCAACCTGAAAACGCTGAGCGTGGCGGCGTTGCCGGGTGACCGCGTCGAACTGAAGCTGTCGTTCGACGGCCCGCCGCCGCAGCCCAAGGGCTACACCACCGATTCGCCGGCACGGATCGCGCTGGATTTGCCCGGTGTGGCCAGCCAGTTGGCCAACAAGAATCACGATCTGGGCAGCGGCAATGCGCGCACGGCCACCGTTGTTGAAGCCAAGGACCGGACGCGGCTGATCGTCAGCCTCACGCAGTTGGCGCCTTATGACACGCGGGTTGAAGGCAATAATCTGTTCGTGGTGGTGGGGCAGGGTGCGCCAGCCGCCGCGCCGCGCCGCGCCCCGCTGCCGTTACGGCGCCTCGCGCGGCCACGGCAGCGACGCCCGCCAAGGCGTTTGTGCCAAAGACCAAAGCCATTCGCGGCGTAGACTTTCAACGCGGCACGGCGGGTGAGGGCAACGTGGTCATCGACCTGTCCGACCCGACCATCGCCCCGGACATTCAGGAGCATGACGGCAAGATCATCCTCAGCTTCGCCCGCACACAACTGCCCGACAAGCTGCGCGTACGCCTCGACGTCAAGGATTTCGCCACGCCGGTGCAGTTCGTCAACGCCGCCACCACTGGCGACCGCGCGATCATCACCGTTGAGCCCAGCGGCACGTTCGATTACTCGACTTTCCAGACCGACAACAAACTGACCGTCAGCATCCGGCCGATCACGGCGGACGACCTGCAAAAACGCAACGCCGACCGTCAGGCCTATGTTGGCGACAAGCTGTCGCTGAACTTTCAGGACATCGACGTGCGCTCGGTGCTGCAACTGATCGCCGACTTCACCAATCTCAATCTGGTGGCGAGCGACACGGTGCAGGGTGGCATCACTTTGCGTCTGCAAAACGTGCCGTGGGATCAGGCGCTGGATCTGGTGCTGAAAACCAAAGGGCTGGATAAACGCAAGATCGGCAATGTGCTGCTGGTGGCGCCGGCCGATGAAATCGCCGCCCGCGAGCGCCAGGAACTGGAGTCGCAAAAGCAGATCGCCGAGCTGGCGCCATTGCGCCGAGAACTGTTGCAAGTGAATTACGCCAAGGCAGCGGACATCGCCAAGCTGTTCCAGTCGGTGACCAGTGCCGAGGCAAAAATCGACGAGCGCGGTTCGATCACCGTCGATGAGCGGACCAACAACATCATTGCCTACCAGACCCAGGATCGTCTCGACGAGCTGCGGCGGATCGTGGCGCAACTGGATATTCCAGTGCGTCAGGTGATGATCGAGGCACGGATCGTTGAAGCCAACGTCGATTACGACAAGAGTCTGGGTGTGCGCTGGGGCGGTTCGGTGCAGAACAAGGGTAACTGGAACACTTCCGGGGTCAGCAATGGCTCATCGACCACCATCGGCACGCCGGGCAGCACCAGCACCAACTCGCCGTTCGTCGATATGGGCACCGTCAATAACACCTCGGGGATCGGCATTGCCTTCATCACCGATAACGTTTTGCTCGATCTTGAGCTGACCGCCATGGAGAAGACCGGCAACGGCGAAATCGTCTCGCAACCGAAGGTGGTCACCTCCGACAAGGAAACCGCGAAGATCCTCAAAGGCACCGAGATTCCCTATCAGGAAGCCAGCTCCAGTGGCGCCACGTCGGTGTCGTTCAAGGAGGCGTCGCTGTCACTGGAAGTGACGCCGCAGATCACCCCCGACAACCGCATCATCATGGAGGTCAAGGTCACCAAGGACGAACCCGACTACTTGAACAAAGTGCAGGATGTACCGCCGATCAAAAAGAACGAGGTCAACGCCAAGGTGCTGGTTAACGACGGCGAAACCATCGTGATTGGGGGCGTTTTCTCAAATACTCAAAGCAAGGTCGTAGATAAGGTGCCATTTCTTGGCGATGTGCCGTATCTTGGCCGCCTTTTCCGGCGTGATGTGGTTTCGGAGAAAAAATCCGAGCTGCTGGTATTTCTCACTCCGCGTATCATGAATAACCAGGCGATTGCTGTGAGTCGTTGATTCTGTGCGAAATTTGATTCTTGTAGGACCGATGGGCGCTGGAAAAAGCACCATCGGCCGATTACTGGCCAAAGAGCTGCGCCTGCCGTTCAAAGATTCCGACAAGGAAATTGAACTGCGCACGGGCGCCAATATCCCGTGGATCTTCGACAAGGAAGGCGAGCCCGGCTTTCGTGATCGTGAGCAGGCGATGATCGCCGAGCTGTGCACGTTCGACGGCGTGGTGCTGGCGACCGGCGGTGGTGCGGTAATGCGTGAGGCCAATCGCAAGGCCCTGCATGAGGGCGGGCGCGTGGTGTATTTGCACGCCTCCGTCGAGCAGCAGGTCGGCCGCACGGCTCGCGATCGCAATCGGCCGCTGCTGCGCACCGCCAATCCCGAGAAAACCCTGCGCGACCTGCTCGCCATCCGGGATCCGCTCTATCGGGAAATCGCCGATCTGGTGGTGGAAACCGACGAGCGGCCGCCACGTATGGTGGTGCTCGACATTCTCGACCGCCTGGCGCAGCTTCCACCCCGTTAAAGCATCGCCCGAAATGCGCTATCCTCGGCGTCCTGTCACAGCCGGTCGAGGTTGTGGCGGATGGCGTGCGAGCGGCGTCATACCCGCTACAGGCCGCAGACAACCAATAATTCAGGGCAGGACGCCTGCTTCATCTTCACTGTGGGGACACATGCAGACACTCAAGGTCGATCTAGGCGAGCGCAGCTACCCGATTCATATTGGCGAAGGTTTGTTGGATCAGCCCGAGCTGCTGGCTCCGCATATCCATGGGCGGCAAGTGGCAATCATCTCCAACGAGACCGTTGCGCCACTCTATCTCGAACGTCTGACTCGCAGCCTTGCGCAGTTCTCGGTGATCTCGGTGGTGCTGCCGGACGGCGAAGCCTTCAAGAACTGGGAAACCCTGCAACTGATCTTCGACGGTCTGCTGACCGCCCGTCATGACCGCCGCACCACCGTGATCGCCTTGGGCGGCGGTGTGATCGGCGACATGGCCGGTTTCGCCGCTGCCTGCTATCAGCGTGGCGTCGATTTCATCCAGATTCCTACCACATTGCTGTCCCAGGTCGATTCGTCGGTGGGCGGCAAGACCGGGATCAACCACCCGCTGGGCAAGAACATGGTTGGCGCGTTCTACCAGCCGAACGTGGTGCTGATCGATACCGCGTCCCTGAAAACCCTGCCTGAGCGCGAGCTGTCGGCGGGTCTGGCGGAAGTCATCAAGTACGGTCTGATCTGCGACGAGCCGTTCATGACCTGGCTCGAAGACAATGTCGACGCCCTGCGTGCGCTGGATCAAAAAGCCCTGACGTACGCCATCGAGCGTTCCTGCGCAGCCAAGGCAGCGGTGGTCGGCGCCGATGAGAAGGAAGCCGGCGTGCGCGCCACGCTCAATCTCGGCCACACCTTCGGCCACGCCATCGAGACCCACATGGGCTATGGTGTCTGGCTACATGGAGAGGCGGTCGCCGCTGGCACCGTGATGGCGTTGGAAATGTCCGCGCGTCTGGGCTGGATCAGCGAGCAGGAGCGCGATCGCGGCATTCGTCTGTTTCAGCGCGCCGGTTTGCCGGTGATCCCGCCTGCAGAGATGAGTGAAGCTGATTTTCTCGAACACATGGCTATTGATAAAAAAGTGATCGACGGTCGTCTGCGCCTGGTGCTGCTGCGCCGGATGGGCGAAGCGGTAGTGACCGACGATTATCCGAAAGAGGTTCTACAGGCCACGCTGGGAGCGGATTACCGCGCCCTGGCTCAGCTTAAAGGTTAATAAGATTCCGATGACTAGTTTGCATGCCGACGAGGCGTTTCTCGGCCATTTCCAGTTAAGTCACGACCCCTTCGCGCCGCGGGTGCCGGGCTTCAAATTCTTCCCGGCCCAGCGCAAGCCAGTGCTGGGCCAGCTGCATCATCTGGCGCGTTACAGCCAGTTGTTGCTGGTGGTGACCGGCCCACAGGGCAGTGGCAAGACTTTGCTGCGTCAGGCACTGGTGGCCAGCACCAACAAGCAATCGGTGCAGAGCGTGGTGGTTTCCGCGCGCGGTGCCGGCGATGCGGCGGGCGTGCTGCGTCAGGTGGCTCAGGCGCTGAACGTGGCGCAGGCTGACGTTGGCGCGATTCTGGACCAGGTGGTGCAGTTGGCGCTGACCGGTCAGGAAGTCTATCTGCTGGTGGACGACGCCGAGCAGCTCGACGAGTCCGCCCTCGAGGCGCTGATGGCGCTGGGTGCCGGCGCGCCGGAAGGTCGCCCCCATGTGTTCCTGTTCGGTGAGTCGTCGCTGATCGCTCAGCTTGAGGCTTTGCACCTTGAGGAAGAGCGTTTCCACGTCATCGAACTGCAGCCGTACACTGAAGAAGAGACCCGCGAGTATCTCGACCAGCGGCTTGAAAGCGCGGGCCGGGGTGTCGAACTTTTCACCGCGGATCAGATCTCTGATATTCACGAAAGCTCCGAGGGTTGGCCCGGTAATATCAACCAGGTCGCTCGCGATGCTCTGATCGAAGTCATGATTGCCAGCCGCTCTGCGGTGAAGCGTCCAAGTATGGGGTTCAACATGCCGAAGAAACACGTATTGGCGATTTCCGCCGTCGTTGTGGTCGCGGTCGCCGCCGCCTGGCTGATGCCGGGTCGCAACAAGGCACCAACCACTGGCGCACCGGCCAACGAACAGGCACAACTGCCATTGGGCCAGGGCGCTGCGAATGGCGGCGCGCCGAACGTCGAGTTCGCCGGCAACACGCAGCCGATGCCGTTGCCGCTGGTCGGCAATTCGCAACCGGTCATGCGCGGCCCGTTGGCTGAAGCCGCTGGCGGAATCACCGAAGGCGACGACGGCGTGCCACTGGAAGGCTCCAGCGATACGCCGCCAACCGTGACCACTTCCGCGCCACCGGCAGGCGTTCCGGCCGGTCCTGCACCGACGCCGGTTCCAGTCCCGGCTGCCAAGCCTGTGCCTGCGCCGACGCAAATCGCCACCGCCAAGCCTGCTCCGGCAGCGCCAGCGGCGAAACCGGCTCCAGCGCCGGCCAAACCAGTCGCCGCCGCCAAACCGGCCGAGAAGCCGGTTACCGTGGCCAAAGCCGCCGGTGGCAGCTGGTACGCCGGTCAGCCGACGAGCAATTACGTGGTGCAGATCCTCGGCACCAGCTCCGAAGCGGCCGCGCAAAGCTTTGTCAAGGAGCAGGGCGGCGAGTACCGTTATTTCAAGAAAGTCCTCAACGGCAAGCCTCTCTACGTGATCACCTACGGCAACTTCGCCAATCGTGATGCGGCTGTTTCTGCCATCAAGGCCTTGCCAGCGAAGGTTCAGGCTGGTAAACCTTGGCCTCGTACTGTCGCTAGCGTCCAACAGGAACTGGCAACAACTCGCTGAAGATTCGGCGGCCTTACCCAGGCCGCCTCTCCAAGCACCTCAAAATTTCTACGAGTGCGCGCCGCCTCCAGGGACGGTTGGCGCTTGCTGACGACCGCGACGCCGCCCCATTTTTTGCTGGGCAAGGCGCGAGGAACGCAGTTTGGTTTTTCCAAATAAGTTCCGAGCAACGCTGCCCAACGAAAAATGGGGCGCGTCCCTTCGGGTTGCGCGCCAACGTGTGCGAGGCTGCGTTGCGGGATTTGCCAAGGGAACAACCATTGGCAGCATCCCGCGCCTTGCCTCGCACACGTTGGCGTGCAACGCGGTTCGCCAGCAAGCGCCAACCGTCCCTGCGGCCGCGTGCCTTGTGGTGTCTGCGTCACAGTAGTCTTTGAGTCGTTGCGGTCAAAATTAAAAAAGTTTTGACTAGCACAGCAGATCGCTTTAAACCTTTCACAAATGCGACATAGATTTGCGACAGTTCGTCGTCAAATTTGTGAGCGTCTGTGTCGCTGTGTACAATGACCACCCTTTTGCCCCCGCTAAGCCGGCGTACGTTCGGCGCGGATCGCAAGTGGTTGAATTGAAAAGAAATTTGCCTCGAAAAGAGGCAGCCTGGTGAGAAAGTGTCTATGAAAGCAGGTCTGTACCAACCAGATGAATTCAAGGATAACTGCGGTTTCGGCCTGATAGCCCATATGCAGGGCGAACCCAGTCATACCCTATTGCAAACGGCCATTGAGGCCCTGACCTGCATGACCCACCGCGGTGGGATTAACGCCGACGGCAAGACCGGTGACGGTTGCGGTCTGCTGATTCAAAAGCCTGACGCGTTCCTGCGTGCGATTGCCCAGGAAGCCTTCAGCGTCGAGCTGCCTAACCAATACGCTGTGGGCATGGTCTTCTTCAACCAGGATCCGGCCAAGGCCGAAGCCGCTCGCGAGAACATGAACCGCGAGATCCTCGCTGAAGGCCTGCAACTGATCGGCTGGCGCAAAGTGCCCATCGACACCAGCGTCCTCGGCCGCCTGGCCCTTGAGCGTCTGCCGCAGATCGAACAGGTGTACATCGGCGGCGAAGGCCTGAGCGATCAGGACATGGCGGTCAAGCTGTTCAGTGCGCGTCGTCGTTCGTCGGTGTCTAACGCCGTCGACTCCGACCACTACATCTGCAGCTTTTCGCACAAGACCATCATCTATAAAGGCCTGATGATGCCGGCCGACCTGGCCGCGTTCTATCCGGACCTGAGTGACGAGCGCCTGCAAACCGCGATCTGCGTGTTCCACCAGCGCTTCTCCACCAACACCCTGCCGAAATGGCCGCTGGCCCAGCCATTCCGCTTCCTCGCCCACAACGGCGAGATCAATACCATTACCGGTAACCGTAACTGGGCGCAGGCCCGTCGGACCAAGTTCACCAACGATCTGATGGATCTTGAAGAGCTCGGCCCGCTGGTCAACCGTGTCGGTTCCGACTCCTCGAGCATGGACAACATGCTGGAGCTGATGGTCACCGGCGGCATCGACCTGTTCCGTGGCGTGCGGATGATCATTCCGCCTGCGTGGCAGAACGTCGAAACCATGGACCCGGATCTGCGTGCGTTCTACGAGTACAACTCGATGCACATGGAGCCGTGGGACGGCCCGGCCGGCGTGGTCATGACCGATGGTCGTTACGCGGTGTGCCTGCTCGACCGTAACGGTCTGCGCCCGGCGCGCTGGGTCACCACCACCAACGGTTTCATCACCGTTGCGTCGGAAATCGGCGTCTGGAACTACCAGCCGCAAGACGTCATCGCCAAGGGCCGTGTCGGTCCGGGGCAGATCCTTGCCGTGGACACCGAAACCGGGCAGGTCCTCGACACCGACGCGATCGACAACCGTCTGAAATCCCGTCATCCGTACAAGCAATGGCTGCGCAAGAATGCCCTGCGCATTCAGGCGACCATGGAAGACAACGATCACGGTTCGGCTTTCTACGACGTCGATCAGCTCAAGCAATACATGAAGATGTATCAGGTCACGTTCGAAGAGCGTGATCAGGTACTGCGTCCGCTGGGCGAACAAGGCTATGAAGCCGTGGGTTCGATGGGCGACGACACGCCGATGGCTGTGCTGTCCCAGCGCGTGCGCACGCCGTACGACTATTTCCGTCAGCAGTTCGCGCAGGTCACCAACCCGCCGATCGACCCGCTGCGTGAAGCGATCGTGATGTCGCTGGAAATCTGCCTCGGTGCCGAGCGCAACATCTTCCAGGAGTCGCCGGAACACGCCTCGCGCGTGATCCTCAGCTCGCCGGTCATTTCCCCGGCCAAGTGGCGCTCGCTGATGAACCTCGACCGCCCGGGTTTCGAGCGGCAGATCATCGACCTCAACTACGACGAAAGCGTCGGCCTCGAAGCGGCCATCCGCAACGTCGCCGATCAGGCTGAAGAAGCCGTGCGCGCCGGGCGTACCCAGATCGTTCTGAGCGACCGTCATATCGCCCCGGGCAAACTGCCGATCCACGCTTCGCTGGCCACCGGTGCGGTACACCACCGCCTGACCGAAAAAGGCCTGCGCTGCGACTCCAACATCCTCGTTGAAACCGCTACCGCGCGCGATCCGCATCACTTCGCGGTGTTGATCGGTTTCGGTGCCTCGGCGGTCTATCCGTTCCTGGCCTACGAAGTGCTGGGCGACTTGATCCGTACCGGTGAAGTGCTGGGCGACCTCTACGAGGTGTTCAAGAACTACCGTAAGGGCATCACCAAAGGTCTGCTGAAGATCCTGTCGAAGATGGGCATCTCGACCATCGCCTCGTATCGTGGTGCGCAGTTGTTCGAAGCCATCGGCCTGTCCGAAGAAGTCTGCGAGCTGAGCTTCCGTGGCGTGCCGAGCCGCATCAAAGGCGCGCGTTTCGTCGACATCGAAGCCGAGCAGAAAGCACTGGCTACCGAAGCCTGGAGCCCGCGCAAGCCGATCCAGCAGGGCGGTCTGCTGAAATTCGTCCACGGTGGCGAATATCACGCCTACAACCCGGACGTGGTAAACACCCTGCAAGCCGCCGTGCAGCAGGGCGACTACGCCAAGTTCAAGGAATACACCTCGCTGGTGGACAACCGCCCGGTGTCGATGATCCGCGACCTGTTCAAGGTCAAGACCCTCGACACGCCGCTGGACATCAGTGAAATCGAACCGCTGGAATCGGTGCTCAAGCGCTTCGACTCCGCCGGCATCTCGCTGGGCGCCCTGTCGCCGGAAGCTCACGAAGCCCTGGCCGAAGCCATGAACCGCCTCGGCGCGCGCTCCAACTCCGGCGAAGGCGGCGAAGACCCGGCGCGTTACGGCACCCTCAAGAGCTCGAAAATCAAGCAGGTCGCGACGGGCCGTTTCGGCGTGACGCCGGAATACCTGGTCAACGCCGAAGTGCTGCAGATCAAGGTCGCCCAAGGCGCCAAGCCAGGCGAGGGTGGGCAACTGCCGGGCGGTAAAGTCAACGGGCTGATCGCCAAGCTGCGTTATGCAGTGCCGGGCGTAACCCTGATTTCGCCACCGCCGCACCACGACATCTATTCGATCGAAGACTTGTCGCAGCTGATTTTCGACCTGAAACAAGTCAACCCGAAGGCACTGGTTTCGGTGAAGCTGGTAGCAGAAGCAGGCGTCGGCACCATCGCTGCCGGTGTGGCCAAGGCCTACGCGGACTTGATCACCATCTCCGGCTACGACGGTGGCACCGGCGCTTCGCCGCTGACCTCGATCAAATACGCCGGCGCACCGTGGGAGCTCGGCCTCGCCGAAACCCACCAGACCCTGCGTGGCAACGACCTGCGCGGCAAAGTCCGGGTGCAGACCGACGGTGGCCTGAAAACCGGCCTCGACGTAATCAAGGCAGCGATCCTCGGCGCCGAAAGCTTCGGCTTCGGCACCGCGCCAATGATCGCGCTGGGTTGCAAATACCTGCGCATCTGCCACCTGAACAACTGCGCCACTGGCGTCGCGACTCAGAACGAGAAGCTGCGCAAGGATCACTACATCGGCACCGTCGACATGGTGGTGAACTTCTTCACCTACGTCGCCGAAGAAACCCGTGAGTGGCTGGCCAAGCTCGGCGTGCGTTCCCTCGAAGAGCTGATCGGTCGTACCGATCTGCTGGAAATCCTTGAGGGCCAGACCGCCAAGCAAAACCACCTGGATCTGACGCCGCTGTTGGGCAGCGATCACATCCCGGCGGACAAACCTCAGTTCTGCGGCGTTGAGCGCAACCCGCCGTTCGACCAGGGCCTGCTGGCCGAGAAAATGGTCGATCTGGCGACGTCGGCGATCAACGACATGAGCGGTGCCGAATTCGACCTGGACATCTGCAACTGCGACCGTTCGATCGGCGCACGGATCTCCGGCGAAATCGCGCGCAAGCACGGCAACCAGGGCATGGCCAAGGCGCCGATCACCTTCCGCTTCAAGGGCACTGCCGGGCAGAGCTTCGGCGTGTGGAACGCCGGCGGTCTGAACATGTACCTGGAAGGCGATGCCAACGACTACGTCGGCAAAGGCATGACCGGTGGCAAGCTGACCATCGTGCCGCCCAAGGGCAGCGTTTATAAGACTCAGGAAAGCGCCATCATCGGCAATACCTGCCTGTACGGCGCTACGGGTGGCAAGCTGTTCGCCGCCGGCACCGCAGGCGAGCGTTTCGCCGTGCGTAACTCCGGTGCCCACACCGTTGTGGAAGGCACTGGCGATCACTGCTGCGAGTACATGACCGGTGGTTTTGTCGCTGTTTTGGGCAAGACCGGTTACAACTTCGGCTCTGGCATGACCGGTGGTTTCGCCTACGTGCTCGACCAGGACAACACCTTCGTTGACCGGGTCAACCACGAACTGGTGGAAATCCAGCGGATCAGCGGCGAAGCGATGGAGGCTTATCGCAGCCACCTGCAAAACGTGCTGAACGAGTACGTCGCCGAAACCGACAGCGAGTGGGGTCGTGAACTCGCCGAGAACCTCGATGACTACTTGCGCCGTTTCTGGCTGGTCAAGCCGAAGGCTGCCAACCTGAAATCGTTGCTTTCCAGCACTCGTGCCAACCCGCAGTGATATGCGCCTGAAGAGTTTGATGAGGTTTTAACAATGGCTGAACGTCTGAATAACGACTTCCAGTTCATCGATGTCGGGCGCAAAGATCCGAAGAAGAAACTGTTGCGTCAACGCAAGAAAGAGTTCGTCGAGATCTACGAACCGTTCAAACCCCAGCAGTCGGCCGACCAGGCCCACCGCTGCCTGGGTTGCGGCAACCCGTATTGCGAATGGAAGTGCCCGGTGCACAACTTCATTCCCAACTGGTTGAAGCTGGTGGCCGAGGGCAACATCCTCCAGGCCGCCGAGCTGTCGCACCAGACCAACACCCTGCCGGAAGTCTGCGGCCGGGTGTGTCCGCAGGATCGTCTGTGCGAGGGTGCCTGCACCCTTAACGACGGCTTCGGCGCGGTGACCATCGGGTCGGTCGAGAAGTACATCACCGACACCGCGTTCGCCATGGGCTGGCGCCCGGACATGTCCAAGGTCAAACCGACCGGCAAACGTGTCGCGATCATCGGTGCAGGCCCGGCGGGTCTGGGTTGTGCCGACGTGCTGGTGCGCGGCGGCGTGACCCCGGTGGTGTTCGACAAGAACCCGGAAATCGGTGGTCTGCTGACCTTCGGTATCCCCGAGTTCAAACTGGAAAAGACCGTGCTGAGCAATCGCCGCGAAGTCTTCACCGGCATGGGCATCGAGTTCCGCCTCAACACCGAGGTCGGTAAAGACGTGACCATGGAGCAACTGCTCGCCGAATATGATGCGGTGTTCATGGGCATGGGCACCTACACCTACATGAAGGGCGGTTTTGCCGGTGAGGATCTGCCGGGCGTTTACGACGCGCTGGACTTCCTGATCGCCAACGTCAATCGCAACCTGGGCTTTGAAAAGTCGCCGGAAGATTTCGTCGACATGAAAGCCAAGAAGGTCGTGGTTCTCGGTGGCGGCGACACGGCGATGGACTGCAACCGCACCTCGATCCGTCAGGGTGCCAAGTCGGTGACCTGCGCCTATCGTCGTGACGAAGCGAACATGCCCGGCTCGCGCAAAGAGGTGAAGAACGCCAAGGAAGAAGGCGTGAAATTCCTCTACAACCGCCAGCCGATCGCCATCGTTGGTGAAGACAAGGTCGAAGGCGTGAAAGTCGTCGAGACCCGTCTCGGCGAACCGGACGCCCGTGGCCGTCGCAGCCCCGAGCCGATCCCGGGTTCCGAAGAGATCATCCCGGCCGACGCCGTGGTCATCGCTTTCGGTTTCCGCCCGAGCCCGGCGCCGTGGTTCGAGCAGTTCGAGATCCAGACCGACAGCCAGGGCCGCGTCGTTGCGCCTGAGCAAGGTCAGTACAAGCACCAGACCAGCAACCCGAAAATCTTTGCTGGTGGCGACATGGTGCGCGGTTCGGACCTGGTGGTGACGGCGATCTTCGAAGGCCGTAATGCGGCTGAAGGGATTCTGGATTACCTGGGCGTCTAAACCCGGCTCCTGAGCCAAGCGCAATAAACTTGTGGGAGCGAGCCTGCTCGCGAAAGCGGTCTGTCAGCCAACTTAAATGTTGGATGTGCCGGCCTCTTCGCGAGCAGGCTCGCTCCCACAGTTGTTTTGCGTGCTGCAAAAATCTGCATTCCAACGCAATAAATTGACCCGATAGACAAAAGGCTGACCTGCATCCGTGCCTTTTGTGTCGCGCTCTGAGAAAATGCCCGCACTTTTTTTCCGGATGCCGACATGACTGCCCTGAAGAACGACCGTTTCCTCCGCGCCCTGCTCAAGCAACCCGTAGACGTCACCCCCGTGTGGATGATGCGTCAGGCCGGCCGCTACCTGCCGGAATACCGCGCCAGCCGTGCCCACGCCGGTGACTTCATGAGCCTGTGCATGAATCCGGAATTCGCTTGCGAAGTCACGATGCAACCGCTCGACCGTTATCCACAACTGGACGCGGCGATCCTGTTTTCCGACATCCTCACCATCCCCGATGCCATGGGCCAGGGCCTGTACTTCGAGACCGGTGAAGGTCCGCGCTTCAAGAAAGTCGTCAGCACCCTGGCCGACATCGAAGCCCTGCCGATCCCTGATCCGCACAAAGACCTTGGCTACGTGATGGACGCGGTCAGCACCATCCGCCGTGAACTCAACGGTCGTGTGCCGCTGATCGGTTTCTCCGGCAGCCCGTGGACGCTGGCCACTTACATGGTCGAAGGTGGCTCGTCGAAAGACTTCCGCAAGACCAAGGCGATGCTCTACGACAACCCGCAAGCCATGCACCTGCTGCTGGATAAACTCGCGCAGTCGGTGACTTCGTACCTCAACGGCCAGATCATGGCCGGCGCGCAAGCTGTGCAGATCTTCGACACCTGGGGCGGCAACCTGTCGGCGGCGGCGTACCAGGAGTTCTCCCTGGCCTACATGAAGAAAATCGTCAGCGGCCTGATCCGCGAGCACGACGGTCGCAAAGTGCCGGTGATCCTCTTCACCAAGAACGGCGGTCTGTGGCTGGAAAGCATCGCCGAGGCTGGCGCCGACGCACTGGGCCTGGACTGGACCTGCGACATCGGCAACGCCCGCGCTCGCGTTGGTGACAAGGTTGCCCTGCAGGGCAACATGGACCCGACCGTGCTCTACGCCAAACCGGAAGCGATCCGCACCGAAGTCGGGCGCATTCTGGCCAGCTACGGCAAGGGCAGCGGCCACGTGTTCAACCTCGGCCACGGCATCACGCCTGAAGTCGATCCGGAGCACGCTGGAGCGTTCTTGCGTGCGGTGCATGAGCTGTCGGCGCAGTATCACGAGTAACTGACACAGTGGTTGTTGTTTGCCCTGCCCCGGAATCGGGCAGGGCAATTGATTCAATGTTCCTTCGTTGTCCTCCTCGCTTCCCTCTCTCTCCCTCTCTCTCCCTCTCTCTCAGTATTGATCGGGTGCGTATGCGTCCGGGACGTCTGACGTCTGCCGGTTTTCTCCTCATCTGCTGAATAAAAGCACGCCATTGACGCGAACAAAGTGCTTGCGTCGTGTGATGAATCTCTCAAAACATTAATGGCCATTAATATTATTAGTCGTAAGTTTTTAGTTGTTGGTCGGCACTATCTGGAATGTTTGTTTGAATAAGGAAGTTTGCAGTTTTCAGGTGGGTAGTGAAGTAACAGTTATCAGGTTTATAAAAATCCTATTGATTCGGTCGGTTATTTTTAGCACTTGAAATATTTAACAAAATATTTCGTAGCGTTATGGTCTTGCTGTGTATTGGTTGCGAAGTTCTTGCCTGATCGATATTTTTATCCAACATATCGACGGTTTTTCGCTACGTTTTGTCTCGCTAGATATCATTGGGCCACTATTGAGCGCACTGTTTTAGAGCGGTTTTTTTTCGCCTCTGTGCGCTGTGATTGCGATAAAGTTAAAAATTTTTTCTTTGCACAAAGCAGTTGGCTATTTCGTAAAAAGTGCCAGAAACCCCTCTATTTCAGGCGTGCAGGTTTCTCGAGTAAGATTTTCGTCAAAGCAAAATCGCACCGACATCGATGACGGCATCACGCCTGGATATCTCTCGCAGAGTGACTGTGCATGCCGAGATAACAGTTGATGCCGTCAGCGAAGTCTCGATCGTTAGTTTGATTATGGAATATCAGAGGACCAGCCATGTCGCGGCAGCGGCTTGTTCTGGAGAAGGAACTCGTGCGGCAAAAAACCAACGTCGTAAGTGTGTTAATTGGAGAGCAAGATGACGAAAAACATTTCATCAGCGGGGATCCTCGCCGGGTGTGCATCCTCGTTGACCCTGCTGGCTTCACTGTTGGCTTCTCAGCAAGTGGCGGCGCATGGCTATATTACCGAGCCGCCTGAGCGAGCTTACTCTTGCCGATTGGGCGTCAATACAAATTGCGGTGGTGCTCAATATGAGCCACACAGTGTGGGTGAGGGGCCTAAAGGTTTCCCGTCTGCGGGGCCGGTCGATGGCAAGATTCCAAGTGCCGAAAACGGTTCGTTTTCCGAGATGGATATTCAAACGGCTACCCGCTGGCATTTGAATGAAATCAAGAACCGCAATGTCGAGTTTGCCTGGAACTACACCGCCGCCCATCGAACCACTCGTTGGGAATACTTCATCACCAAAACCGGCTGGAACCCGAATGAACCGCTCAAGCGTGCGTCGTTCGATACCACACCGTTTTGCGTGGTGGAGGCCAACGGCAGCTCGCCGATTGCCGGGCCTTCGGGCGGCGCTGGCCCAGGAAAAGAAAAGCACAAATGCACGATCCCGGCCGATCGCAGTGGGCATCACGTCATTCTCGGTATCTGGACTGTCGATGACACAAAGTCGGCTTTCCATAAAGTCATTGATGTGAACATCACTGCCGATGGCAATACGGGACCGGGACCGGGACCGGGACCAGGACCAGGACCAGGTCCTGTGGACAGTTGGAATGATGTCGGCAACATCGCCCCGAACAGAACCCTGGGCATCGGCGACAAGGTTAACGCCCGCGCATTCTTAGGCGGAGCTGAAAGCGCTGAATACAGTGTCGGGATCACGATCGATTCAACAGAAGAAGGCCTGCCGCAGAACTGGTCCTACAAACTGGCCGAAAAGGTCAACTCGACCCAGAAACTGATACGTGCCGGTGTACGTGACGCCGAAGGCAATATTGCCCCGGTCAAGGGCACGAATGGCTTGTACGCCAAGGTTGAAAGTGGTGTTACCAGCTATCAGCTGCAAACGGTAATAGTCAGCGATATCGACGCTTACATGCACGTCCACAACATGGCGAGCGAGTTTGTGCTGGACAAAGGTAAGGCCAAAGTCGACCTCACGGTCATGACCAACCGCGAGCTGACCGTTGAGGCCACCGTGGTGGATGCCAACAACAAGCAAGTGGGCTATGCGAAACAACTGGTCAATGCCACCACTGCGCCGATCAGCGTTCAGGTAACCAGTTCGCCCGGTGCACACCAGGTATTGCTGGTTGGCAGCAGCAAGGATGGCCGGATCAATCTTCAAGACGCCAAGCGTTTTGAAATGACCGGTACAGCCGGCGGTGGCGATCACGCCTTTGAGTTCCCTGCCGGGATTGGCAGTTACAAGGCCGGTACCCAAGTGCTGCAGCCAAAAAACGGCAAGGTCTATGAGTGCAAGCCGTTCCCGTTCGAAGGCTGGTGCAAGTCTTACAGCCCCTCCGCCAATCAGTATGAGCCAGGTATTGGTTCCAACTGGCAGGACGCCTGGATTGCCAGGTAATCCCTAGCCGTTCGACGCCGGACAGCCGTCATGGCTGTTCGGCGTCGTCAGTGGGGATGCGAGGCATACCCTGGATGTGTGGATCGGAACGTGAAGACATGAACAGAAAACCCGTTTTCTCAAGGCAACCCGTGTCTGCGCAGGAGTTGCTCACCGACAGACTTCGATCGTTTGAGTTGAGCCGCCCTTGACGTTTTTATCGATGGCGCCCTCCAGAAAGATCTCGGTGTTTCTCGGCTCGACGTTGCTGCTGCCGCTGGTGTGTGGCGGTGTATTGCTGTGGAAGGAGCGCGCCTGGCGCGACACGCTTCCCGTTCTGGCGAACCTTGCGATCAAACCGTCTCCCTCAGTTGACGCACAGGCGCCGTTCAATCCGGGGGCGATTGCTTCGTTGCTGGGGCTGGTAGCGCAAGAGTCACTGGCCCGAAGCAGTGAGGCGTTAGTGCTCAAGGCCAGTTTTGTTTCCAGTACCGGTGACTCCCGAGCGCTGTTGGCCGGCACTGAAGGTGAACGGACCTACCGGCTCGGCGACACCTTGCCGGGCGGCAGTGTGCTGCGCCGCATCGAGGTCGGCCAGGTGGTGTTCTGGCGCAATGGCCGCGAAGAAGTCTTGCCCATCGAAATGTCGGCCAAACGCTGGTTGCTGCCCATCGAAGGCAGTTCACCCGGCGTTGCTGGCGCAAGCGCCAACCTTTATCTCCAACCCACGCCCTACAGTGGCCAAAGTGATTGATCGCATGACTATGCTCTTCCGGTTTTCTGCACGCCGCGTCTTGCGGTTTCTGGCGTTCGCACCGTTGTTGGTTCAAGGCGTTGTAATGGCGGAAGCGCCGCAATGGCAGTTGTCCATGAAGGATGCGGAGTTGCGCGATGTCGTGCAGGAGATGTCTTCGATACTCGGCTCCACGGTGATTCTTGATCCGCGTGTTCAGGGCCGAATCACAGTGCTTTCCAAACAGCCGCTGGACCGTGAGGGTGTTCGGCGTCTGTTCTTCTCCGTGCTCGATGCCCACGGTTTCGCCGCTGTTGATCAGGGTGATCGCTTGCTGATCATTCCGGCGGGCGAAGCCAAGGCGCGCGCTGGAAGCGAAAACGGCCACACGGCGTCGAGCACCGAGTTCGTCACTCAAGTCATCGAGTTGAACGCCAGTGTTGCCGCCGATCTCGCCGGGTTGATTCGTCCGTTGGTGTCCACCAATGGCTATATCGGACCCTCCGCTTCGGCCAATGCATTGATCGTTACCGACAGCGCCGGCAACGTTCGCCGCATCAGCGAGATAGTGCGGCAACTGGATTCCGGTGCCAAAAATGCACACGCCGTTGTTGAGTTGCGCTATGGCCTGGCCGTTGAGATTGCCAAAGTCATGGAGCAGTCGATCGGCAAACAGAACCTGGAGTCCGGCAGCCAGGTTATCGCTGATGGCCGCAGCAATCGTCTGGTGATTCTGGGCACACAGGTCGCCCGGCAGCGGTTGATCGATATGGCACGGGCGCTCGATACACCCGCCAACGCCCGCGCTGACAACTCCAGGGTCATACGTCTGCGTCACAGTGACGCCAAGCAGTTGGCCGAGGTGCTTGATTCCATGAGTCAGGGAATGAAAGCGGCCGGTGGTTCGGGCATTGGCAAAGATAATTCGCCGGCCTCCCCTGTGGTGGTCAAGGCCGATGAGAGCCAGAACGCGCTGGTAGTCATTGCCGAGCCGGCGCAGGTGCGCACCATCGAGAATATTGTCCGTCAACTCGACCAGCCACGCGCTCAGGTGCTGATTCATGCCGCGATCGTCGAAATCTCCGGCGACATCAATGAAGCGCTCGGCGTGCAATGGGGCGTGAATGGCGGTGACGTCAAGGGCGGCATTACCTTTCCGGGCGCTGGAAACACGATTGCCGGGCTCTTGGGTTCGGGAGCCAACGTCAAGTTGCCGGAAGGCGCTGCACTGAAAATCGGCGGTGATCGTTTCGGCGTTCTGGTGACCGCGTTGGCTAGCAATGCCCGTAACAATTTGCTGTCGACGCCGAGCCTGCTGACGCTGGACAACCAGCAGGCAGAAATTCTGGTGGGGCAGAACGTGCCGTTCAAGACGGGCTCCTACACCACCTCCAGCAGCGGCTCGGATAATCCCTTTACCACGGTCGAGCGCAAGGACGTCGGCATCAGCCTGAAGATCAAGCCACACATCAACGAGGGCTCGACACTCAGGCTGGAAGTCGAGCAGGAAAACTCCGAAATCGCGCCTGCGGTCAGCGGCCTCACCAGCGAAGACCTGATCACCAACAAGCGCTCGCTCAAGAGCACCATTCTGGCTGATGACGGCGAGATCATCGTGATTGGCGGCTTGATCAAGGACAGCGTGCGGACGGTGGAAAGCAGTGTGCCGTTCCTCGGCCGCATTCCGCTGATCGGCGGGCTGTTCCGCTCAAGCAAAGACACCGTGACCAAGACCAATCTCATGGTGTTCCTGCGTCCGACCATCGTCCGCAGCAGAGAGAACCTCACCGAGATCACCGTGGATCGTTACAACGACCTGCGTCACTTGAGCAAACCGGGCGCGCGGCAGAACAACTCATTGTTGTTGCCACGAGACCCACAACAATTGTTCGAAGGCTCCAACGACAATCAACTGATTGATCTGCGCAAAGACAAGGTGCGAGCACCATGAGTGCGGTGCCGAAGTCCCCTGCTAGATTGCCATTCGGCTTTGCCCGTCGTTTCGGGGTGTTGCTCGAAGGCGAGGGGGACGATTTGCGCGTACTGTTTCGCGATGACACCCCGTTGACTGCGCTGGCCGAAGTGCGCCGTTTGAGTCCCCGGGATCTGCCCTGGCAGCGGCTCGACGAACAGACGTTCGCCCTGCGTCTGGCGCAGTGTTATCGCGCCGGAAAAAGCGCCGCCGAGCAAGTCGCACAGGGGCTGGACGATGAACTGGATCTGGTCAGTCTGGCGGATCAGGTACCGCAGACTGCCGACTTGCTGGAGCAGGAGGGCGATGCACCGATCATTCGTCTGATCAACGCGTTGCTCAGCGAAGCCGTCCGCGAAAAGGCCTCTGACGTGCACCTGGAAACGTTCGAACAGTACCTGTCGGTGCGCATGCGGGTCGACGGTCAATTGCGTGAAGTGCTACGGCCCAAGCGTGAGCTGGCGAATCTTCTGGTGTCACGAATCAAGGTCATGGCCAGGCTGGATATCGCCGAGAAGCGTATTCCTCAGGACGGTCGTATCGCCTTGCGTCTGGCTGGCCACGAGGTTGACGTGCGGGTGTCGACCCTGCCTTCGGCCCATGGCGAGCGAGTGGTTTTGCGTTTGCTCGACAAGCAGGCCGGTCGCCTCGACCTGCAGCGTCTGGGCATGCCGGCCGAGACGCTGGTGCGGTTTCAACAAATGCTTGGCAAACCCCACGGGATCTTTCTGGTCACAGGTCCGACGGGCTCGGGCAAGACCACTAGCCTGTATGCCGCGCTGACCCATCTAAATGATCAGACACGCAATATCCTGACCGTCGAGGATCCGATCGAATATCACCTGCCGGGCATTGGCCAGACCCCGGTCAACCCCAAGGTCGATATGACGTTCGCCCGGGGTTTGCGGGCGATCCTGCGTCAGGATCCGGACGTGGTGATGGTGGGCGAAATTCGTGACCGCGAAACCGCGGAAATTGCTGTGCAGGCTTCCTTGACCGGTCACCTGGTGCTGTCGACCTTGCACACCAACAGCGCGGTGGGCGCAGTGACCCGGTTGCTGGACATGGAAGTCGACGCGTACTTGTTGGCGTCTTCGCTGGTCGGTGTGCTGGCCCAGCGTCTATTGCGTACGCTGTGCTCCGAATGCAAATCACCCTATGTGGCGGATGCGGCCCAGAGCCTGCGGCTCGGCTTGGCGGTCGATGCGGCGCCGCGCCTTTATCGGGCCGTGGGTTGTGAGCATTGCCAGCAGGGGTATCGCGGACGGATCGGCATTTATGAACTGATCAGCGTCAATCCGGCGTTCTCGGCATTGATTCATCGCGGGGCCAGCGAGCCGGAGCTTCAGCGTGAAGCACGCAACAGCTCCCCGAGCCTGTTTCAGGATGGGCTGCGGCGGGTACTTGATGGCTCGACCAGCCTCGATGAACTGTTGCGCGTGACCCAGGAGGACTGAGCATGCCGGCATTCGATTATCAGGCGCAGGATCGCAACGGTCGCAGGATCAGAGGCTCGCAAGAGGCGGAAAGTCCCAGGCAGGCGCGTCAGTTATTGCGTGATCGCGGCCTGATGACCACCCACTTGAGGGAGGCCCGACGGGTAAAAAATCCGGCCGGTCGGTTCACCAGTAACGCGCGCTTGAGTGCCAGCGAACTGGCCCTGGTCACACGTCAGCTATCGACGCTGATTCAGGCCTCGTTACCACTGGAAGAAGCCTTGCAAGCGGTAGCCTCGCAGAGTGAAAAACGACGTGTCAGCAGCCTGCTGCTATCGGTGCGCAGTCGTGTCCTTGAAGGTTACACACTGGCGTCGGCACTGGGCGGATTTCCCAAAGTGTTCCCCGAACTGTATCGCGCCACGGTCGCTGCGGGTGAGCGCTCCGGTCATCTGGAGCAGGTACTGGAGCAGTTGGCCGACTACACCGAGGCCCGTCAGCTTTCGCGCCAGCGCATTCAGCTGGCGCTGGTTTATCCACTGATTCTGATGTGCGCATCGTTGGCCATTGTCGGTTTGTTGCTGGCCTACGTGGTGCCCGACGTGGTGAAGATTTTTATCGACAGTGGCCAGCCATTACCAATGCTGACTCGCGGACTCATCGCTCTCAGCGATGGCTTGCGCGGTTATGGCCTGTGGCTGTTTTTGCTGATCTTCACTTTGGTCGCGGGTGTACGAGCGGCGTTACGTCAGCCCGCCATGCGCTTGCGCTGGCATGCATTGCTGCTGCGCATGCCGCTGCTTGGCGGGGTGTTGCGCGCGACTGAAGCGGCACGGTTCGCCAGTACCTTGGCGATTCTCGGCAAGAGCGCCGTGCCGCTGGTGGATGCTCTGGAAATAGCCGCCGCGGTGATTGCCAACCAGACCGTCCGCGCCCGCATGAGCGATGTCGCCCGCTCTGTGCGTGAGGGCGGCACGCTGGCTCGTGCCCTGGAACGCAGCGGTGATATCCCGCCGATGATGCTGCACATGATCGCCAGTGGCGAGCGCGCCGGTGAACTGGACAGCATGTTGGCGCGAGCCGCCGAGCAACAGGAAAAAACCCTGGCAGCGCGCATCGCACTGGCGGTGAGCCTGTTTGAACCTTTCATGCTGGTGGTGATGGGCGGCGTGGTGTTGCTGATCGTCCTGGCCATCCTGATGCCGATTCTGAGTCTTAATCAACTGGTGAGCTGAACCATGAAATCCTTTGTACATAGCGGCGCACGTACCCAACGCGGCTTTACCCTGATCGAAATCATGGTGGTCGTGGTGATCATCGGCATTCTCGGCGCGATCGTCGTCCCGCAGTTCATGAGCCGACCTGATCAGGCCAAGGTCACTGCTGCCAGAACCGATATTCAGGCGATCGCCACGGCGCTGGAAATGTATCGCCTCGACAATCACAACTATCCCTCGACTCAACAAGGACTCGAAGCGCTCAGCAAACGCCCGACAGGTACACCGACGGCGAAAAACTGGAACCCGCAGGGTTACCTGAAGAAACTCCCGGTCGACCCGTGGGGTACGCCTTATCAGTACCTGGGGCAGGGCGTTAAAGGGCCGGGTTATGACCTCTATTCCTTCGGTTCGGATGGCGTCGAAGGTGGGGAAGGGCACGCGGCTGAAATCGGCAATTGGGACAACTGAGGATGAAGCGCAACGCCCGTGGTTTCACGTTGCTGGAGATGCTCGTGGTGATTGTGGTGATCAGCGTGGTGATCGGAATGATCACCCTGGTGGCCGGCGAGAGCCCGGCACGTCAGGCGCGGCAGCAAGCCCTGGCCGTTGCCCAGTTACTGAACACCTCACGGGAAAGCGCGGTGCTGGAAGAGCGTGAATACGGCGTGCGTCTGGAGCGTGAGAGTTATCAGTTGTTGCGTTTCGAGCGTTCGACCTGGCAGCCCGTCGGCGCGCCAAGTCATTTGCCTGCGGGATTGTTCATGACGCTTGAGCAGGAAGGTCGACCGCTGACCTTGAGCGACTCGTCGGCGCAACCACAGATTTTGCTGCTCAGCAGTGACGAACTCAGCCCCTTTGTCTTGAGTTTTTCCAGCAAGAGTCAACGTTGGTTGAGTCTTTCCAGTGATGGTTTGAGTGAGCCGGTCATCGATGAAAACTGAGCGCGGATTTACCTTGCTGGAGGTGATGATCGCCCTTGCGATCTTCGCAACCCTGGCCGCCGCCGCCCTGTCGGCCAGTCAGTATGTATTGCAGCAGGGTGCCGGTCTGGAGGAGCGATTGTTTGCCTCATGGCTGGCGGATAACCAGTTGAACGAACTGAGCCTGCAACGCAATCTGCCATTGGGCAGTCGACGATTCGTTGTCGCCTTCGCCCAGCGAGAGTGGGTGCTCAGCCAAGTCATTCGAGCGGCAGAAGACTCGCGTCTGCTTGCGGTCGAAATCAGCGTGCGCCGTGGCGACAGTGACGACATCGTGAACCACAGCCAGCGCTGGTTGCAGGCGCGAGATGAATAGACAGTCGGGTTTCACCTTGATCGAGTTGCTGATCGCCATGGCCATTTTCGTTGTGTTGGGGATGGCGTGCTGGCGATTGTTCGACGGTGTTGCCAGCGCCGAGCGCAGCAGTGTCGACCATCAACTGGCTCTGCGCAGCTTGATGCGCGCCGTAGCGGTGATTGAGCGCGATGTGCTGCAGGTGGTGGAGTCGCACCCGGGGCGCACGATGCTGCTTGATGGCGGTTTGCTGAATTTTCAACGGGGTAACTGGCGCAACCCGCTGGATCAGCTGCGCAGTGAGTTACAGGAAGTCAGTTACACCTTCGAAGGTGAAACGCTGTGGCGTTACAGTCGCGCTGTTGGCCAGGCCGAGGCGCAACGGCAGAAGTTGCTCGAAGGCGTGACGCAGGTGCGTTGGCGGTTGTTTGATGAAAAAAGCGCCTGGCGCAGTGAGTGGCCCGTTGACGCAAAAATGCCGATGGCGCCGCCCCAGGCTGTGGAACTGCAGTTTTCCTCGCCGCGCTTCGGCCAGATCCGCCGCGTGTTCATTTTGCCGCAGGCTGTGCGATGAAGAGCCGTCAGCAGGGCGTTGCATTGATCACGGTGCTGCTGGTGATGAGCCTGGCGCTGTTGCTGGTCGGGAGTTTACTGCGCAGCCATCGCCTCGCCGTGCAAAGCAGTGCGCAGCAACTTCATCAATTGCAGTTGCGTCAGTTGGGGCTGAGCGGTGAAACCCTGGCTCGGCAATATCTGCAGAACCCACAATGGCGAGCGTCAAAAACGATTCAGCTGGGGCAAGAGTGGGGCCAGCGCCGTAGCGCATTCGACATCGACGGCGGGCGGGTGCACATCCACATCGAAGACCTCGCCGGGCGTTTCAATATCAATCAGTTGCTCAAGGCCGGTCAGGTCGACCAGATCACGCTCGGGCGCTGGTCGCGGCTGTTGCAGGCGCTGAACCTGAATGCCCCGGATTTGAGCGCTTTGCGCCCGCCCGATGGCCCGGGGCTGCTGTCCGATGTTTCCGGATTACGGTTGCTGCCCGGCGTCGATGCGCATTGGCTGGCGCGCATCAAACCGTGGATTGCCGTGCTCCCGAAGGAGGCCACGCTAAACGTCAACACCGCCTCGGCAACGGTCCTCGCGACCCTTGAAGGAATGACCATCGACAGCGCCCAAGCGTTAGTGGCGCAACGTCCTGATGAAGGTTACTCCAGTGTGCAGAGCTTCACTCAGGCGCCTGCCATTGAGGGCTTGGGTGTGCTCAGCCATGGGTTGGGCCTGAACAGCCGCTGGTTTCGCGTCACGGTGGATGCTGAGTTGGGCCAGCGCCGTCTGCGCCTGATCAGCCAATTTGAACGTGATTTGAGTAATGGCCGGCTACGACTGCAACAACGAAGTTTCGTGGCCTCGACTGAAAGTGAAACTGCCCAATGAAAACCTGGCTTTACCTGACCGCCGAAGGCTTGCCTAAGGCCTCACCCGATTGGCCATGCTGTTTCTGGCGTGACGACGAGGCGCCGAATCTCATGCCGTTGGCCAACGCCGCGACCGTGTTGGCCGGTGCCAGCGTCATGCTGATACTGCCAATGGAGGTTTGTAGTTGGTGGCTCACCGACGCGTGGCCTAACCGACGACGGCCTTCCGTACAGGCGCTGACGTATGCGATTGAGGACCAATTGGCGCAGGAACTGGACAGCGTTCATGTGGCGGTCGGGCGCTCAGACGCTACGCGACGTTATCCGCTGTTGGTAATCGACCGGCAGTGGCTGGAAACGTTGTTGGTCCTGCTGAAGTCCTTGGGTATCGAGCCGGCAAGCTGTTACGTCGATGCCGATCTGCTGCCCGACGATCAGCCTTGTGGCGCCTGGTGGTTCGGGCGCTGGATCGTCGGAGGGACCCAGCAAGCGAGGCTGGCGCTGACCGATCAAGGACGTGAAACCTTGAAGGAAAACCCGGCATCCCCCGTGCATTGGCTGAACACACCGGGCTCTGCGCTGACAGCGCTCAGCACTGTGCTGGCCAGACAATCCCGGCACGCCATAGACCTGCGTCAGGGCGAATATGCTCAGTCGCAGCGACGCTTGCCCTGGTCGCTTGTGGGGGTGGCGGTGGGTCTGACGTTCCTGATGCTGTGGGGGTTCACTCAGGCACGTAGCCATTTTCTTGAACAACAAGCCGGGCTTCTTTACGCCGACAGCGTAGAGCGGTTCAGAGCCATCTATCCCCAGGAAACCCGCATTGTTGACCTGGCTGCGCAATTGCGTGCCTTGCAATCGCAGGGTGATACGAATCAGCAAACCCGCCTGGCGCGTTTGCACAGCCTTGCCGAACAGGTAATCGGTGGCAGCAGCGTCGAGGTACAACGCATCGAGTATCGCGCCGGCGAGGGTTGGAAAGTGCAACTCACAGCCAACAGTTTTGCCGAACTTGAGCAGTTGCGCGAGCGCGGCAGACAGAGCGGCATGCCAATCAAGCTCGGCAGTGCCAGCAAAGACCAGAACCGCGTGCGGGCAATATTGACGCTGGAGGAGTCGTCCTGAATGAAGTCTTACCTGAAGTTACCGCCAGTCTTGCAGGAAAAATGGCAGCAACTGCCGCGCAGGGATCAGAAAATGCTGGTCTGGCTGGGCATTTTCCTGATCGCCGTGCTGATGTTCAGTGGGCTCTGGCAACCGGCACAACAGCGTCTGGCTGCCGCTGAACGACTTTATCAACAACGGTTGGCGCTGGCGCTGCAAGTGCAGCGCGCACTGCCGTCGCAGCAGCGCCCGCTGGTGTCCGCGCCGCTCTCCACCCGGCTCAGTGACAGCGCATTGGCGCAGGGGCTGGACCTGGAACAGTTCGAGGCCGATGACAATGTCCTGCGCATCACCTTGCGGGGCAATGCGCAGACATTACTGAAATGGCTGGAGGGCGTCGAACGCGACGGTGCTCAATTCGAATCCCTGAGCCTGGATAAAAAAGATCAGTTACTGGAAGCGCAACTGGTGGTTCGTGCCGAGCCATCCTGACGGTCAGGGTGGCGCGCTACCCAGTGTTGGCAATTTCGCCAGCTTCAACGCCACCAACAGCGCAATCAGCAACAGCGCGCCGATAAACAGGCCAATACCGTTCCATCCCCCCAAGTGCCAGAACACCCCACCCGCCGTGCCGGCAATGCTCGACCCTGCGTAATAACTGAACAGATACAACGACGACGCCTGCCCCTTGGCCTTCAACGCCCGTCGTCCGATCCAGCTACTCGCCACCGAGTGCGCGCCAAAGAAGCCGAAGGTGAAGATCAGCATGCCGACGATCACCAGCGGCAATGGTGTGAGCATCGTCAGCGCGAGGCCGACGAACATCAGCGCAATCGTCGCCCACAACACTTTGCGTCGCCCCAGTTTGTCCGCCAGTGAACCGATCTTCGCCGAGCTGTAGATGCCCGACAGGTACACCACCGAGAGCAAACCGACGAACAGCTGATCAAGGTTGTACGGTGCGGCCAGCAAGCGATAGCCGATGTAGTTGAACAGCGTCACGAACGCGCCCATCAGCACGAACGCTTCAAGAAACAGCAGCGGCAAACCGGCATCGCGAAAGTGCATGGTGAAACCGTCGAGCAGGCTACGCGGGTGCAGTGAGCGCGAGCGGAAGTTGCGTGATTCCGGCAGAATCTTCCAGAACACCGCCGCCGCAATCATCGCCAGACCGCCGATCACCAGCATTGCCGTGTGCCAGCTGACGAAGTCGATCAGCACCCCGGTGATCAACCGTCCGCTCATCCCGCCAATCGCGTTACCACCGATGTACAGACCCATCGCCAGACCGATGTGTTGCGGGTGAATCTCTTCGCTCAAGTAAGTCATCGCCACCGCCGCCAGACCGCTCAGCGACAAACCGATGAGCGCGCGCATGATCAATACACCTTCCCAGCTCGGCATCATCGAACTGGCGATGGTGCACAGCGCCGCTGCGAACAACGCGGTGACCATCACCGGTTTACGCCCGACCCGATCGGAAATCGGCCCGGTAATGAGCAGGCCGATGGCGAGCATGCCGGTGGCCACTGACAGAATCAGGCTGCTCTGCGCCGCGTTGATCCCGTACTCGTGGGACAGCAGCGGCATCATCGGTTGCACGCAATACAGCAGGGCAAACGTCGCAAACCCACCGCTGAACAGCGCCAGCACCGTGCGCATGAACATCGGTGTGCCTTTTTCGATGTAGAGCTCTTGCAGCTCGGCGACGACATCGTCGGCCGCAGCAGGTGGTACTTCATGGGCAAGAGGGGCGGCGGCGGTTTTCACATCAGACCTCGGGAGAGCACGGCCAGGCAGGCAATGGAAAAAAGCATATAGCTGGCTAATGTTTCTATCCAATATATTGTTCGACCTGTTTGATAGCTTTAACGACCTAATGGAGTTTTCATGGAATTGCGTCACCTGCGCTACTTCATCGCCGTTGCCGAAGAACTGCATTTCGGCCGGGCCGCACAGGTGCTGGGGATTTCTCAGCCGCCATTGAGCCAGCAGATTCAGTCGCTGGAGCAAGAGGTCGGCGCACGGCTGTTCGAGCGCACCAATCGTCGGGTCGAGCTGAGCGAGGCCGGCAGATTGTTTCTCGAGGAGGCGCGCTTGGTACTGGCGCAGGTCGACAAAGCGGCGGATGTCGCCCGTCGTGCGCAACTCGGCGAACTCGGGGAACTGAAGATCGGCTTCACCTCTTCTGCGCCGTTCAACTCGACGATTCCGCAGGCGATCTTTTCCTTTCGTCAGCGTTTCCCGGCGGTGCACCTGAACCTGCGGGAAATGAGCAGTACACAGGTCGCGGAGGCGCTGGTGGACGAGTCGATCGAAGTCGGCATCATGCGTCCGCTGGGCCTGCCCGATTCCTTGAGCGTGGTGGAATTGATGCGCGAGCCTTTGGTGGCTGTGCTCAGCGCCAAGCATCCGTTGGCCCAGGGCAGCGAGGAGGGCCTGTTTCTTTCGGCGCTGGCGCTGGAGCCGTTCGTGTTCTTTCCGCGCAGCTATGGCAGCGGTCTTTACGCACAACTGCTCAGCCTGGCGCGTGACGCAGGCTTCAGTCCGCACTTTGCCCAAGAGGCGGGGGAGGCGATGACCATCATTGGTCTGGTGGCAGCGGGGTTGGGCGTCTCTGTCTTGCCAGCCTCTTATCAGCGGATGCGCATCGACGGCGTGGTGTATCGGCCGCTGCTGGATCCTGAAGCGATTTCGGCGGTGTGGCTGGTGCAGCGCAAGGATCAGAAATCACCGATGGCCAAGGCGTTCGTCGAACTGCTCACGCGCAAGGTCGACCCTTTGATTGTGTAATGGCTGCTGGTCTCTTCGCGAGCAAGCCCGCTCCCACAGGGGATTTGTGTCATGCGTACAGTATGTGTTCACTGAAGATCAATTGTGGGAGCGGGCTTGCTTGCGAAGAGGCCGGCCGCTACGCCAAAAAATTCCAGAATGCCTAAGGCAACCGCACCAAATCCCCCTTCAATGCCACCCGCGTGACAAAAATCCCCGCCCGGCACTCATAGGTATTCAAATCCTTGCGCACATGCCGGTCGTAATAGCTGACGATATTGACCACCGCATTCGCCCCTACCCGCTTGGCCTCGGCCTGCAACTTGATCAGATTCGACTGCAACACCCACTCGCAGGAATTGTGGTCGCTCTTGTTGAAACCGTTGGTCTTCAGATCACTGATCACATCGCGGCGTAATAACTGCTGTGTGCCCTGCGGGCCATTGCCGACCAAATAGAACTTCACGCTGCCATCCAGCCGCCCGGCGCGAATCGCATCCGACAGCACGGTTTCGAAGGGCATGTACATCAGATTGGTGGCGTGGCTGGCGCTGGGCAGCAGGCTGAAGAGCGTGGCGGCGATCAGGGCTTTCACTTGCATGGTCATCTCCTTGACGGTGAAAGAGAAGCGCGAGTGCAGGGGGGGATTGGGCTCGCCGCTCCGGCAGGCGGTGCGATGGCCTGTCAGGATGAGTGTAGATGCTGAAATGAGCAGGGCGCCGAATGGCGCCCTTTGTGGTTTCTGGCGTTTACTGCACCTTCGCCAGATCACCCTTCAACGCAATCCCCGCCATGATCGCGCCGGCGTGGCATTCGTAGGTCTGCGCATCCTTGCGCTCGTTGCTCTTGTAGAAGCTGACGATGTTGGTCACTGCGTTGGCGCCGGCGCTTTTCGCGGCCTGGTGCAGGCTGATGATGGCCGATTGCACGACCCACTCGCAGGCCTCTGTGTCGGACTTGTTGAAGGCGTTGGTTTTCTTGTTGGTCACGGCACCTGGGCTGAGCACGGTGACTTTGCCGGCCGGGGTGTTGCCGGCCAGATAGAACTTCACGCTGCCATCGATTTTGCCCGAACGGGTCGCTTCGGCGACGGCTTTGTCGAACGGCAGGTAAACCGCTGTGTCACGAGCCTGGCTGACGGCCGGCAAGGCGCAGAGCAGCAGAGTGAAGGCAGCGAGTTTCTTGAAGTGCATGGAGGTCTCCTTGACCTGGATTAATTCGGTTGCGGCCAGCGGCGGAAAATCAACGAGGTGTTGACGCCACCAAAAGCGAAATTGTTGTTCATCACGTAGTCGTGGTGCATCTGGCGGAATTCGCCGCGTAGGTAATCGAGCTTGCCGCAGTGCGGATCGACCTCGTCGAGGTTGAACGTGTGCACGTACAGGTCGCGGTTCATCATCTCGATGCTGAACCAGGACTCCAGCGCGCCGCAGGCCCCGAGGGTGTGGCCGAGGAAACTCTTCTGCGAGCTGATCGGCATGCGTTCGCCAAACAAACTGCTGGTCGCCAGTGTTTCGGCAATGTCGCCCTGTTCTGTAGCCGTGCCGTGACCATTGACATAACCGATGGCATCCGGCGTCAGGCCGGCGTCTTCCAGCGCCAGCTCCATCGCACGGCGCATGGTGGTTTGTTCCGGGCGTGTGGTGTGCTGGCCGTCGGCGTTGCTGCCGAAACCGACGATTTCGGCGTGGATGTGTGCGCCGCGAGCGAGCGCGTGTTCCAGCTCCTCAAGCACCAGCATGCCGCCACCTTCGCCGATCACCAGACCGTCGCGACCCTTGTCATACGGGCGTGGGCTGGTTTGCGGCGCATCGTTTTTCAGGCTGGTGGCGTAGAGCGCGTCGAAGACCATGGCTTCGGTCGGGCAGAGTTCTTCGGCGCCGCCGGCGAGCATCAACGGCAAGCGACCGAACTTGATCGCCTCATACGCGTAGCCGATGCCCTGGCTGCCGCTGGTGCAGGCGCTGGACGTCGGGATCAGGCGCCCGGTAAGGCCGAAGAAGATGCTGATATTGGCGGCGGTGGTGTGCGGCATCATCCGCACGTAGGAGTTGGCGTTCAGGCCTTCGGCCACCGAGTTGAGCAGCATGTTGCCGAAGGCTTTGATCTCGTCGGTGCTGCCGGTGGACGAGCCACAAGCCACGCCCATGCGCCCGTCCTTGATCGAGGCGTCGCCGAGCAAACCGGCGTCGGCCAGCGCTTGTTCCGCCGCACCGACTGCCAGGCGCGACACCCGGCCCATGCTGCGCAGTTGCTTACGGGTCCAGTGCGCGGGCACCACGAAATCATCGATGGGCCCGGCCAGGCGTGTGTTGAGTTCGCTGAAGCGATCCCACTCGTCCATCCGGCGGATGCCGCTGCGGTTGGCTGCGAAGTTGCCAGCAATGGTGTCCCAGTCGCTGCCCAGCGAGGTGATGCCGGCCATGCCGGTGACGACGACGCGCTTCATCAGCACAGGCCTCCGTTGACCGCCAGTACCTGACGGGTGATGTACGAGGCTTCCGCCGACATCAGGAAATTTACTGCAGCGGCCACCTCTTCGGGGGTGCCCATGCGTTGCGCGGGGATCATTTTCATCAGTTCTTCCACCGGCACGTTTTCGTCGAGCATCGCCGTGTCGATCAGGCCCGGCGCGACGCAGTTAACGGTGATTTTGCGCTTGCCCAGCTCAATCGCCAACGCTTTCGCTGCGCCGATAACGCCGGCCTTGGAGGCGCTGTAGTTGACCTGGCCACGGTTGCCGATCAGCCCCGATACAGACGTGATGCAAACAATGCGACCGGCGGCACGGCGGCGGATCATCGGCATCATCACCGGGTGCAGGACGTTGTAGAAACCGTCGAGATTGGTGCGCAGCACCACGTCCCAATCGTCATCGCTCAGCGCCGGGAACGCGCCGTCGCGGGTCAGACCGGCGTTGAGCACCACGCCGTAATAGGCGCCGTGGGTTTCGACGTCGGCTTCAAGAATGCTTTTGCAGGCTTCACGGTCGGCAACGTCGAATTGCAGGATGCGCGCGCTGCGGCCCAGCGCTTGGACTTCGGCTTGCACAGCTTGTGCCTCGGCAATGCCGCTGCGGCAATGCAGGACGATGTCATGTCCGGCTTGCGCCAGACGCAAGGCAATGGCGCGGCCGATGCCACGGCTGGAGCCGGTGACCAGTACGGATTCAGTCATCGTTCGACTCCTTTGCTTGTTGCAGATATTGGGTTGGCTGTGGCGGGCGGAACACGTTCAAGCGTGCGCTGGCGGCGATGCCTGCGCCGTTGATGTGACACTCGAAAACGCCCATGCCGTTGTCGTCTTCCAGCGAGCGGATGCCATGGATGGTCAACTCGCAGCCCGCAGGAAACGCGTCGACGTTGCACTCGAACTTGCGTGTGCCAAGCAAAAAGCCCAGCTCCACCGGATTGCCTTTGCGTCGCGCGTGGCAGCCGGCGAACGCGGCGACGCTCTGCGCCATCAGCTCGATGCCGACCCACGCTGGCAAACTGCCGTCGGGCAGGCTGAACAGGCCGTCAGGCTTGACCGTGAGGCGGGTGTAAATCTGCTCTTCGTCGAAGCTGAGAATCTGCTCGATCAGAATCATGTCGCCCGCGTGGGGCAGCAGTTCGGCGAGCGGCCAGTCGGTCATGGGGCGTCTCCGATAATCAGGCTGACGTTATTGCCGCCGAAGGCAAACGAGTTGCTCATCAGGTAGCGGGGTGCAATGGACGACAGGCGTTCGCTTGCGGTCACCCAGTTGAGCGGCGGCAGGGCTGGATCGGCCTGACCATCCCAGACGTGCGGCGGCAAGGCGTGTGTCGGGTTGTCATCGCTCAGGCTCAACCAGCAGAACGCGGCTTCCAGTGCGCCGGCTGCGCCCAGGGTGTGGCCGGTCATCGGTTTGGTCGAGGAGCAGGCGACCCCGTCGGGAAACAGTGTGGCGACGGCCAGGCTTTCCATGGCGTCGTTGTGCTGGGTCGCGGTGCCGTGCAGGTTCAGATAGTTGATTTGCGCCGCTTGCAGATCAGCGCGGCGCAAGGCTTTCTGCATCGCTTGCAGGGCGCCGCGTCCGCTCGGCTCTGGCGCTGAGATGTGGTGCGCATCTGAGCTGGCGCCGGCACCGAGCAGGGCGATGGCTGGGCCATCGCCACGTCGCTTGGTCATCACGAACAGCACTGCCGCTTCGCCGATGTTGATGCCGTTGCGGTTGGCTGAAAACGGATTGCAGCGCTCGTCGGACACCGCTTCCAGTGAAGAGAAACCGTTGAGGGTCAGCTTGCACAGACTGTCGACGCCACCGCACAGCACCGCGTCGCATAAACCGAGATCGAGCAGGCGTTGCGCGCTCATCAGTGCGCGGGCGCTGGACGTGCAGGCCGTGGAAATCACGTAGGCCGGGCCGCTCAGTTGCAGCCAGTCGGCGAGGAAATTTGCCGGAGCGCCGAGTTCCTGTTGTCCGTAGTCGTATTGCGCCGGGAAATGCTGCTCACGGAGGAAATGCGCCAGGCCTCGGCTGGCTTCATCGATGCCTGAGGTGCTGGTGCCGAGCACGACGCCGATGCGGTCGCGGCCGTAAGTCTGGATCGCGTGATCGATGTCGGCGCGAATCTGCAGCGCGGCTTCCAGCAACAACTGATTATTGCGACTGCTCTGGCCGGCCAGTTCTGGCGGGATCGGCGCCAATTCACCGTGTACGGCGGCCACCGGCAACTCACGCTCCGCCACCCAGCCCGACTCGGGGCGCATGCCCGAGCAGTCGCCGGCGAACAGATTGCGCGCGATTTCTTGCTTGTCGCGGCCAAGGGCGCAGATGACGCCGAGGGCATTCAGGTAGGCGGTCATGGCGTCGGTTCACCGAGTGGAGAAACGCGATAGTGCGGGCCTTGGGGCAGGTCTAATTCAAAGCTCAACGGTTGTACATAACGAATGTTCCAGCGCGCGGACAATGAACGTTGACCACCCTGTTGCTGCGCGGAGGGGTAATTGCGCATCAGTTCGCCAGACGGCGTCAGGGCGAACAGCAGCGCGGCGAACAGCTCCCGGGCTTCCGGATTGGGCGGCAGCAGACCGTCGGCCTGCCAGTGGCCGTCGATCAGTTGCTGACGGGCCTGAGGAATGCCCAGCGGGTCCATCATCGACCAACGGATGCCTGGGCCTTCGCGCTGAATGACGAGCAGCCAGTCCTGGCGTTGTTCGGCTTGTTGGCGTTCGATGTGCAGTTGCAAGGGCAGCGGCAACGTCGGGTTGCCGGTTGGCAGCGGCGCCTGGCTGGCGCAACCGCTTAGCAGGGCAAACATCGCCAGCATCAGCCACACCACAAACCCTGTGGGAGCGGGCTTGCTCGCGAAGGCGTCGGCACTTTCAACATTGGGGCTGACTGATACACCGCTATCGCTGGCAAGCCAGCTCCCACAGGGTTTGGGGTGTACAGGTCGAAAGTGTTGCATCAGATATCACCTGCCAATGGCTTGCGCGCGACGACGTTCACCAGCGTTTCCTCACGCTCGCCAAACGGCTTCGGCTTGCGCACCCCGAACCGCTCCAGCAAACCAAAATCCTTCGAGCGGCTCCACCACAAATACGGGTACGAGACGTTGCGCTCGCCAAACTCGAAACCCTGCTCGCGAATCATCTGCAGATACTGCGCAGCGCTCTTTTGCACATGCATCGGATGGCGGAACAGCCAGCGGATCACCCACGTATCGATGTAAGCCTCGGTGGATTCGGCGAACAGCAGATAACCGCCGGGCTTGAGCACTCGATAAAACTCGGCGAGGGCCTTTTCCTGCTCGACCAGATGATGAAAGGTCTGATGACAGAACAGCAGGTCGACACTGGCGTCCGGCACGTTCAGCGTTGCGCAATCGCTGCCGATCAACTCGACATCCAGGCCTTGGCGCACCGCTTCTTCGCCGCTCAACTCAAGGCTGTGCGGATCGGCGTCGATGCCGATCAAACGCTGTGGCGCGAAAGTCTGGCGCAGGTGACGGAACGACTTGCCCTGACCGCAACCGGCATCCAGCAACACCGGGTTTGCCGGCAACGACTCGCTGAACAACCTGCGCAGATCGTTGATCGCCACGCGCAACACATGGTGCTGCCAGGTGTGGCTGCGCAGGAACCAGAAACCGAAGCGGGTTTCCTCGACGTAGCTGTCGCTCAGGTAAGTCATGGGGCGTCCTTTGCGCAAAGTTCGGAAATCATCTTCAACCGGCGGCGCGCCTCGCTGACGAACGGGTTGCGTTCGTCCCAGGCGTAACCGGCGAGGATCGAGCAGATCATCCGGCGAATCTCCGCCTGGCTGTCTTCATAAAAAATCACGTCTTGAAAGGTGCCGGCGTACCAGCCCTCGACGTAGCAGCGGAAAGTGTCGACGCCGCGTTTCAGCGGTTCGGCAAATTCGCTTTGCCAGTCGACGGTTTCGCCCTGCAACTGACGGTGCAGCACCGCCGCTGCCATGCTCGCCGAACGCATGGCGATGGTCACGCCGGAGGAGAACACCGGGTCGAGAAATTCTGCTGCGTTGCCCAGTAGCGCGAAGCCTGGCCCGTGCAGGGTTTTGACGTTGGCCGCATACCCGCCGAGCGTGCGCGCTGGCGTGTCCCACACGGCATTGTTCAGGACGCCGGCCAGGCTTGGCGTCTCGGTGATGAAACCACGCAGACAGGCATCAAGATCGTCATCGCGGCCAGCGAAGTGCTCCGCTGCGGCAACCACGCCCACCGAGCAACGACCGTTGCTGAACGGGATCGTCCAGAACCAGATATCGCGATGCTGCGGGTGGGTGGTGACGAGGATTTTTTCGCGGTCGAACGCCGGGTTGTCGATGTGATCTTCGACGTGGGTGAACACGGCTTGGCGCACCGGGAAGTTCGATGGCGCTTCCAGATCCAGCAAGCGCGAGAGCACGCGACCGTAACCGCTGGCATCGAGGACGAAATCGGCCTCGACGCGGTATTCGCTGCCGTCTTCACGACGCACATCAAGTTGTGGTTTTGTCCGGTCGAAATCAACGCTGACGATGGCATCGCCATAGCGGATCTCGGCACCTTGCAGCGCCGCTTGATCGGCCAGCAATTTGTCGAAATCGGCGCGCTGCACCTGGAACGTGGTCGGCTTGCCGTGGGTGAAGGTGTCGCCAAAATCAAACGCGCTGTAGCGCTCGCCCCAGGCAAACGCGGCGCCGGTCTTGCGCTGGAATCCGGCGGCGTTGACGGCGTCGAGCATGCCGGCTTCTTCGACGAAGTCCAGGCAATGACTGAGCAGGCTTTCGCCGATGGAAAACCTTGGGAAGTGCTGACGCTCGATGACCAGCACGTCGTGGCCCTTGCGCTTGAGCAGTGCGGCGGCGATGGCGCCGGACGGGCCGGCGCCGATGATCACGACCTGACGGGATTCCATTTCAACGATTGGCACGTGAGCTCCGGGGTAATGAGGTAGGCAAATTCAGTGGCGCACGGTGCAGGCCAATCAGGGCCGGCAACAGTGTGGCGATCAGGCCCATCAGCATCAGCGCGAAGTACAGCGCCGGGGTGATGAGGTGTTGTTGCAACAGCAGGTTGAGAAAGACGATTTCGCTGAGGCCACGAATGTTCAGCAGCACGCTTTCACGCCAGCGGCTGGCGCCTGCAAACGAAGCACCGGCCCAGCCGAGGCCGAGCCAGTTGCCGAGCAGTTTACTGGCAATCGGCAACAGCAGCAGCGCCGCCCATTGCCCGGCGCCGAGGCTGGCGAGAGCCGCGTGCACATCGATCTGGACGATGCCGAAGGTGAGGATCAGCGGGATCGCGATCCACGTCTGCAAACGGCTCATCCAGCGCGCCGGTAGCGGCAGCACCAGCGGTACTTTCAGCGCGGCCATGCACAGCAGATAACCGATGCCGAAAATCAGTGCGTTGAGTTTGTAGTGCTCGGCCATGACCAGCAGCGCGAAGAAACCGAGACTGTAAGTCAGTGGTCGGCGCACACCGGACAGATACAGCACTAACGGCACGCACGCGAGGCCCAGCGGCAGCAACAGACCGCTCAGGTGCAAACTGCCCTGAGCGAGGCCGAACAGCGTCCAGCATGTCAGATCGATCAGGATCGCTGTCTGCACCAGGCGCCGGGTGGCAGAGGGCGGGTAATCGATGTGGCGCAGATACAAGTACAGCACCGGGATCGCGGTAATCGCGAACACCAGACCGATGGCCAGTGAGTTGAGCCACGGTTGCGCGGGCAGCAGCCAGTACGCAGCCGCCAGACCACAGGCAAACGGCACGGCGAAACTCGGCACGGCGATTTTCACGCTCTGGCGATCCAGGCGCAGATCGATCACATCGCTGAGGATATGCCCGAGCAACAGCGCAAAACTCAGGCTGTAGAGGTTTTTCAGCCACACCGGTGCGATCAGTTCGGCACCGCTGAGCTGCCAGCCCGGTTCGATCCAGAAATACATCAGCAGCGGCAAACCGAAACTCGCCAGCAGCAACTGGCTGACAATCGGGATCAGGCCGAAGTGGCGGCCGATGCGAGTAGCTAAGACGAACAACGCCAGGGCCAGCAGCCAGAAACCGATGACCATCATGCTGCACGCTCCGAAACGCTAGCGGTGTGTTCATGACGCCCGGCCCAAGGCGCGAGCATGAAACTGAACGCCAGACCTAGACTCACCGACAAACCGAAATTGCTCACCGCTGGTGTGCTGGAAACCGCCAACAAGCCAAACGACAGCCATGTGGTCACGGCCGCCAGCAAGGTGCCGAGCAGACTCACCGCCGCGCCGCCGATCTGCTCACGCATGAGAATCGCGTAGTCAACGCTGATCGCCGTCACCAGCAGCAAGCCGAACAAGCTGAACAGGGTCAGCGGCTGACCGAGCCAGCCGAGGCTGGCCAGACTGCACAGCGCTGCCAGCAACGGCAGAGCAACGATGCGCAAAGCCCCGCCGAAGCCGAAGGGCAGGATCAACACCAAGACGATCAACACGCAGGAGGCGAGTTTCAACTCGGCGGCGCTGATCTGCGTCGCGGCAAAAACGTTGTTCAGATCACCGAGGCGATCCACCAGCACCACGCCCGGCAGATCCAGCGCCTGCACGCGCAGCAGCGACGGATTGTTCAGGCCTTGCAGGCTGGTCATCGCCGCCACGCCATCTTCGGTCGGACCGAGCCACAGCGTGCGGTACGGCTCGCCGAGCGGCCCGGCCAGTGCAACGTCGATGTCCTCAAGGGGCAGCGACTGCAACTGTTGCAGCTCGGTTTGCAGCGCGGCGACGGGCACGCCGAGATCGATCAACGGCTGCCAGAATTGCGGCAGTTTGTTCAGTGCTTCGCGCACTTGCTGTTGCTGACCCGGCGGGCTGAGCAGTTGATCGAGGGCCAGATAGCCTTGCAGCTTGTCGAGGTTGACCAGTTGCTGCAGACGCTCGCTCAGCGCCGCCTGACGTTCGAGCAATTCCTGCTGGTTGGCGGCGCGCACCAGAAAGAACTGGCTGGTCGGCTGATAGCCGGTGATGCGTGCGATGGTCTGCGCTTCATCAGTCAGGCGTTGCGGTGCGCCGACCCACTGGCGGATGTCGTTTTTGCTTTGCAGTTGCAGCAGACCGCCTACGCAAAACGCGATCAGCAGTGCGAGCAACACCGGGGTGCGCACGCGTTCAAGTAGTTTTTCCCGCAGACCGACTAACCGCTCGGCCAGATGCAGCGGCCATTGCGCCGGACGCAGTTCGACATTCTTCAGCAGCGCCGGCAGCAGACACACCGCCGACAGATAGGCGCCGAGCAACCCGGCAGCGGAGAACACTGCGATTTGCGTCAGCGCCGGGAACGGCGTCCACGCCAGCGCCAGATAACCGATGGCGCTGGTGATCAGGCTCAACGTCAGCCCGGACAGGGTCAGGCGCAAGGCCGGCCAACTGCGCCACGGCTTGAGGCTCCAGCTCTTGGATAGATAGTGCAGCGGATAATCCACCGCCACGCCGATCAGGCTGGAACCGAGCACCAGTGTCATCACATGCATATGCCCGAACAGCGCCACACACGCCACCGCACCGAACAGCATGCCGACCAACACTGGCACTAAAGCCAGTAGCACCCGCCAGCGGCGGAACGCCAACAGCAGCAACAACAGAATGCCCAGCGTGGCGCCACCGCCGACCCAGGTCATTTCGCGTGTGGCTTGTTGCTGGCCATTGGCGGCGTAAAGCAAACCGCTGGCGGCCAGTAATTGCACGTCGGACTGTGCCGCTTGGTCACGACTGTGCTGAAGCAGATCCGCCACTTGCAGCGGCAGGTTCATGTCGAAGGCATTACCGGTGGTGCGCGCGCGCAGCAGCACCCAGCTCTTGCCGTCAGCGTCGGCGACCAGCGCGCCGCTGCCGATGTCCAGTTGTACCGCGCCGTGTTTCGGCTGGCTGTTCTGGATGCGTCCGGTCAGGCCCAGCCAGTCATCCTGACTCGCCACCAGACTGAAACCGGTAAACGGGTCAAACAGCGCCTGCACCCGTTGCTGAATGAACGCGTCGGGGTGCTCGATCAGCAGTTGCCGATCATCTGCCGAGAGCATCGCCAGCCGCCCTTGCAGCAGTTGCGTGCGCAGGGCCGGCAGATCGGCTTGCAGGTTCCACTGCACTTTGTCGAACAGTCCGCTGGCCTGCCATTGCTCGCCCAGCGTCTGCGCCATGGCCAGCGCTTGCTGGCGATCAGCGTGACCGACCAGCACCAGCATTTCGCGATTCAGCGGTTCCTGCATGCGCTGTTCGGCACGCAGTTCGAGGGCGTCGGGGTTCGTGCCCGGCACCAGTTCCATCAGGTTCGCCGACAGCGGCGCACCGTTGCGCCACTGCCAACCGGCCAGCGCGATGACGGCCAGCAGCAGAATCAGGAACAGCCACGGCAGTCTGCGTTCACTCAGCAAAGTCATGTTGCTCCGCGTCGCTCAACGGTTGGCCGGCGCTGCTGTCCTGCATGCGCAGCACGGTGCTGTCGCCTTGGGTTTCCAGCAGTTCGATGGTTTGCACCAGTTCGCCGCCGTCGATGTTGATCTGCTTGAAGACTTGTTTGAGTAGCAATGAACGCGGCGTCAGCGTCAGTTTCCACTGCTGCGCATCGCCGCTCAGGGCCAGTTCGAAATCCCGTTGCAGACCACTGCTGTCGCCTTGCAGCACGGCGAGGAACAAGCGGTTCTGCTCGGCGCCAGCGCTCTTGTTCGGCAGCAGCTGCCAGCCGTTGCCGTCACGCCGGGCAATGCCTTTGGCGTTGATGCGGTAGTCCTGTTGCAGTGGTGATTTCAGCAGCCAGAGCAGGCCGTGATTTTTCGCGAGAACGAAGCTGCCCTTGCTGATCAGCGGCTGGGGCAGGGCGCGCAGGTGTTTTTCCTGGATGAACTGGCCGTGGATCACGTCCGGTTTCGCCAGTTGTTCACTGAGCTGTTGCAGATCGAAGGCGTTAGCCAGAGACGACATCGCCAGCAGCGCCAGTACGCTCAAGCCTTTAACAAAAACATTCATCGCAGCATCCTTTCCACGGCATCGGTGAAGACTTTTGGTGAGGCCAGTTGCATCTCGCGGCTGCTCACTTCGACCGCCACTTGCACGGAGCTTGCGCGGGTCAGGCGCTCGCCGCTTTGCAGGTCGGTGATCAGGTAGTTGATCTTCAGGCGGTTTTCCCACTCCACCAGACTGGCGCGTACGTTGAGCTTCTGGCCGAACACCGCGCCACGCACGTAGCGCAGTTGCAGGTCGATGATCGGCCAGGCGTAACCGGACTCGACCATGTACGTGTAGTTGTGGCCGATCTTGTCGAGCAGCGCACAACGCGCTACTTCCAGGTATTTGACGTAATGGCCGTGCCAGACCACGTGCATGGTGTCGACGTCAAAAAACGGCACGAGGATTTCCGTATCGGCGTGAAGCACTCCGGCACTACGCATGCAGCCTCCAGTGTTGCGCGGCGATGCGTTGCAGGCACAGGCGCAGCTCGCCTTCCAGCGCACGGTCTTCGATGACCGGCGGGAAGTCCTTGGCCAGTTCTTCGTGCATCGCCGCGAGAGACGGTGGCAACGGTCGCGCGTCTTCAGCCTGACCTCGCAGCCACACGCCCTGGTTGGCGGCGAGCAGCGTGGCGGCGGCGACCTGTTCGGTCAGCTCCAGTACGCGGATCGCGTCGCGGGCGGCGATGGTGCCCATGCTCACCTTGTCCTGGTTGTGGCACTCGGTGGAGCGCGAGAACACGCTGGCCGGCATGGTGTTTTTCAACGCTTCGGCGGTCCAGGCGCTGGTGCCGATCTGCACAGCCTTGAAGCCGTGATTGAGCATCGCTCGATCGGCACTGGCGCCGGACAGGTTGCTCGGCAAACCGTGGTTGTAACGCTCGTCCACCAGCAACGCCAGTTGACGGTCAAGCAGGTCGGCGACGTTGGCCACCAGGTTTTTCAGGCTGTCCATGGCGAACGCGATGTGCCCGCCGTAGAAGTGCCCACCGTGCAAAACACGTTCGGCTTCGGCGTCGATGATCGGGTTGTCGTTGGCACTGTTGAGCTCGGTCTCGATGAACGCGCGCAGCCAGTTCAGGCTGTCGGCCAGCACGCCGAGCACATGCGGGGCGCAACGCAGCGAGTAGCGATCCTGCAAGCGATGTAGCGGCGCAGTCGGCGCGTCGATCGCCAGATCCTTGCGCAGCCACGCGGCGACTTGCATTTGCCCAGGGTGCGGTTTGGCGGCGAACAGGCGTTCGTCGAAGTGTTCCGGGTTGCCTTGCAGCGCCACCACATTGAGTGCGGTGATGCGCGTGGCCAGTTGCAGCAGGTAATCGGCGCGGGCGTAGGCGAGGCAGGCGAGGCCAGTCATCACGGCGGTGCCGTTCATCAAGGCCAACGCTTCTTTGGGGCGCAGCACCAACGGCGTCCAGCCCAATTCGCGGTGCACATCGGCTGCCTGACGACGCTCGCCGCGGAACATTACTTCACGCTCGCCGGACAGCGTCGCGGCGACATACGACAGCGGCGTCAGATCGCCGCTGGCGCCGACCGAACCTTCTTCCGGAATCAGTGGCAGGATGTCGTGTTCAAGAAAGGCGTGCAGACGCTCCAGCAGTTCCACGCGTACCCCGGATACGCCGTGGCACAGCGACTGCAAACGTGCCGCCAGCACCGCGCGGGTGGCCTGTGCGTCGAGCAGTTTGCCGAGGCCGCAGCCGTGGAAGGTGTAGAGGTGACGCGGCAACGCTTCAACGTGATGCAGCGGCACCGCAACCACGCAGGAATCGCCGTAACCGGTGGTCACGCCGTAGATCACGCCTTCCTTGTCCAGCAGCGAATCGAGGAGCCGCGCGCCCTTGGCGATGCGTTCGCGGTAAGCCGCGTCGCTCTGCAACTGCACGGGCGCCTGACGGTTGGCCAGGGCCAGCACGTCTTCGATGCGCAGAGGGCGTTCGCCGAAGGTTACCGGCTCATGGGTTGGCGTCGTCATCGGTCTTCCAGAAAGGGTAAAAGTTGAACCATTGTTGCGGCGCTTCGAGGCAATAGTGACTCAGGCGCTGCGCATAGCGGGTGGCCCACTGATGAATGACCTGCTCGCGCTCACTGCGCTTCCACACCACGGCGTCAGCGAAGGGTTCGAGGGTCAGGCGATAGTGGCCGTCCGGTTGTTTGAGGCACATCAGCAGATTGACCGGGCACTTGAGCAAACCGGCCAGCAGCCACGGGCCTTGCGGGAAGGGCGCGGGATGACCGAGGAAGTCGACAGTAACGCTGCGCCCGCCATGCAGCGGCACGCGGTCGCCGGCAATCGCCAGCCACTCGCCGCGTTCCAGGCGTTCGTGCAGTTGCAGCATGATCACCGGGTCAAGTTCGCTGACCTGAATCAGGCGCAGATTGGTCGCCCCGGCCTCGCCGAGCAACCGGTTGAATTGCTCGGCGTGCTTGGTGTGTACGAGGACGTTCATCGTGACCTTTTCGCCGATCTCCGCCAGCGCCCGGCACACTTCGAGATTGCCCAGGTGCGCGCCGACCAGCAGTTGCCCGCGACTGCCGCGCAGTTGATTGCGCAGCAGCGCCGGATCGATGATTTCGATCTGCTCGATGCGCAGCTTGCCGTTCCACACGTCGAGCTTGTCGAGCATCGAATCGGCGAACGCCATGAACTGGCCAAACACGCGCCAATGACTCGGACGCAAGTCTTCGCGTTTGTTCCAGTCAGCCAAACGCTGCTGGTACTGCCAGGCACTGCGCCGGGCGGTGCGGCCAAACAGGAAAAAGTACAAAACGATGCCGTACAGCAACGGGCTCAGCAGACGCCGGCCAAGGACTTTGGCGGCGAGTGCGGTGAATTTCATCAGCAGGAAACTGCCGCGTTCTTCGCGGTCGGCCCAGTGCTTTTTGTCGGTCTCGAGGCTCATGTGCGCCACCGCCGCCAGAGGATGACCGGCAAGCGCAGCAACATGCCAAAGAACAGCCGCGTATGCATGCTGGAAATCAGCGCGTTGTCGTGGAGCAGCCGGAAGTGCGACACGCCATCGAGCGGGTAATGCACGCTGGTTTGCAGCCAGCGCATCGGCTGATTGCGCCATGACAGGCGCACCAGAATGTCCGAGTCGAAGTCCATGCGCTTGCCGACTTTTGCCGAATCGATCAGCGCGAGGGTCGGCGCCAGTGGATAGACACGAAAGCCGCACATCGAATCGCGAATCTGCAACGACAGCGTGTTGATCCAGACCATCACGTGAGTCAGGTAACGCGCGTACAACCGGCCCTTTGGCACGCTCTCGTCGAACAGCGGATAACCGCAGATCATCGCTTCAGGATGGGCGCGGGATTCTTCGACGAAACGAGCGACGTCGAGCAGGTCGTGCTGGCCATCGGCGTCAACCTGTAAGGCATGACTGAAGCCCAGGCGTGAGGCTTCACGCAGACCGGTCATCACCGCGCCGCCCTTGCCCTGATTGACGGTGAGCCGCACCAGATAGACGTTATCGCGCTCGGCCAGGCCATCGAGCACGCGCGCGCAGGATGGCGTACTGGCGTCATCGACCAGGATGCACGGTAGATTTTGCGCGAGCAAAGCGTCGACCACGGTGCCGATGGCGGTTTCGTGGTTGTAAACCGGAATCACGGCGCAGGGGTTATGCATGATCCGCCCCCAGCAAAATCCGCCCGCTGGAGCAGGTCGCCGTGTCATTGCGGTAAGCGAAATAAAGCTTGCGGCGCTCGGGGTCGAAGCGCAGATGCAACTGGATTTCATCGCCGGGGCGCACCAGTTGCTGGAACTTCAGCACTTCCATGCCGGTGAACGCTGCGTTCAGGTTCAGCAACTGGCGACCGAGGTTCAGCGCCCATTCGACCTGCACCACGCCGGGCAATACCGGGGCCTTGGGGAAGTGGCCGCTGAAGTAGGCCAGATCCGGTGGCACGCTGAGTTGCAGGCTCCATTCGCCGTCGGTTTCGACTTGCTCCAGCACTTCGGGGGCTTTCGGGCGATCAGCGATGAGCAGCGCTTCGATGTCGGCCTGCGGCAGCTTGCCTTGGCTGTTCAACGGCAGTTGCCGCACCAGACGCCAGCGCCGCGGCAGGGCCAGGGCCTCGCAATGCTGGCTCAGGTGCTTGCGCAGGGTTTCGGTCAGGCTGCGGCGGCCGTGTTCGCGTAACGCAAACAGGCCGTCTGCACTGAGCACCAGTAATGCGCCGAGGACGGCACGATTTTCCTGCACCACACCCAGACGCGCTTCGGCGACCCAATCGTGGGCGACCAGCGCTTGCTCGAGCATCGGCAGGGAAATGCGTTTTTCTTCAAGTTTGACGATACGGTCCAGCCGCCCCAGCAGTTCGAAGCGACCATCGGCAGCGATGCGCGCAGCGTCGGCGGTGTGTTCGACATGGCCGGCGGGCAGGTAAGGCGAGGCGATGAGCAGGGCGCCGTCGGCGTCCTGACTCAGTTCGACAGCGGCGAACGGCTGCCACAGGGTTTCGCCCTGACGCCAGGCAATGCCGCCGGTTTCCGAGCTGCCGAGGATTTCCGTCGGCCACTGTTGCAGGCGTTGATGCAGGCTCTGCGCGGCTTCGGCCGGCAACGCGCCGCCGGAGGAAAACACCCGGCGCACGGCGCTCAGGGCCGGCCAGTCGAGGTTGTCGCCCATGCGCTTGAGCAGCGCCGGACTGGCGACCCAGGCGAAGGCCGGATGCTCGCGACTGGCGCGCTGCAAATCCTCGGGGAAGGGCAGTTGCTTGCGCAAGAAGGTTCGCCCGGCGCACAGCGGCCACAGCACGCGAAACAGCAAGCCGTAAATGTGTTGGGTCGCGACGCTGCCGATGATGCAGGCTTCACCGAGGTCTGAGCCCCACAGCTGTTCCAGCGCTTGGACCTCATTGGCCATTTGACGCAGGGTCTTGTCGATACGCTTCGGTTCACCGCTGGAGCCGGAAGTGCACAGGCTCAAGCGGCACTCATCGAGGTTCAGCTCAGCGCCTGGCATTGCAGGCTCATGCAAGTCAGCCAGGCAGCTGTCACCGGTTTGATCGGTCAGCCACAGATCGACTTCGCCCGACCAGCGCTGGCGGGTCTGCGCTTGCAGATCCGCGGGCAGCAACACGCTGACGCCTGCACGCCAGGCGCCGAGCAGGGCGATGGCCAGTTCGGCGGCGTCTTCCAGATGCACGGCCAAGCGCTGCACACCTTGGGCTTGCAGGCCGGCGGCGACGCACAGCGCCTGTTCGCACAGTTGCGCGTGATCGAGTGCCGGTGCGTGGCTGATGGCCCGTGCCGGCAGGGTCTTGAGCAACAACTGCTCAAGTTTTATCCAGTTCATGTACGGCCTCTTACCCGTTGTCGTATCAGCCATTCAATGGCAAACATCAAGCCGATCAATCCGTAGGAGATCAGGCCGGTGTACAACATCCACCAATGCAGCGGCGCCCACAGGGTGAGGAGGGCGGCGCACAAACCGTTGCAGAAGAAAAACACGCTCCAGGCCACAGTGACCTTTCGGGTGTAGGCAATCGCGTTGGCTGGCAGCTGCGGTTCGCGAAGCCGCGCCAGGCGCTCGACCATCGGCGGGCCGAATTTCAGACTCAGGCTGAACAGCACCAGCATGAAGCCGCTGATCAGCACCGGATACCAGCGCAGCAACAGCGGGCTGTCGAACATCGCCAGCAGCAGGCAGAAGACAATGGCCACGCAGGCCATCCACAGGCTGCCGGGTTTGCGTTCGCCGGTCAGCGCGCGCGCCAGCCACAGGCTGCCCAGCAGCAAACCAAACTGCCACGGGGCAAAGTGCTCCATGCCGAAATACACCGCAAAGGGGTACAGCAGACCGGCCAGCAGCAGGCCCAGGCCGATCAATCGGCTCATGCGGCCGGTTGAACCAGACGGAAAACCGCCTCGACCACGTCACCGACGGTGCGCACCGATTTGAATTCTTCGGCGGCGATTTTCTTGCCGGTCTGACGCTTGATGTGATCGATCAGATCGACCGCGTCGATGCTGTCGATTTCCAGATCCTGATACAGGTTTGATTCCAGACTGATGCGCGCAGGCTCCAGTTCGAACAGCTCGACCAAGGCATCGCGCAGGGTGTTGAAAATATCGTCACGAGTTTGCATGGTCCGGTCTCAAGCTGCCTGTTTTGCCATGACGAAGGCCGCGAGGCTCGCCACATTGGTGAAGTGGTTACGGGTGTCTTTGGCGTCGGCGTCGATCTTGATGCCGTATTTTTTCTGGATCGCCAGACCCAGTTCCAGCGCGTCGACCGAGTCCAGGCCCAGGCCTTCGCCAAATAGCGTCTGGTCGTCGCCAATGTCGTCGACGCTGATGTCTTCGAGGCCGAGAGCGTCGATGATCAGCAGTTTGATGTCACGATTCAGATCGCTCATCTTCGGCGAGCTCCTTAATAAAGTAAGAGTGCAAATAATCGTTGAGCTTGCGCGAGGCCTGCGGGGCAGGGCCCATCGCGGCAAAGGTCTGTGGGTCTATATCGGCCCCGACACGAAAACTGAAGTGCACGCGACGGCGCGGGATCCGATACCAGGGTTCGGCCTTGGTCAAAGTGGTCGGGCTGACCTTGATGATCACCGGGGTAAGAATCTTCGCACCACGCAGGGCAATCGCCGCTGCTCCCCGATGAAAGGCCGGTGCCTGGCCCGGTTGAGTACGGGTGCCTTCGGGAAAAATAATCAGCGTCTGGCCGTTTTGCAGGGACTCGGCGGCGGCATCGAGCATGTCCATGCTGCCGTCGTTGCTGATGTATTCGGTACGGCGTAGCGGGCCACGGGTAAAGGGGTTTTCCCACAGGCTTTTTTTCACCACGCAATTGGCATGGCGCACCAGTCCTATGAGGAAAACCACATCGATCAGCGACGGGTGGTTGGCGATGATCATTTGCCCCGGACGGCCCAAGCGCTCGGCGCCCTGAATGTCATAGGTCAACACGCCGGTGCGGGCCATGAACTGCACGAAGAACCAGAACAGCCGACTCACCGTTTGCCGCGCACGCTGGCGGTGTCTGACAGCATCGCCTGGCAGGCAGGCGAGCAGTGGAAAAACCACCAAACGCAGGCACAGCCCGCCGAGCCCGAACAGAGCAAAGCTTGCTGCGGTCGCCAGCAAGCGCCAGTAGTAGGCGTCGCGGTTTTTCTCGGTCACGGGTTGCGTTGCCAGGTCCATACACGATTTTTCCAGGCATGTTGGCAAAGGGATTGCTGGCCAAGCAGGGTGCGCAGCAGGTTGAGCGCATGGGGCCAATGCGCTTTGGACAGTGCTTCGGTGCTGCTGTTCAGGGTCAGCCGCCAGTCGGTACCGGGGGTGAGCAGCAGTCCCAGCGCGTAAGGAAACGGTACATCGTCGATCCACTGCGAATAGGCGGCGGGCGGTTGTTCTTCAGTGATCACCAGCAACACCGCCGGAGCGCCTTCATTGAGCAGCGCCGCCGCTTCGAGCATGCCGTGTTCCAGACCGTCGCCCGCGGCGGCGAGGGCGGTCATTTCGCTGGTTTCGCCGCGCATGATCGACCACAGACCGATGATCGCGTTGTGCACCGACAGGCTGAACTGAGTCGGCGACAGCGGTTCATCTTTGGCAAGGTCGCTGAGAATGTCGTAGGTGCGCGGGGTTTCGCCGTGTCGCGAGACAAACACCAACGGCAGGTTTTCCCGACCATCGGCCAGTGGCCAGCCGACACTGAAGGCCATTCGGGCCAGACGGCTGAGGCGGCGGCGTTGCATGGCCGGTAAAAACGACACATCGGGCGCGGCATCGTTGCTCTGGAGCACGACCGGCTGTCGGCTCCAGGCCTGCCAGGCGTCCACGCTGTCGAGCCCAGGGGCCCACGCGCGCCATTGGGCGATGTTGAAGTTGATCACGGACATTCATCCCGCCCCTGCGGGTTTTGTTGACGCGTTGAATCGCCAGAGCCGCAGCAGACTTGACGTGGCGCATGGCGCCGGGTGGCGCGCATTATCCCGGTGCGACGAGTCTGTAGCAAATGCTGGTTACATTTTGCGCAATGAAATGTACCGAGTGGTTCGCAGAAAAACTGTCACTTGGCCATTATCCAGATTGATTGGGATTTGTCTGTCAGGCATCTCGACGATTAATGACGTTTTCTGCTCTGTCGGTATTCGGATATTTGCATCAGACCTTGTAGTCCGCTTCCGTGAAGGTAGCGAAGCGAGGTCTCGCGCATCTACACTCGGTCATTCTTTGATACACGGAGGTTTTGTCATGCGGCGCGTGGTATTCAATCAGAAAGGTGGCGTAGGCAAGTCCAGCATTGCCTGCAATCTCGCAGCGGTGAGCGCCAGCGAGGGTTATCGCACGCTGTTGGTGGACCTCGATGCCCAGGCCAACTCCACTCAGTATCTGACCGGGCTCACCGGCAACGACATCCCGATGGGTATTGCCGACTTCTTCAAGCAGACACTGTCTTCCGGGCCGTTCTCCAAGAAGAATCAGGCGGACATCTACGAAACGCCGTTCGACAACCTGCACATCATCACCGCGACCGCCGAGCTGGCCGATCTGCAGCCCAAGCTTGAGGCCAAGCACAAGATCAACAAGCTGCGTAAGTTGCTCGATGAGCTATCGGAAGATTACGACCGGATCTACCTCGATACGCCTCCCGCGCTGAATTTCTACGCTGTATCGGCGCTGATTGCCGCGGATCGCGTGCTGATCCCTTTCGATTGCGACAGCTTTTCGCGCCAGGCCTTGTATGGCTTGCTGGCGGAAATCGAAGAATTGAAGGAAGACCACAACGAAGGGCTGGAAGTCGAAGGCATCGTGGTCAACCAGTTCCAGGCCCGGGCGAGTCTGCCGCAGCAAATACTGGATGAGTTGATCGCCGAAGGTTTGCCGGTGTTGCCGGTGTACCTGACCAGTTCGGTACGGATGCGTGAGTCGCACCAAGCCAATACGCCGTTGATCCACCTCGATCCGCGACACAAGCTGACTCAGCAGTTTGTTGAGCTGCACAACCTGCTTGAAGATCACTGATTTGCCGGATTGCACCCAACCTACCTGTGGGAGCGAGCCTGCTCGCGAAGCGGTCGGTAGATTCAACATCTGAGTTGACTTACCGAACGCCTTCGCGAGCAGGCTCGCTCCCACAATTGGAGTTGCGTTGGGTCAGATCCCCTGGCTACGCAGCCACGCCATCAACTGCGGCAACGGAAACGCGCCACTCTGGCGCGCCACTTCCCGGCCGTTCTTGAACAGAATCAAACTCGGAATCGAGCGAATCCCCAACTGCGCTGACAACTGCTGATTGGCTTCGCTATCAAGCTTGGCCAAGCGGCACTTGCCGGCCAATTGCGCAGCCGCCTGCTCGAACACCGGCGCAAACGACTTGCATGGCCCGCACCAGTCCGCCCACACGTCCACCAATAACGGCAGATCGCCCTTGATCTGGCTGGCGTAGTCGCCTTGCTTGAGTTCGAACGGTTTGCTTAACAGCACTGCAGATTTGCAGCGCCCGCACTTCGGCTGGTCGGCGAGGCGCTCGGCTGGAATGCGGTTAAGGCCGTTGCAGGATGGGCAGGGGATGAGGAGTGGGTTGGTCATGTTCGGCTCGGAGAAGTTTTACGATGCGTACGCCTTATCTGGAGACGCACGAATCGCTTATCAAGATGGAGTTCAGCCCTTTAAGAAGAACAACTAATCTCCAAATGCTTGCCCCACTCCGGCGGCCGCTCTGCATAACTCTCCATCCCCGGCTGTTCCTCGAACGGCTTGCTAAGCACAGCATGCAAGCGACGAACCTCCGAGTAGTCGCCTTGCTCGGCGGCATCGATCGCTTTCTGCGCCAGATAATTACGCAGGATGTACAGCGGATTGACCGCATGCATCCGGGCTCGGCGCTGTGCCTGATCCGCATCACCATCGCGGGCAACCCGCGCCACGTAACGTTCGCCCCAGGCATCGAAGCCTTTGATGTCGACGAAGTCGTCACGCAATTGCGCAACGGCCAGTTCCGCAGATTGTTCACCGAGTCGACGGAAGAACAGCGTGTAATCAACGCCGCTGCTCTGCATCAGTTGCAGCAGGTTCTCCAGCAGCAATTGATCGTCATCTTCAGCGGTGGTGAAGCCGAAGCGGCGGCGCATCAGGTCGAGGTAGTGCGCCTGAAACAGCGGCAAATACAGACCCAGCGTTTCGCGCAGGGCTTCGACGCTGATGAATGGCGTCAGCGCCTGAGCGAGGGCGCTGAGGTTCCATTGGCCGATGGGCACCTGATTGCTGAACGAGTAGCGGCCCTGATCGTCCGAGTGGTTGCAGATGAAATTGGCGTCGAAGTCATCAAGAAAGGCGAACGGGCCGAAGTCGAAGGTGATGCCGAGGATCGACATGTTGTCGGTATTCATCACGCCGTGGCAGAAGCCGTAGGCCTGCCATTTGGCGATCAGTTCGGCATTGCGCTCGACGATCTCGCGGAACATCGCCAGATACGGTTCCGGCTGTTCCAGGCATTCGGGGTAGTGCATCGCCAGCACATGTTCGCCGAGCTGCTTCTGCTGCTCGGGCCGTTTGGTGTAGTAGAAATATTCGAAGTGGCCGAAGCGGATATGGCTCGGTGCCAGACGCAGCACCATCGCCGCGCGTTCCTGTTTTTCGCGCCAGACCGGGGTGTCGGAACCGATCACGCAGGCCGCGCGCGAAGACGGGATGTTCAGCGCATGCAGCGCTTCGGAGGCAAGGAACTCGCGGATCGACGAACGCAGCACCGCACGGCCGTCGCCCATGCGCGAAAACGGCGTCTGTCCGGCGCCCTTGAGGTGCAAGTCCCAGTGTTCGCCGGCTTCGTTGTAAACCTCGCCCAGCAACAAGCCCCGGCCATCGCCCAATTGCGGGGTGTAGCCACCGAACTGATGCCCGGAATAGACCATCGCCCGCGGCTCGGCATCGGCCCACAGCTTGTGGCCGCCAAACAGTTCGGCAAATTCCTCGGTTTGAGCGGTCGCCAGGTCGAGGTCCAGCAAGGCCAGGGCCGCCGGACTGGCGACGACCAGACGCGGATTGTCGATCGGCTCGGGTAGCACGTGGGCGCAGAACGCGTCGCCCAGGCGGGCGAAGCGATTGTCGAAGGTCAGTTCGTCGAGGGCTTTCAAGGGCCTGCTCCAGCAGAATGTCCGAGCATTCTGCTGGGATTAGACCGGTTAGTCGAGTTTGGCCGGCGGCGGCTCTTGCAGCGGTTTCTGATCGTCGGGCACCGCGACGATGGTTTTGGTTTCCGGCTCGATCGGCACCATCTTGTATTCCTGGCCGTGCAGGTTCTTCAGATAAACCTCCATCTGCCGGAACGAGATGTTGATGTGCTGCTTCTTGAACTCGCGGTTGATGAAGCGGTTGACCTCGTCGAGCACCGGGTTGCGGTCACCGAGGTCACGCACATGCATACGCAGTTCGTGGTCGAGGGTGCTTTCGCCGAAGTTGAGGAAGTACACGTGCGGCTCGGGTTCCTTGAGCACGCGCGGGTTTTCCCGGGCAGCCTTGAGCAGCAGTTCTTTCACCAGATCCAGATCGGAGCCGTAATCGACACCCAGCTTGAGCGTGACTCGGGTGATGGTATCTGTCAGCGACCAGTTGATCAGTTGCCCGGTGATGAACGTCTTGTTCGGGACAATGATGTCCTTGCGGTCGAAGTCGGTGATGGTCGTGGCGCGGATGCGGATCTTGCTCACCGTGCCGGACAGGTTGCCGATGGTGATGGTGTCACCGATCCGCACCGGGCGTTCGAACAGGATCATGATGCCGGAGATGAAGTTGGCAAAGATCTCCTGCATGCCGAAACCGAGACCAACCGACAGCGCTGCCACCAGCCACTGCAACTTGTCCCAGCTCACACCAAGCGTCGACAGGGTCGAGACGAAGCCGACGCCGGCGATCACGTACGACAGCAGCGTCGTGGTGGCGTAAGCACTGCCCTGAGCGAGATTGAGCTTGGACAGCACAAACACTTCGAGCAAACCGGGCAAGTTGCGCGCGAGGGCGAAGGTGATGCCGATGATGATCAGCGCGCCGAGCATGTCGCCGATGCTGATCGGCACCATGCTCATGTTGGCGCCGGTGCCGCTGGTGTATTCGTAGAGGGTGATGTTGTCCAGGTACGAAAACACCGAAATCAGGTCCGACCAGACCCAGTACAGCGCCGCGATAAAGCCGCCGAGCAGCGCCAGGCGAATCAGGCGCAGAGACTGTTCGTTGACCTTTTCGATGTCCAGGGTCGGTTCTTCGATCACCGCTTCGCCGTCGCCGGCCTCTTTCGCTGCCTGGCGTTTGGCCAGGGCGCGCTGATAGGCCAGACGCCGCGCCGCCACGCTCAGGCCACGCACGAAGGTGGCTTCGATCACCAGCCAGAACATCAGCAGGTAGAGGGTGTTGATCAAGCGGTCGCTGAGTTTCAGTGCGGTGTAGTAGTAGCCGAAGCACACCGCGACGAACAGGGCGATGGGCAGCAGGGTGAACATTACCCCGACAGCCTTGCGAAACAGTGAAGCGTTTTCGTGGGCCGGGCTGCTGATCAGCAAGCGACTGAGCAACCACGCCATTAACGCGTAGCAGGTCAGCACCACCGGCATACCGAGCACATCGTCGGCGAGTGCCGCCGGTTGCAGTTCGGCGACCGCCACTACGGCGACCAGTGCCATGACCACCAGCCCGAGTCGGCGTACCCAGCCTTGAAGGAATTCGACCTGGGGTTTTTCCCAGCGGAAATGCAGTTCGGCGACGCCACCCGGCGCGAGAATCCGGTAGGCGGTGTAGAACACCAGCCACGCCTGCCCCATTTGCAGGAGCGCCGCGCCCATGTTGGCGTTCTGGCCGCGGGCGTCGATCTGCAAGGCCAGACCACACAGGCCCAGACCGAGCGCCACCGGCATCGCCAGCAGAATGTTGATCAGAATCGCCTGCGGGGTGTGCCACTGACTGTCGCGTTTGAAATGGCCGATGTCCTGGTGAACCTTGTTCAGGCGACCGTAGAGACTTTTACGCCGCCACAGCAGTGCGCCGATCAGCAGTGCCAGCGGCAGGAACAGCAGCGGTCGCTGGGTCAAACCGTCGGTCAGTTCGCTCAGGCTCGAAGCCCATGGCAGGGTGTCGACCTGACGTTTGAGACGCTCCGGCACGCCGCGCATCCATTCCAGATCCAGCGGCTTGTTGCTCGGGATCCAGAACATCTGCTCATCGAGGGTCGCGCGCAGGCTTTGCGCGGTGCTCAACAGTTGCTTTTGATTGAGTTGCAGGGTGATCGATTCGTTGAGCATCGCGCTCAACTCGCGATTCAGACGCTCCAGCAAGTCGGCGCGGGTGTTGGCCAGATCCAGCAGGCTTTTGCGCAGTTGCGGGGTGACTTGTTCCGGTGGCTGAGCGGACAGCAGGTTGTCGACGTAGGCCGCCGGATTGCTCAGTTGTTCACGCTGCTGGCTGACGTCAAATTGCCACAGACGAATGTCGGCGATCTGATCCGCCAGGTCGCGGTCGACCTTGAGCCGTGGCAGGGCCTGTTTCTGTTTATAGAGAATCTTCGACAGCAGCAGGCTGCCCTTGAGCACGCTGATCTGCTCGTCCAGAGCCGAGTCGCTTTGGGTCAGGGTGTCGAGTTGCTGTTTGGTTTGCAGATTCTGCTGGGTGACTTCGTTGAGGCGGTCGGTGCTTTTGAGCAGATAGTCCGACAGCTTGAGGTTGGCCGTGCTTTCGATAGCAAGCAAGCTGCTGCTGCCGGCCTTCTGCGCTTCGATTGACTGCTGGGTGACGGTTTCCTGCGATTGTGCCAGACGCTTCTGGTTGATCAGCGTTTGCAGTTCCTGAATTTCGCGATCGAGGCGCTCGGATTTCTCCGAGAGCAGGTCATGCTGGGCGTTGCCCAAGTCTTGCAACTGGCTGTTGCCGGCCAGTTCCTGACGGCGCAATGGGATCAACGCATTCAGTGCCGACAGTTCCGCGTTCAACTGGTCGCGTTGCTCGGCGGTGATGGTTTTTCCCGCGTCCTTGCCGGACTTGAGGATGTTGTTGATCTGCTGGATGCGCGTCTGGCTCGTGGAGATTTCCGCCTGGGCGCGCTCGGGCCGGGTCTGGGCGGTAATGATCAGGCTGTTGGCGTCGGCCAGGGCCTTTTGCAGATCACTTTGCTGGGTCGAGCGATCCGTCAGAATCTGCTCCAGTTGCTGGATCGACTCCTTCGGAAAGCGCTGCGCCACTGGCACCACTGCAGTCGCCTTCAGGCGCGTCAGTTCGCGGGTGTTTTCGATGGTCTGCTTCGGCGCGGTGGCCAGTTGCTGCTTGAGATCGATCAACTTCTGTTCGTAATCACGCTGATTATTGAGTTGAGTCAGCGTGCTCTGCAGGATGGTTTGCAGGGTCTTTTTGTCAGCGTCCGGCAGCTTACTGTCGGCGAGCTTGTCCAGACTGGCCTGCACGGCTTCGCTGGACGGTGGTTCGGCGGCATAAAGCGGGCCGACAGTAAGACTAAGGCCCAACAGGGCCGCGGCGAAAAAGGAGCGCAGGGTAGGCATAGAGACCGGTCGAGCAAGTGATAGTGGACGCAGTTTAGAGGAAGAGCCCGGGGCCCGGGCGACTTCCTTCGGGGAATCTGACGCCCACTTTGCCGATCTTGTTCCCGTCCATGACTGCAACTGTCCAGTGGGTGTTGTTCCACTCCACCTGGTCACCGACGATCGGCGCACCGCCGACTTTATGGGCAATGAAGGTGCCGAGGGTCATGTCTGGGTCGATGCCTTCGGCCGGCAAGCCATAAAGCGCTGCCACCGCTTTAAGCTGGGCGTCTCCTTCGAGCACGAAGTCGCCGAAGAAACGCAGATCGAGGCCGCGTTGCGGCGCCTGGCTGAACAGTTTCCCGAGAGCCGGCAAGTTGTGTTCATGGCCGATGACACACAGCAAATCATCGACCTCCAGCACCGTACTACCCGACGGATGGAGCAGTTGCTGGCCACGAAACAGCGCGGCGATCCGTGTACCTTCGGGCATTTTCAGCTCGCGCAGGGGCGAACCGATGCACCATTTCTCGGCGCCGAGCTTGTAAACGAACAGCTCCCACTCGCTGGTGATGTGCACTTCCAGTGCGGATCGGGAAATCGGCGCGGGCTCCGGCGGTACCGTCACCTTCAGCAGTTTGGCCACCCACGGCAGGCTCGTGCCCTGCACCAGCAGAGACACCAGCACGATAAAGAACGCGAGGTTGAAGTACAGCTGCGCATTCGGCAGCCCCGCCATCAACGGGAACACCGCGAGAATGATCGGTACCGCGCCACGCAGGCCAACCCAGGAAATAAAGGCTTTCTCGCGACCATGGAAGGCCTTGAACGGCAGCAGGCCAACGACCACTGACAGCGGCCGCGCGAACAGAATCATCCACAGCGCAAGGCCGAGGGCTGGCAGGGCGATTGGCAACAGATCGTGCGGCGTGACCAGCAGCCCCAGTACCAGGAACATGCCGATCTGCGCCAGCCACGCCATGCCATCGAGCATGTGCAGAATGCCGTGGCGGCTGCGCACCGGGCGGTTGCCGATCACCAGACCGCAAAGGTACACCGCGAGGAAGCCGCTGCCGTGCAAGGCGTTGGTCAGGGCGAACACCACCAGACCACCGGCGATCACCAGAATCGGATACAGGCCGGCGGCGAGGTTGATCCGGTTGACCAGCTGCAGCATCAGCCAGCCACCGCCCAGACCAATGACGCCACCGATACCGAACTCGCGGATCAAGTGGGTCAGCAGGCTCCAGTGCAGGCCGGTCTGGCCGCTGGCGAGCATGTCGATCAGGGTGACGGTGAGAAACACCGCCATCGGATCGTTGCTGCCGGATTCGATTTCCAGGGTGGCGGTCACCCGTTCGTTCAGGCCCTTGCCGCCGAGCAGCGAAAACACCGCTGCGGCGTCGGTCGAACCGACGATGGCGCCGATCAGCAGACCTTGAATCAAGTTCAGATCGAACAGCCACGCCGCCGCCATGCCGGTCAGCCCGGTGGTGATCAACACCCCGACCGTGGCCAGCGACAACGCCGGCCACAACGCCACGCGGAAACTGGAAACCCGCGTGCGCAAGCCGCCGTCGAGCAGAATCACCGCCAGGGCGAGGTTGCCGACCAGATAGGCCGTCGGGTAATTATCGAAAATAATCCCGCCGCCATCGACCCCGGCCGCCATGCCGACCGCGAGAATGATGACCAGAATCGGGATGCCGAGACGGGAAGACAGAGAGCTGACAAGAATGCTTGCGCCTACCAGCAACGCGCCGATCAAGAACAGGCTGTTGATGGTCGTCGCATTCAAAGGCAGTACTCCAGAAGCGTAAAGACGGGCACAAACTGACCATGCAGTCTGCGTGCCAGCGATTCTAACCTGTTGAAATGTGATGCTGTCAAAAAGCTTTTTGCGCTGGGGCCGTTGATCGTTCCCACGCTCTGCGTGGGAATGCCTCAATGGACGCTCTGCGTCCGCTTGGGACGCGGAGCGTCCCCGGCTGCATTCCCACGCAGAGCATGGGAACGATCGACAGCAGAGCAGGCAGGTTTAGAGGCTGAACCGCCCAACCATATTGTTCAGATCCAGCGCCAATCGCGACAGTTCGTTGCTCGCCGCACTGGTCTGATTCGCCCCGGTCGCCGACTGCACCGACAGATCGCGGATGTTCACCAGATTGCGATCCACTTCCCGCGCCACTTGCGCTTGTTCTTCGGCGGCGCTGGCGATCACTAGGTTGCGCTCGTTGATCTCGACGATGGCGGTGTTGATGGTGTCCAGCGACATGCCGGCGCCACGGGCAATGTTCAAAGTCGATTCGGCGCGCTCGGTGCTGTTACGCATCGAATCCACAGCGTGTTCAGTGCCGCTCTGAATGCTGCCGATCATCCGTTCGATTTCGCTGGTCGACTGCTGGGTACGGTGCGCTAGGGCACGAACTTCGTCAGCCACCACCGCAAAACCACGACCCGCTTCACCGGCACGCGCAGCTTCGATTGCAGCGTTCAGGGCCAGCAGGTTGGTCTGGTCAGCCAGACCACGGATCACGTCCAGCACCTTGCCGATGTCGCGGGATTCGTTGGCCAGATCGCCGATCAGGCTTGCTGTGCTCTGCACATCGGCACTCATGCGTTCAATGGCGCTGACGGTTTCCTGCACGAGGTCACGGCCGTCGCCGGCAGAGGTGGTGGCGTTCTTCGAAGCTTCCGAAGTGCTCACCGCGTTGCGCGCCACTTCTTCCACCGCGCTGGTCATTTCGTTGACGGCGGTAGCAGCCTGTTCGATTTCGTTGTTTTGCTGAGTCAGGCCACGGGCGCTTTCGTCGGTGACGCTGTTGAGTTCTTCCGCAGCCGATGCAAGCTGCGTGGCCGAACCGGAGATCCGCTGCAAGGTATCGCGCAGCTTCGATTGCATCTTGGCCATGGCCGCCAGCAGGCGCCCGGCTTCGTCGGAGCCGTCGACGTGGATCGACTGTGTCAGGTTGCCCTCGGCAATGGTTTCAGCGGCATCCAGTGCCTTGGCAATCGGCCGTGTGATGCTGGTGGTCAGCAGCCAGGCGAACAGAAAGGTCAGGCCGGTGGCGATCACTAGCAGAGTGACCACCAGGTCGAACGCCGATGAGTACTGTTCAGCGGCTTTTTGATTGGTTTCGCTGATCTGACGCCCGTTGAGCTGCATCAAGCTATTGAGTACGGTATTCATCGCTTCGGAGTTGTCCAGCAACTCGGTGTTGATCAGGTTGCGCAGTCCATCCACCTGATTGTTGCGCGACAGGGTTTTCATCCGGTCTTCGATCTGGCGGTACTGGCCCAGCAACTGCACATATTGATCGTATTCCGCGCGTTCCTGCGGGCTGGCAATCACCGGCTCGTATTCTCTCTGGGCTGCGCTGATCTGCTGATTACGCATGTCCAGCAACTCGATGGTCTTCTGTTGCAAGTCCGGTTCGCGGTTGACCAGCAAACGATACGACAACACGCGCAGACGTAACGTCAGCTGAGTGAATTCATCAAGGCTCTTGATGCTTGGCACGCTGCTGGTGGTGATGAGCTCTGCGGCGCCGCGAATTTTGCTCATCTGGTTCAAGGCGAATACGCCGAGAATCAGCATCAGGCCGCCGATCAGGGCGAAGCCGGTAAACGCCCGGGGGGCGATGTTCATATTGCGAAGGGACATGGTGCGGATACCAAGAAAGGGCCGCATCCATGCGGGCTGAGACTACTGTATGGATGACTTATCGGTCATACGGCTTAACTCTTGAGCGCGTGTGCGTCTTTGTCGCAGCGCCCCCGGGGCGACGAAGTGCAGGAACCAGATCGGCAGATGACAGTCTTTTAAACTCGTGAGAACGTTCGCCCACCAGGAAAATCAAGGCCTTGCGCCGGTTTAACCCTGGCATCCGTGGTGACTTTTCTTTATCGTACGCGCCCTTTGAAAAACGCTTGGAAGATCAAAAATGTTGGAAGCATCCCTCAGCCAATTGGAACAGCTCGTCAGCGATCTGGTGCAACAGAACCAGAGCCTTGCGCAAACCAACCAGACTCTGTCCACGGAACTGGCCCAGGCCAAGGATGAAAACGAAAGCCTGCAACTGAGCCTGATGGAGCAGGAAGAGAAGCACGGCGCCACTGCAGCACGCATTCAAGCCCTGGTTGATCGCGTCAACGCAGGTCCTGTCAGCGCATGAACCACCACACAGCAGGGGTAAAAGTTGTCTCCATTCTTGGGGAGGACTATTCGATCAAGGCACCGGCCGGGGAAGAACAGACCCTGCTGGACGCCGCTTTGATGCTCAAGGCCGCGTTGGCGGACACCAAAAGGAAATACCCGACGCTGATCGGTGACCGCCTGCTTGTGCTGGCGGCAATGAATCTGTGCTCGCAGCAGATCGAAATGAAGAAGCAGCATCAGGAAGAACTCGACCGTTACCAAGAGCAAGTCAGCGCCACGGTAGATGTCATTGCCAAAACAATGGGTCAGGGTTGAAAAAGCGTTGATAACAAACTGATCTGGCAGAGGCGCGAACGCGCAATGGAAATCAGGGGGAGGGTTTCTCCCCCCAGAAAATCAGCGATCCTGCCCCAGTTCTTTTATTGCTCATCAAGCATAATTATCGTATCAAACTTACCTTCGTCGTTCGCTTGGAACAGTAGGAAGGCAACACGCCCGGTCCCGGAGGGATGGATCACTAAGTCGCCCTTTGTTAAATATTTCGCGATTTCGCTCAGGCTTGATGGAGCCGTCTCTACCGGACGGGGCTTGCCGTCAGCTAAATCCATTAGTATTAACTGCAGTTTCCAATCATCACCCTCGCTGATCAGCGTTTTTGAGATGACTCTCGCGTTGCCCCTCCCGTCTCCAAATGAGACTTCGTCTCCCGGCTTGAGATACTTGGACATTTCGGCTTCAGTAACAGGTTGTTTATTTGCGCCTTCATTCAGTTTCATGGGTTTTCCCCTGTGCACTTATCGAGTGGTCACTCATTGAATATCCACCGGCAGTGTTTTCTTTCTCATGAAATCTAACAACTGTTAGAAATAACAGTGTATCGATTCAGCTGCGCGTATTTGTTTGATTGTATACAATTATTTTGATTTTTGTATGCGATCGGCACGGCTGTTGCATTGTTTCAGCCACTTATTCTTTGGGGGTGCTCCATGCAGTTGTGGCGACGCAGTATTCAATGGCAGCTGATTCTCAGCATGGGCACGGCCCTGCTGGTCAGTATCCTGATCGTGGTTGGCATTTATACCCTGGTGGTCAACCGCCTCGCCCAGAGCTATCTGGTCGAACAAGCACTGCCGTCGAGCATTGAAGCGACGCGCAACGACATTGAGCGCATCCTCGTCCAACCCCTCACCGCCGCTAAAGACATCGCCAGCAATTCCATGGTGCGCGACTGGTTGGCAGCGGGTGAAGACAGCAGCAAAACGGCGGCCTTCGCGCAGTATCTGGAAGGCATCCGCGCCGAACACAAGGCATTTACCGCTTTGATCATCGGCACCGAATCCAATCACTACATCACCGAAAAAGGCCTGGATCGCACCCTCAGTCGCGCCAAGCCGGCCGATGCCTGGTTCTATTCCTTCCTCGACAGCAACCAGCCGCGCACCCTCAATATCGACAACGATGGAGCTACCGGGGAGCTGGCGCTGTTCATCGATTTGAAGGTCGAGCAGGCCGGCAAAGTGGTGGGTGTTGCCGGGTTGGGTCTGAGCATGAAAGAGCTTTCGGAGTTGATCCACAACTTCAGCTTTGGCGAGCGCGGCAAGGTCTATCTCGTGCGTTCCGACGGTTTGATTCAGGTGCATCCTGAAGCGCAATTGAGCGGCAAACGCACCTTGAGCGAGCAGATCGGTGCCGATGCGGCGCAGTCGGTCATGGGGCAGCTCTCCACCTCAAAGGCAGTTGCCGTGACCAGCAGCTTTAAGCGCGACGGCGAAGACTTCCTCGCCTTCAGCCTGCCGCTGCGCGATTTAGGCTGGACACTGGTGGCCGAAGTGCCGCAGGCGCAGATCTATGCCGAAGCCCGCAACGCAATGTGGATGAGCGGCGGCATCGGTCTGGCGGTGGCGTTGGTGTGTCTGGCGCTGATCGTGTGGCTGGCCCAAGGTCTGGTGCGGCCGATTCGTCAGGTAACAGCCGCACTGGTAGCAATCGGTAGCGGTGGGGGAGATTTGACCCATCGGTTAGATTCCAGTCGCGCCGATGAACTGGGCGACCTTGCCCGTGGCTTCAACCGCTTCCTCGACAGTCAGCGCGGGATGATCGGTGAAGTGCTGACCACCAGCGAGCGCTTGCGCACGGCTGTTGGCCAGGTAGCAAAAGTCGTTGAAAACACCGCCGAACGTTCCGGCCGTCAGCAGGAAATGACTGACATGGTCGCCACGGCTGTCCACGAAATGGGCCTGACCGTGCAGGAAATCGCCCAGAACGCCGGCAACGCGGCGCTCGCTTCGCAAATCGCTCGGGATGAAGCGATGCAGGCGCGGGAAGTGGTCGGCGGTTCGATTCGACATATAGAAAGCATGTCCGATGAGATCGGTCTGGCGGCCGGCGCTGTGGGTGAGTTGGCGGATCAGGTGGCGTCGATCGATTCGGTGCTGGCGGTGATTCGTGGTGTCTCTGAACAGACCAATCTGTTGGCGCTGAACGCTGCCATCGAAGCGGCACGTGCCGGCGACATGGGCCGAGGATTTGCGGTGGTGGCGGACGAAGTGCGTACCTTGGCGCGACGGACTCAAGCGTCCACCGACGAGATCCAGCAGATGATCGGCAGCCTCAAGCAAGGCGCCGAAAACGCTGTGTCGTCGATGCGCACCGGACAGGCAGCGACCGGCACAGGGGTAGAGTCGAGCCAGCGCACCGGGGCGTCGTTGACGGCGATTACCGGGCAGGTCGAGCGCATCAGTGACATGAACCATCAGGTGGCGACGGCGACGGAAGAGCAATCGGCGGTGACTGAAGAGATCAATCGCAACGTGCAGGGGATTTCCGATCTGGCTAGGGCCACTGCGGGGGAGGTTCGGGCGTGTCGTGAGGATTGTCAGATGTTGCAGCGGTTGGCGGATGATCTGGCGCGGCAGATGGGTGGGTTCAAGCTGTCCTGAAAGGTATGTTGTTTGAACTGACGCCTTCGTGAGCAGGCTCGCTCCCACATTGGGTCCGGTGTATCCACAAACCCTGTGAACAACACAAAACCCTGTGGGAGCGGGCTTGCCCGCGAAGACGGCATCAGCCGCTACACAGCATTTGGATCAGAACCACGAATCTTGCATGTTCAGACACGTCTCATCCCGCGCTTCCAGCAACGCCAGCTCATGGTGACAGCCCGGCACTTCCCACGTCAGGAAATACCGCGCCGCCTGCAACTTGCCCTTATAGAAGTCGACATCCGCCACATTGCCTTTGAACAAACCTTCCTCAGCCCGAATCGCCTGCTCCAGCCAGCGCCAGCCAATCACCGTGTGCCCGAACACCTTCAGGTACAGCGCCGAGTTCGCCAGGCTGCTGTTGACCTTGCCTTGGGCCAGATCGGTCAGCAAACCGAGGGTCACCACTTGCAGACGTGCGACCAGTTTCTCCAACGGCTCACGCAGCGCAGTTAACGATTCGTACGCGCTAGCGCGCTCGGCCGTGTCGGCGATCAGGCGAACCAGTTGCTTCAATCCGGCGCCACCGTTCTGCGCCAGTTTGCGCCCGAGCAGGTCCAGCGACTGAATGCCGTGGGTGCCTTCGTGGATCGGGTTCAAACGGTTGTCGCGGTAATACTGCTCCACCGGATACTCACGGGTGTAACCGTGGCCACCGAGGATCTGGATCGCCAGTTCGTTGGCTTTCAGGCAAAACTCCGACGGCCAGGATTTGACGATCGGCGTGAGCAGGTCCAGCAGTTCGTGTGCTTGCTTGCGTTCGGCTTCGGTTTCAAGCGTGGTGGTGTCATCGAACAAACGTGCGGCGTACAGCCCGAGGTCAAAGGCACCTTCGACGTAGGACTTTTGTGTCAGCAGCATGCGTCTGACGTCGGCGTGCTGAATGATCGCCACGGGCGCGGTGCTCGGGTCCTTGCTGTCCGGTACCCGGCCTTGCGGACGTTCGCGAGCGTATTCCAGCGAATACAGGTAACCGGCGTAACCGAGCATCACCGCGCCCATGCCAACGCCGATCCGCGCCTCGTTCATCATCTGAAACATGTAGCTCAAACCGTGATGCGGCTTGCCTACCAGATAGCCGACACACTCACCGTTATCGCCGAAGTTCAGTGCGGTCGATGTTGTCCCGCGCCAGCCCATCTTGTGGAACAACCCGGCCAGCAGCACGTCGTTGCGTTGGCCGAGGCTGCCGTCATCGTTGACCAGGAATTTCGGCACGATGAACAGCGAAATGCCTTTCACCCCCGGCGGGGCGTCCGGCAGTTTGGCCAGGACCATGTGCACGATGTTTTCCGACAGCGGGTGATCGCCGCCGGAAATGAAGATCTTGTTGCCCTTGAGGCGATACGTGCCGTCGGACGCGGGTTCTGCGCGGGTGCGAATATCCGACAGGGACGAACCGGCGTGGGGCTCGGTCAGGGCCATGGTGCCGAAGAAACGGCCGTCGATCATCGGTTGCAGGAAGCGCTGTTTCTGCTCTTCGGTGCCGAAGCTTTCGATCAGATTGGCCGCGCCCATGGTCAGGAACGGATACGACGTCGAAGCCGCGTTGGCCGACTGGAAATGCGCGAAGCAGGCTTGTGACAGCAGGGTAGGCAGTTGCATGCCGCCGGCGTCGAAACTTCGCGCGGCATTGAGGAATCCGGCTTCGAGGAAGGCATCCACCGCTGGTTTCACCTCGGGAATCAGAATCGCCTGCCCGTCCTCATAGCGCGGCTCGTGCTCGTCGCCTTTGCGGTTGTGCGGCGCGAAGTACTTCTCGGCGATGCTGCGCGCGGTGCCGATGGCAGCGTCGAAGGTCTCGCGGTTGTGTTCGGCAAAGCGCTCACGCCGGGTCAGGCCCTCGGCATCGAGGACTTCGTACAGCTCGAAAGCCAGATTGCGGGAACTGAGCAGCGTCTCGGACATGGCGGCCTACCTGAAATGGGGGTTGGACCGAGTCTAGGCGTGCGGATAAAGGCTGAACAGGATGATTGATGGGCGTGATGTCGGGCCAGAGCGCCGACTTAACCAACACCCCATAACAACTGTGGGAGCGGGCTTGCTCGCGAAAGCGGTGGGGCAGGCAACATTGATGTCGACTGATTTACCGCACTCGCGAGCAAGCCCGCTCCCACAGGGGAATTACTTGCCAGGCGACCATTGCGGTCGCCTGGAGTTACAGCGGTTTAACCGATGGTCATCAGGCTGGCATTACCACCTGCCGCAGCGGTGTTAACACTCAATGCCCGTTCAATCACCAGACGCTCCAGCGCAATGTTGGTCTCGCCCTGGGACAAGCCCTGAACGCCAACAATCGCGCCAGCACGCTTGGCGATCTGCTGGCAAACCCCGCGCAACTGGTCGGAATGGCCGTGATGCAGAACCGCATCAAACACCACTTCGTCCTTGTTCCAGTTGGAAGTCAGCTTGATCCGCGCCTGAATTTCTTTCGGCAGGCGCGCGAACAATGCCTTGCTGATGTCGGACTCCGGCCATACCGCCGAACCACCTACGGCCAGTACAGCGGCCAGTTGCGTCAGCAGATCGCCTTCGACGTCCGCCAGGCACAGCACGTGCTCGCGCGGCAGGATCGCATAGCTGTTCTTCTCACCGGTCGGGCCAGCCAGCACGCGGGTAATGCCGCTCTGCGATTGTGCGGCGTACTGCGCGCACAGCGTGCTCAGTTCTGCGTACTTGTTGCTTTCAGCCCAGGCTTTCAGGGTGTTCAGCGGCTTGCTCATGGCGTCGCGCAAACGAACGTCCGGCGCGACGGCAGCATCACCGCGAGCGAAGGATTGTTCGATGGCGTCCGTAGGACGGGTCGACAGCAAACGGTACAGATACAGCGGGCCACCGGCTTTCGGGCCAGTACCCGACAAGCCTTCGCCGCCGAACGGCTGCACGCCGACCACGGCACCGACGATGTTGCGGTTGACGTAGACGTTACCGGCATTGACGTTGTCGATCACCTTGGCGATGGTCTCGTCGATGCGCGTGTGCACGCCGAGTGTCAGGCCATAACCGGAAGCGTTGATCTGGCCGATCAACTGGTCGATCTCTTTGCGCTTGTAGCGAACCACGTGCAGCACCGGGCCGAAGATCTCGCGTTGCAGCTCGTCGAAGCTTTCCAGCTCGATCAGGGTCGGCATGACGAAGGTGCCGCGTTTGACTTCTTCGGTATCGGCGATCGCCACCTGGTACACGTTGCGACCTTTATCGCGCATGCCCTGGATGTGCTTGTCGATGCCAGCCTTGGCTTCGGCGTCGATCACCGGGCCAATGTCCACGGACAGACGCTCAGGGTTGCCGAGACGGCTTTCAGCCATCGCACCTTTGAGCATTTCGATGACGCGATCGGCGGAATCTTCCTGCAAGCACAGCACGCGCAGTGCCGAGCAGCGCTGACCGGCGCTGTCGAAGGCCGAGGACACCACGTCGATCACCACTTGTTCGGTGAGGGCCGACGAGTCGACGATCATCGCGTTCTGGCCGCCGGTTTCGGCGATCAGCGGAATCGGACGGCCCTGGTTGTCCAGACGCCCGGCGATGTTGCGTTGCAGCAGACGCGCCACTTCGGTGGAGCCGGTGAACATCACGCCTTTGACGCGCTCATCACCGACCAGGCCGGCGCCGACGGTTTCACCGCGACCCGGCAGCAGTTGCAGCACGCCTTCCGGAATCCCGGCTTCGAGCAGCAAACGCACGGCTTGAGCAGCGACCAGCGGCGTTTGTTCGGCCGGTTTGGCCAGTACCGGGTTACCGGCAGCCAGAGCGGCGGCAACCTGACCGCTGAAGATCGCCAGCGGGAAGTTCCACGGGCTGATGCACACCACCGGGCCCAGTGGGCGGTGGGCGTCATTGCTGAAATCGTTGCGCGCCTGCACTGCGTAATACCGCAGGAAGTCGACGGCTTCGCGCACTTCAGCGATGGCGTTGGCGAAGGTCTTGCCGGCTTCACGAGCCAGCAGGCCCATCAGCGGCTGGATCTCGCCTTCCATCAAGTCAGCGGCACGCTCCAGAATCGCGGCGCGTTCGGCCGGCGGGGTGGCCTGCCAGATCGGTGCAGCGTTCAGCGCGCATTGAATGGCGTTGTCGACGTCTTCGACGGTGGCTTCTTGAACGTGGCCGACCACATCACGGTGATCTGCCGGGTTCAGGACAGGCGCCGCAGCTTCAGTGCTGGAAGCGCAACCGAGCATCGGCGCGGCTTTCCAGTTGTTGTGCGCGGTAGCGAGCAGCGCGCAGGACAGCGAGGCCAGACGATGTTCGTTGGCCATGTCGATGCCGCTCGAGTTGGCGCGCTCAGAGCCGTACAGATCACGCGGCAGCGGAATGCGCGGGTGCGGCAGGCCGAAACCACCTTCCACGGTCGCCATCTGCTCGATCTGGGCAACCGGATCGGCCACCAGTTCCTGAATCGAAATCGACTGGTCGGCAATGCGGTTGACGAACGAAGTGTTGGCGCCGTTTTCCAGCAGGCGACGAACCAGATAAGCCAGCAGGGTTTCGTGAGTACCGACCGGGGCGTACACGCGGCACGGACGGTTCAGCTTACCTTCGGAAACTTTGCCTACAACCTGCTCGTAGAGCGGTTCGCCCATGCCGTGCAGGCACTGGAATTCGTACTGGCCCGGGTAATAGTTCTGACCGGCAATGTGATAAATGGCCGACAGGGTGTGGGCGTTATGCGTGGCGAACTGCGGGTAGATGACTTCCGGTACCGACAGCAGTTTGCGTGCGCAAGCGATGTAGGAAACGTCGGTGTACACCTTGCGGGTGTAGACCGGATAGCCTTCCAGGCCTTCGACCTGGGCGCGCTTGATTTCGCTGTCCCAGTAGGCGCCTTTTACCAGGCGGATCATCAGGCGATGACGGCTGCGACGTGCCAGATCAATCACGTAGTCGATCACGTACGGGCAGCGCTTCTGGTAAGCCTGGATGACGAAACCGATGCCGTTCCAGCCGGTCAGTTGCGGCTCGAAGCACAGGCGCTCCAGCAGATCCAGCGACAGCTCGAGACGGTCGGCTTCTTCGGCGTCGATATTCAGGCCGATGTCGTATTGCTTGGCCAGCAGGGTCAGCGACAACAGGCGCGGGTACAGCTCATCCATCACACGTTCGTACTGCGCACGGCTGTAACGCGGGTGCAGTGCCGAGAGCTTGATGGAAATGCCCGGGCCTTCATAAATCCCACGACCGTGGGAGGCTTTGCCGATCGAGTGGATCGCTTGTTCGTACGAAGCCAGGTACTTCTGTGCGTCGTGTTCGGTCAGTGCCGCTTCGCCGAGCATGTCGTAGGAGTAGCGGAAGCCCTTGGCTTCGAACTTGCTCGCGTTGGCCAGTGCTTCGGCGATGGTTTCGCCGGTCACGAACTGCTCGCCCATCAGGCGCATGGCCATGTCGACGCCCTTGCGGATCATCGGCTCGCCGCTCTTGCCGATGATGCGGCTCAGCGACGACGTCAGGCCGGCTTCGTTGTGGGTCGACACCAGTTTGCCGGTCAGCAGCAGGCCCCAAGTGGCGGCGTTGACGAACAGCGAAGGGCTGTTGCCCAAATGCGGGTGCCAGTTGCCGGTGCTGATCTTGTCGCGGATCAGTGCGTCGCGAGTGCCTTTGTCCGGGATACGCAGCAGCGCTTCGGCCAGGCACATCAGGGCTACGCCTTCCTGGGACGACAGGGAAAACTCCTGCAGCAGACCCTGAACAATGCCTGCACGACCGCCAGCACTTTTCTGGTTACGCAGTTTTTCCGCGATGTTTGCTGCGAGCTTGTTGGTGGCTTCGGCCATCGGTGCTGGCAGGCGAGCCTGCTCGATCAGCATCGGCACCACTTCCGGCTCTGGGCGACGGTAAGCGGCGGTGATCGATGCGCGCAGTACCGATTGCGGCAAGATGCTTTCGGCAAATTCCAGGAAGCATTGGTGAGCGTGATCGGTGTGGACTTCGCCCGCGTCGTCGGCGTCCTTGGCGGTCAAACCGTTCAGCTCGGTCAGGGTTGCACCACCCTCGAGTTTTTCCAGGTAATTGAAAATTGCCTGCTTGATCAGCCAGTGCGGTGTGCGATCAATCGAGGTCGCGGCAGCCTTCAGGCGCTCGCGGGTCGGGTCATCGAGTTTGACCCCAAGGGTGGTGGTAGCCATATTTTTATCCTCATGGTTGCCACAGTTGCGTGGCATCAGCTGGCCGCAAGATTAGCCGTGCGCTGAAAGAGGTGCAACCGGGTGCAACCCTTTTTTTGTCGGAATAATAAGCAGCTCGTCAGGAATTATTTTCGGGTACGAAAGTACTGCTCTTGCTTGGTGCTTTTGCTTCTGAAAAAGACTCCGGACTGCGCTAAAAGGGAGCAAGAACGGTGCATTTAGTGGGAAATCCGACTAGGTGCAACTTATTCGCTCGAAACTGGTTGCACCTTATTTGATTTGTTGCATAGCATTCGCGCCCAAGGTGCAACCGGAATATCCGGTGCACCAGCTGGTGGCTTTCCTGGGGAAACATCAGTCCTAAATGCGCGGGATCCGGAATCGTCTGCCAAACACCATCGTTTGCGCGCGGTTCATCACCGCTGCTACATAAAAACAAAGCCAGGGCGTAACTCAATGAGCGTAAGCAATCCAACACTGATCACGTTCGTGATCTACATCGCAGCAATGGTGCTGATCGGCTTGATGGCCTATCGCTCCACCAACAACCTTTCTGACTATATTCTGGGCGGCCGCAGCTTGGGCAGCGTCGTCACGGCTTTGTCTGCCGGTGCTTCCGACATGAGCGGCTGGTTGTTGATGGGCCTGCCGGGCGCGATTTACATGTCCGGTCTGTCCGAAAGCTGGATCGCCATCGGCCTGATCGTCGGCGCCTACCTGAACTGGCTGTTTGTCGCCGGCCGTCTGCGTGTGCAGACCGAACACAACGGCGATGCCTTGACCCTGCCAGACTATTTCGCCAGCCGTTTTGAAGACAAAAGCGGCCTGCTGCGGATCATCTCGGCGATCGTGATTCTGGTGTTCTTCACCATTTATTGCGCTTCCGGCATCGTGGCTGGCGCTCGCTTGTTCGAAAGCACCTTCGGCATGACTTACGAGACGGCGCTGTGGGCCGGTGCTGCCGCGACCATTGCCTACACGTTCGTGGGCGGTTTCCTCGCGGTGAGCTGGACCGACACCGTACAAGCCACGCTGATGATCTTCGCGCTGATCCTGACGCCGATCATCGTCCTGCTGGCCACGGGTGGCGTCGACACCACGTTCCTGGCGATCGAAGCACAAGATCCAAGCAACTTCGACATGCTCAAGGGCACCACCTTCATCGGCATCATCTCGCTGCTGGGCTGGGGCCTGGGCTACTTCGGCCAGCCGCACATCCTCGCGCGTTTCATGGCTGCGGACTCGGTGAAGTCGATTGCCAACGCCCGTCGCATCTCCATGACCTGGATGATCCTGTGCCTGGGCGGCACCGTGGCGGTGGGCTTCTTCGGTATCGCGTATTTCTCGGCACACCCGGAAGTGGCCGGTCCCGTGACCGAGAACCACGAGCGCGTATTCATCGAACTGGCCAAACTGCTGTTCAATCCATGGATTGCCGGTGTTCTGCTGTCGGCCATTCTGGCTGCGGTCATGAGTACCCTGAGCTGCCAGTTGCTGGTGTGCTCGAGCGCCCTGACCGAAGACTTCTACAAAGCATTCATCCGCAAAGCGGCTTCCCAGAAAGAGCTGGTATGGGTCGGTCGTGCCATGGTGCTGCTGGTTGCATTGGTCGCCATTGCTTTGGCAGCCAACCCGAAAAACCAGGTACTGGGCCTGGTGTCCTACGCCTGGGCCGGCTTCGGTGCGGCATTCGGTCCGGTTGTGCTGATCTCGGTCGTCTGGAAAGGCATGACCCGCGACGGCGCACTGGCCGGTATCCTGGTCGGCGCGATCACCGTGGTGGCGTGGAAGCAATGGGAAGTGATGGGGTTGTACGAAATCATCCCGGGCTTCATCTTCGCCAGCCTGGCGATCTACATCGTCAGCCTGCGGGGCGAGCCAACCAAAGGCATGGTGCAGCGCTTCGAAGCGGCGGAAAAAGACTTCCACCTGAACAAGTGATGCATTGAGCACAGGCTCACAGAAAAACGGCCCGTCTCCGACAGGAGGCGGGCCGTTTTTTATTGCCTGTGATATTTGTCTGACTCACCGCAGATCCCCCCTGTGGGAGCGAGCCTGCTCGCGAATGCAATTGATCATTCAATAAATTTGGCGACTGACACGCCGCCTTCGCGAGCAAGCCCGCTCCCACAGTCGTTCGGTGGTGGGTTTGAGAGGGTTGTCTGTAGTCGAATGCTCCGATTTCAGGAGGATTATTCGACAGTAAAAGTAGGGCAAATCTGATTTCCCCGTCACCCTCTCAACACCCCTTGCCCCTCAGGCAGAATCGCCCGCCCTTCATTCTGCAGAGAGACATCGGATGTTCGCGCCTGCCAATCAACCGCGTTTCACGTTGACCCTCGAGGGCGTCCTACATGACCTCAAAGTCCTTGAGTTCACGGGCAAGGAGGCGATCAGCCAACCCTTTCGATTCGAGCTGGAACTGGTCAGTGAGCGGCCGGATCTGGATCTCGAAAGCCTGCTGCACTGTCAGGCGTTTCTGAGTTTTGATGCGGGCGGTTCCGGTGTACACGGTCAGATTTATCAGGTCGGGCAGGGCGACTCCGGGAAACGTCTGACGCGCTATCACCTCAGCCTTGTCCCACGTCTGACGTACCTCGGGCACCGAGTCAATCAGCGGATCTTCCAGCATCTGACGGTGCCGCAAATCGTCGCGCAGGTGCTCAAGGATCACTCGATTCTGCGCGATGCTTTTGAATTCCGCCTCGGCAGTGAGTACCCGCCGCGCGAATACTGCGTGCAGTACGCCGAGAGTGATCTGGCGTTCATTCAGCGGTTGTGTGCCGAGGTCGGCATTCATTACCACTTTCAGCACCGTCCGGAAGGTCACCTAGTGGTGTTCGGTGATGACCAGACTGTGTTTCCCCGGCTGGCCGAGCCGACGCTGTATCTGCCGGGCAGCGGCATGGCCGGTGGCGCGCCGGCGATCAAACGGTTCAACGTTCGCGTGGAAACCCGTACCAGCGTGGTCACTCGGCGCGACTACAGCTTCGTAAAGCCGCGCCTGCAACTGGAAAGCCGCATCGACGGCGAACAGCGCCCGGTGCTTGAGGATTATCACTTCCCTGGCCAGTTCAATGATCGTGAAACCGGCAAGCACCTCGCCCAGCGGGCGCTTGAAAGGCATGTCGCCGACTACCGTCAGGCCGAGGGCATCAGCGACGAATCTGCGCTGGTTTGCGGACATTTCCTGCAACTGAGCGACCATCCGCGCAATGACTGGAATGATCTGTGGTTGCTGACGGCCATCGAACACCGTGGCCGACAGCCGCAAGTGCTGGAGGAATCGGTGACCAGCGATGGCGAAGGATTCCAGGGTTACCGAAATACCTTTCTCGCCACCCCATGGGACGTGTTCTTCCGCCCAGCGCTAGGGCCTGAAAAGCCGCGCATGCTCGGCTATCAACCGGCTGTTGTCACCGGGCCGCAGGACAGCGAAATCCACTGCGACGAGCACGGGCGAGTCAAGGTGCAACTGGCCTGGGACCGCGACGGCGAGATGAACGAGCATTCCAGTTGCTGGCTGCGAGTTGCCAGCGGTTGGGCTCACGATCGTTACGGAAGCGTGTTGATCCCACGGGTAGGTATGGAGGTGCTGGTTGGTTTCATCGACGCCGATGCCGATAAACCGTTGGTAATGGGCTGCCTGCCCAACGCCGCCACCCCGGTACCGCTGGATCTTCCCGCCGACAAAACCCGCAGTATCTTTCGCAGCCAGAGCACCCCAGGTGGCGGGGGCTACAACGAACTGCGCATCGAGGACAAAAAAGGCGCCGAGGAAATCTACCTGCGCGCCCAGCGCAACTGGACCCAGCATGTGTTGAACGACCAACAGGTGCAGGTCGACAACCAGCGCAGCATCGTCGTCACCGGCATCGCCAGGCATGAGTTGAAGGCCGACGAGCAACGCATCACCCACGGCCAGCGCCAGACCGAAGTGAAACAGAACGATCATCTGACGGTGGTGGGCGATCGGCATATCCGCGTGAGTAATCAGGCGACCAGCGCCAGTGCGCAATTCCATGTCAGCGCCGGTCAGCAAGTGGTGATTGACGGCGGCGCCAGCGCGACGATTCAGGCCGGCGGGCAATGGATCAACATCGGCCCCGGCGGCATTTTCAGCAGCGTGCCGATTGTTGTGGGTGGGGCGCCAATGGCGGCGATGAATGCGGCGCCGAGTGTGCCGGGGTTGCCGGATAAATTGACGGCGGCCCCGGCAGCAATGCTGACGGCCGCGCAAATCATGAGTTTTAAAGGTGAAGCGCCATTCTGTGAGGAATGTGAGCGTTGCAAGGATGGTGTTTGTGCAGCCTGATTTCCTTTTACCTGCCGATTGGCTGGCGCGTGAGCCGTTGAGTGCTTCCGAGCAATTGTTCGCGGTGTTCAGTAACGCCAGTGATGCCAAACCACCCCAGGTGGCGTCGAGTCCGATCTGGGCGACCACGATTTACGCCGAGTGGGATGCGGTGATGCCCTTTGTGGGAATTGTCACGGCGGACAGTGAGTTTTTGAATTGGGTGGCGACCACCGAGTCTCGCGACTGGGGTTGGTTGGCGGTGTCTTCGGCGAGCCTTGAAGTGGTGGTTGAGCATCTTCGCAGCCTGACGCAAGTGTTGATGCCGGACGGGAAAGCTGTGTTTTTCCGGTTTTGGGATGGGCGGTTTCTGTTGCCGATCCTGCAGTCTGAAGAAGTGCAATCGGCGCAGTTGTTGCCGATGATCGCGCGCGGACTCATCAATGGTCAGGCTGTTGATATCGGGGGCAGAGCGCAGGTTTCGGGGCAGGTGTTTCCTTGGTGGAAGGTGCCGGCTTCGGTATTGGCTGCGAGCGGTGATGACGTTCAAGTCAGCAATACTGTGCAGTGGCTGAGCGAGGAGCATCCGGTGTTGTTCGAGGCATTTCCCGAGGTGGTTTTGCGCTGCAAGGTCGGGCAGTTTTTTCGGGTTGCAGCGTCGGAAGAATCGTCGCAATCGGCGTTATTGGCGTATTTGCTGGCAGAGTCGGCGTGAGATTTCCGGGCGAAGGCCTCGGACGTTTCCTTCGAGTCGCGGCGGCTTTCATGAACTGGTGGGCGGTGGGTTGCAGGGGTAGTCTTGAATTGTCGCCGCAGATGCGGCGACGGGGTGTAGGAGCCTTGAGACTAGAAGAGTGCATAAACGTCGTTGCCCGATTTGCGGCAGTCTACGTGCGTCCGTAAGATCATTTGCGGCGGTTATGCGCGGGCACGCTTCGGCGTGACCGAGTTCTCTGGTCTCGGTACTCCTACCGGGGGTGTCAGAAATTTTGTGTTCGGGCATAACATGAGTAAGAGGTGCATGTATGCCAACCAAAAAGAAACCCCTGCGTGACCTACCAAAAATCCCCAAGGAGCTGCTCGAAGAGTTCGGTGAGGGGCTGATTACCGCAGAGGCTATTGAAGACGCTTCTGCGGCCTTCAAGAAGGCCTTGATTGAGCGAGCATTGAGTGCCGAGCTCGGTCACCACCTGGGGTATCCGCCGGGCGCGCAGCGCCCAGAGGATGAAACCAACCAGCGCAATGGCAAAACGGGCAAGACGATTTTGACGGGGGATGGCCCGCTGCGGCTGGAGATTCCCCGTGATCGGGATGGCAGTTTTGCCCCCATTCTGATCCCCAAGCATGAGCGGCGTTACACCGGTTTTGATGACAAGATCATCGCCATGTATGCCCGAGGCATGACCGTTCGAGAAATCCGCGCTTTCCTCTCTGAGCAATACGGGACGGACGTTTCCCATGACTTCATCAGCTCAGTCACGCACGAGGTGATGGAGGAAATTGGTGCGTGGCAACAGCGACCGCTTGAGCCGATGTACCCAGTCATTTTCTTCGATGCGCTGCGGGTCAAGATCCGAGAAGAAGGCCTTGTCCGCAACAAGGCGATTTACTTGGCGCTGGGTGTTTTACCCGATGGAACGCGCGATATTCTTGGTATCTGGATCGAAAACACCGAGGGTGCGAAGTTCTGGATGAAGGTCTTCAACGACCTCAAGACCCGCGGCGTAGAGGACGTGCTGATCGCCGTGACTGACGGTCTCAAAGGCATGCCAGAGGCGCTAAGCGCAGTATTTCCGGCAACAACGCTGCAAACATGCATCGTCCACTTGATCCGCAACAGCCTCGATTACGCGGCGTGGGACAAGCGCCGTGAGCTGGCCAAGGCGCTAAAACCGATCTATCAAGCCATCAACGCAGAAGCGGCTGAGGAAGCACTGGATGCCTTTGAAAATGGCCCTTGGGGTAAGCAATACCCAACGGTGGTGGCGGCCTGGAGACGAGCCTGGGATCGAGTGATTCCATTTTTTGTCTTCCCGCCTGCCATTCGAAAAGTGATCTATACGACCAACGCTATCGAAAGCATCAACGCTCAGCTACGCAAGATCATCAAGACCCGGGGCCACTTCCCGACGGATGACGCAGCGACCAAGCTGATCTGGCTTGGGCTGCGTAACATCACGGCAAACTGGGGCTCGGCGGCTCATGACTGGAAGAGTGCGATGAACCAATTTGCGATTCTGTACGGAGATCGATTTATCAGGCCGACCTGGTAAAACCCGGCCTGCCTGACGGCAGGCCATTACCGGCCCGCACACAAAAAATCTGACACTCTCCTGCCGAAGGCTGCGATCTTTTGATTCTGCTTTCACAAAAAAAGCCCTGATCCAAAGATCAGGGCTTTTTCATATCCAGCGTCTACGCAGAATTACAGGCCGTTGGCCTTCTTGAACTCACGACGACGACGGTGCAGCACCGGCTCGGTGTAACCGTTCGGCTGTTTGGTGCCTTCGATCACCAGTTCGACCGCCGCCTGGAAGGCGATGTTGCTGTCGAAGTTTGGAGCCAGCGGACGGTACAGCGCGTCATTGGCGTTCTGACGATCAACCACCGGCGCCATGCGCTTGAGGCTTTCCATCACTTGCGCTTCGGTGACCACACCGTGGCGCAGCCAGTTGGCGATGTGCTGGCTGGAGATACGCAGCGTCGCACGGTCTTCCATCAGGCCGACGTCGTTGATGTCCGGCACTTTCGAGCAACCCACGCCTTGGTCGATCCAGCGCACCACGTAACCGAGAATGCCCTGGGCGTTGTTGTCCAGTTCGTTCTTGATCTGCTCCGGCGTCCAGTTCGGGTTGACCGCCAGCGGGATGGTCAGAATGTCGTCCACCGAGGCGCGGGCACGTTTGGCCAGTTCGGCCTGACGCGCGAACACGTCGACCTTGTGGTAGTGCAGCGCGTGCAACGCAGCGGCGGTCGGCGATGGCACCCAGGCGGTGTTGGCACCGGCCAGTGGGTGAGCGATTTTCTGTTCGAGCATCGCCGCCATCAGGTCGGGCATCGCCCACATGCCTTTACCGATTTGCGCACGACCTTGCAGGCCGGTGCTCAGACCGATATCGACGTTCCAGTTTTCGTAGGCGCCGATCCACTTCTCGGCCTTCATGTCAGCCTTGCGTACAACCGGGCCGGCTTCCATGGATGTGTGGATTTCATCGCCGGTGCGGTCGAGGAAACCGGTGTTGATGAACACCACGCGCTCGCTGGCAGCCTTGATGCAAGCCTTGAGGTTGACCGTGGTGCGGCGCTCCTCGTCCATGATTCCGACTTTCAGCGTGTTGCGTTTCAGACCGAGCACGTCTTCGATGCGGCCGAACAGCTCGTTGGTGAACGCCGCTTCTTCCGGGCCGTGCATCTTCGGCTTAACGATGTAGACCGAGCCGGTGCGGGTGTTCTTGCGCGAGGTGTTGCCGTTGAGGTTGTGCATTGCAGCCAGGCACGTCACCAGACCGTCGAGGATGCCTTCCGGCACTTCGTTGCCGTCTTTGTCGAGGATCGCGTCGATGGTCATCAGGTGACCGACGTTGCGCACGAACAACAGCGAACGACCATGCAAGGTCACTTCGCCGCCATCGACCGTGGTGTAGCTGCGATCCGGGTTCATGGTGCGGGTGAAGGTCTGGCCGCCCTTGGCGACTTCTTCCGACAGATCGCCCTTCATCAGGCCGAGCCAGTTGCGGTAGATCACCACTTTGTCGTCGGCATCGACGGCGGCCACGGAGTCTTCGCAGTCCATGATGGTGGTCAGCGCCGCTTCCATCAGCACGTCTTTGACGCCGGCGGCGTCGGTCTGGCCGACCGGGGTGCTGGCGTCGATCTGGATTTCGAAATGCAGACCGTTGTGTTTCAGCAAGATCGCGATCGGCGCGTTGGCATCGCCTTGGAAACCGATCAGTTGAGCGTCGTCACGCAGACCGCTGTTGCTGCCGCCCTTGAGGTTGACCAACAGTTTGCCGTCAGCGATTTTGTAGCCGGTGGAGTCGACGTGGGAGCCGGCAGCCAGTGGCGCAGCTTCGTCGAGGAAAGCCCGGGCGAAGGCGATGACTTTGTCGCCGCGCACCTTGTTGTAGCCTTTGCCTTTTTCCGCGCCACCTTCTTCGCTGATCGCGTCGGTGCCGTAGAGGGCGTCGTACAGCGAACCCCAGCGGGCGTTCGAGGCGTTGAGGGCAAAGCGAGCATTCATCACCGGCACAACCAGTTGCGGGCCGGCAGTACGGGCGATTTCGTCATCGACGTTTTGCGTCGTTGCCTGGAAATCAGCCGCTTCTGGCAGCAGATAACCGATCTCTTGCAGGAAGGCTTTGTAGGCCGCGGCGTCGTGTGGCTGACCGGCACGGGATTGGTGCCAGCCGTCGACATGGGCCTGGAAGTCATCGCGTTTGGCGAGTAGGGCTTTGTTCTTCGGTGCCAGGTCGTGAATGACCTTGTCGGCACCTTCCCAGAATTTGTCGGCGGTGAGGCCGGTACCGGGAATGGCTTCGTTGTTCACGAAGTCGAACAGGACTTTGGCGACCTGCAGGCCACCGACTTGAACGTGTTCAGTCATTGCTTGCCTCACTCTGCTCAGCTATTTCGCTTTTCAGCTCTTCAATTTGACAATGAAGCCTCTGGCCATTTAAACCACAAACCTTCCGACCAGTACATGCCATTGCTGGCGGCTGGGCTGGGACCAATCAACGGCTTGAGGCCTTGATGACGGGGCTTTCAGGGTTGCGAACATGCCTTGGGCAGACATCGATCCAGCGTTATGTAGTGCGTGCCGGGGCATACTACATGATGAGTTGCGCTTGTGAAAATCAGACTAATTACGTCGTTCTGCGACCACATGACGCATTGCGGTCACAGCGCGGAACGGGATGTTCTCAAAAAACCATTGGATTGTTCCAGTTAAATATAAAAACTTGTACACGATTTGTTGTTTTCAGCGCCTGCGGCGACTGGCTATCCCTTGCCTATACTTGCTCTTCTATAACAAAAGTCATGACAAGAGGGCTGCGCCATGGACCATCTCGTACTCACCGTTTTCGCTGCGGACAAGCCCGGACAGGTCGAGCGCATCGCCCAATGCATCGCCGAGCATGGCGGTAACTGGCTGGAAAGCCGCATGTCGCGGATGGCCGGGCAATTCGCCGGGATTCTTCGAGTGGGGGTACCGGCGGAGGCTTACGACGAATTAGTCGATTCCCTACAAGCGCTATCGGCTCATGGTATTCGCGTGTTGATCGCCGAGAGCGGCATCGAGCAATCGTGCACCTGGAAACCGATCGCCATGGAACTGGTGGGCAATGATCGTCCGGGTATCGTTCGTGACATTACTCGGCTGCTGAGCGAGCAGGGCGTCAACCTTGAACGGCTGGTGACCGACGTGCGCCCGGCGCCGATGAGCAGCGAGCCGTTGTTCCACGCCGAAGCGATTCTCGCGGTGCCGCTGACCCTGTCGCTGGATGTGCTGCAATCGCGTTTGGAAACGCTGGCCGATGATTTGATGGTGGAACTGGTGTTACGCACAGACGTTTAGGATTGATCGGGTTATCCAGTTTAAACGTGCACCTGCCTGTGGATAACCTGTAGAGACTGCCTGCAACGCCACGTCCGCCGTGGCTTTGCCGGAACTGATCAAAAAATCGACAGTATTCAACACGTTGCGCACAAACGGCGGGGATCACGTTGTGGATAACCTTGGGAAGGAACGATGCAGGCCACGAGCACCGTGGCCTGCGAGGGGTTGTGCGTTTTTTGATCAGGTGCGGCGACGCAAACTTATCCAAGCATCGACGCTGTAAACGGCCAGACCGGCCCAGATAAACATGAACGCCATCAGCGTGCTCGACGACAAGTGCTCGCCGAACAGCAGCACCGCTTGCAACAACACCAATGTCGGCGCGATGTATTGCAGGAAGCCAATGGTGGTGTAGGGCAGGTGCCGGGTGGCGGCGTTGAAGCACACCAATGGGATCAACGTCACCGGACCAGCCGCCACCAGCCACCAGGCTTGCGACGTTGTCCAGAACTCGGGTTGCGCGCTGGTTGCGGTCTGATTGAACAGCAGCCAGGCGATGGCGATGGGTACCAGCATCCAGGTTTCCACCACCAGCCCCGGCAACGCCTTGACCGGCGCCTGCTTGCGGATCAAGCCATAGAAACCGAAGGTCAGCGCCAGCACCAGCGACACCCACGGCAAACTGCCGACCTGCCACACCTGCTGCGCCACACCAACTGCCGCCAGACCCACCGCAAGCCACTGCATACGACGCAGGCGCTCGCCAAGAATCAGCATCCCCAGCAGCACGTTCACCAGCGGGTTGATGTAGTAACCGAGGCTGGCTTCGAGCATGCGCCCGTTGTTCACCGACCAGACGTAAGTCAGCCAGTTGGCCGCGATCAGCGTGCCGCTCAACGCCAGAATCGCCAGGCGCTTGGGGTTATCCAGCAATTCGCGTAACCAGCCCGGGTGTTTCCACACCATCAGCAGCAGGGCGCCGAACAGCGCCGACCACAGCACCCGATGGATGATGATCTCGACCGCCGGCACTTCGGCGATGGCTTTGAAGTAGATCGGGAACAGGCCCCAGATGATGTAGGCACTCAGGCCCAGAATGTACCCGCGACGCGGGTTGGCGGCTTGCATGCAGAATCCTTGCTTAGGCAGCTAATCAAAGGAAGGGATTGTAAGGAGATTTGTCGGTCAATGAGTTCTGAAATTGTGAGCACAGAACAAATTGTGGGAGGGGGCTTGCTCCCGAAGGCGGTGTGTCAGCAAACATTAATGTTGAATGTCAGACCGTCTTCGGGAGCAAGCCCCCTCCCACAGTGTTTGTGGTGAATCAGAAGAGTTTCAGCGGTTCTTCATTGAGTGCCGAAAGCTGCTCACGCAACGCCAGCACCTGATCGCCCCAATAGCGCTCCGTGCCGAACCACGGAAAGCTGTGCGGGAACGCCGGATCATCCCAGCGCCGTGCCAGCCAGGCGCTGTAGTGCATCAGCCGCAGGGCGCGCAGGGGTTCGATCAGCGCCAGTTCGCGCGGATCAAAATCGTGGAACTCGTTGTAGCCGTCCATCAGTTCCGACAACTGCCCCATGCATTCCTGCCGGTCACCGGCGAGCATCATCCAGATGTCCTGCACCGCCGGGCCCATGCGGCAGTCGTCGAGGTCGACGATGTGGAACATCTCGTCGCGGCACATCATATTGCCGGGGTGGCAGTCGCCGTGCATACGGATGTTCTGGTGCGGCGTGGCGGCGTAAACGTCTTCCACGCGCTTGAGCAGATCGCGGGCAACGGACTCGTAGGCGGGAAGCAGGCTTTTCGGAATGAAATTGCCTTCGAGCAGGGTGGCCAGCGAGGCATGGCCGAAGTTCTGCACGCCCAGCGCTTCGCGGTGTTCGAAAGGCTTGGTCGCGCCGACCGCATGAATGCGCCCCAGCAACTGGCCGAGTCGATAGAGCTGATCAAGATTGCCCGGCTCCGGCGCGCGGCCGCCACGACGGGGAAACAGGGTGAAGCGGAAACCGGCGTGTTCGTGCAGGGTTTCGCCGTTGTGGATCAGCGGCGCCACTACCGGGATCTCGACGTCGGCCAGTTCGAAGGTGAACTTGTGTTCTTCGAGGATGGCTTCGTTGGTCCAGCGCTGCGGACGGTAGAACTTGGCGATCAGCGGTTCGGAGTCTTCGATACCGACCTGATAGACGCGGTTTTCGTAGCTGTTGAGCGCCAGAATGCGCGCATCGCTGAGAAACCCGATGCTTTCAACGGCATCAAGAACGAGGTCGGGTGTGAGGGTTTCAAACGGGTGGGCCATGCTGACTCCTGCGCGCAGCAGGCTGCCGCGTCCGGCCCAGCATGGTAGCGCAGACTGTGGGGGTTGAGGGTTTTGCCTTGAGTGGTGGGCTGCCTGTAAGGGCCCCTTCGGGAGCAAGCCCCCTCCCACAGTGGATTTTCTGTGTACCTGCAATCTTCAATGCGGCACAGATCCAATGTGGGAGCGGGCTTGCTCGCGAAAGCGATTTATCAGGCGCCGACTATTCCGCCATCCTCACGGGTAATCGCCATCACCGAAGAGCGCGGCTTGCCATTCGGCAGATGCTCGGGGAAGGTCGAACCGCCGTTCTCACCCGGATGCTGAATCCCGACAAACAAGGTCTTCTGATCCGGCGAGAAGCTGATCCCGGTCACTTCACAACCAATCGGCCCGACCATGAACCGGCGAATCTCCCCGGTCTTTGGATCGGCGCAAAGCATCTGGTTGTTACCCATCCCGGCAAAATCCCCGGCATTGCTTGAATCGCCGTCAGTGAGAATCCACAGGCGACCGGCCTTGTCGAAACCCAGGCCATCGGGGCTGTTGAACATGTTCTGCGGGGTGATATTCGACGAACCAGCTTTCGGCGTGCCGGCATGCACGCCGGGGTTGCCGGCGACCACGAACAAGTCCCATGAGAAGGTCTTCGACGCATGATCGTCGCGGTCAGTGCGCCAGCGCAGAATTTGCCCGTAGACGTTCTTCGCGCGCGGGTTCGGCCCGCCCACCGGTTGGCCGTCCTCGCCACGTTTGGCGTTGTTGGTCAGGGTGCAATAAACCTGGCCGTCCTTCGGGCTGACCACGATCCACTCCGGGCGGTCCATGCGCGTGGCGCCCACCACACTGGCGGCGAGGCGCGCGTGGATCAGCACTTCGGCCTGATCGGCAAAGCCGCTGCTGGCGTCAATGCCGTTTTTGCCGTGGGTCAGTTCGATCCACTGGCCCTGGCCTTTCGGGTGATCGGGGTTGCTGTCGCCGTTATCGAACTTCGCCACGTACAGCGTGCCGTGATCGAGGATGTCGCGGTTGGCTTTGGCATTGCGGTGGTTGATGCGGTCGCGGCTGACGAATTTGTAGATGAACTCGCCACGCTCATCGTCGCCCATGTACACCACGGCGCGGCCATCGTCGGTTTCGGCCAGGGCGGCGTTTTCATGTTTGAAGCGGCCCAGCGCGGTGCGTTTGACCGGGGTCGATTGCGGATCGAACGGGTCGATCTCGACCACCCAGCCGTGACGGTTGAGTTCGTTGGGGTTCTTCGCCATGTCGAAGCGCGGGTCAAACGGGTGCCAGTTGATCTCGCGGCTGGCGGCCGAGACGCCGTAGCGTTTCTGCGCCGGGTCGAACTGCTGCTGGGCGTTGCTGCTGCCGAAGCAGTCGGTGAAGTTCTCTTCACAGGTCAGATAGGTGCCCCACGGGGTTTTGCCGTTGGCGCAGTTCTGGAAGGTGCCGAGGACTTTCTTGCCGTGTTTGTCGGCGCTGGTTTTCATCAAGTCATGGCCAGCGGCCGGGCCACCGATGCGCAGCGGCGAGTTGCCGTGGATGCGGCGGTTGTAGCGCGAGCCCTGGACGAACTGCCATTGACCGTTTCTGCGCTGCACTTCAATCACCGATACGCCTTCGCAGGCCAACGCCTTGCGCACGTCTTCGGCCGATTGCGGCATGCCGCCGTGCGGGTAGAGGTAGCGGTAGTTGGTGTATTCGTTGTTGATGGCCATCAACGCGCGGTTTCTGTCATCGGGGAATTCAAACAGGCTCATGCCGTCGTTGTTGTCACCGAACTGCACTTCCTGTGCGGCAGCGGTGCCATTGCCGCTTGGATCGAAGGCCGGGCCGTTCTTTTGCAGCGGCTGGCCCCAACTGATCAGCACCGAGGATTTGTAGCCCTTGGGCAGGCTGATGACGTCGGTGGTCGCCGCCGCAATGCTCTCGAAGCCGAGCAAACGGCTGTTGCCGGCGCTGACACCGGCAGCCAGTGCGCTGCGGGTCAGCAGGTTGCCACCGAGAAACATCGCCGCGCCGCACAGCGCGCCGGCGCTGATGAAACCGCGACGGCTGAGGCCGACGATTTTTTCCAGATCAGTGGATTGGTTTTCTTCTAATAGGCTCACATCAGGCTCCCTGCTAGGTTTTGGCAGCTACCTTAATGTTCGTCGATGACGCTTTCGTTGCAGGCCTTGATTAAAGCGGTGTGCCGAGCAGCACGTTGGACGGCGAAAACTGCACCTGAACCGGTTGTTCAACGGTCAGCCCGCGAGTGCGCAGATCCAACGCTTCGGCCAGCGCGCAGAGGGTGTGGCCGTTGGCCAGGGAAATACGCACTTCGCTGGGGCCGTCTTCGGCGTCGAGAATCGCTTCGATGGTGCCTTTGAGAAGATTGTGTCCGCACGTTGCCGGTTGATCGCTGGCGAGCAATTCGAGCCAGCCGGCCTTGATCAGCGCCACCACGTCGGTGCCGGTTTGCAGTTCCAGATGCACGGTGCTGTCGTGGGTGATCTGCGCGTCGAGGCACAGACCTTCGGCCAGCTCCAGACGGATCAGATCATTACGGCCCTGGCTTTCGATCGCCACGACTTTGCCGTGCAACTGGTTGCGCGCGCTGGTGCGCAGCATCAAACGGCCGAGCAGATCGAGGTCACTGGCATCTTCAGCCGCTTCCAGTACTTGGGCCTGCAAGGCCTGCAGCTTTTGATAGAGGCGCAACACCCGTTCGCCTTCGCTGGACAGTCTGGCGCCACCGCCGCCCTTGCCGCCGACCGCACGTTCGACCAGCGGTTTCTGCGCCAGGTTGTTCAACTCATCGATAGCGTCCCACGCCGCTTTGTAGCTCAGCCCTGCGCTTTTCGCGGCGCGGGTGATCGAGCCCTGTTCGGCGATGTGTTGCAGCAGGGCAATGCGCTGCGGACGACGGACGATGTGCTGGGACAAAAGGGTGGGCAGGGACATGAATGGGCGCTTTTTTGCTGTGGCGGTGGACAGTGAAATTGGTCGCTTGCGGCGCCGGAGTCAAGCCATACGCCGTCCCCCTGTGGGAGCAAGCCTGCTCGCGAAAACGGAGTGTCAGTCAACATCAATGGTGAATGTGCTGACCTCTTCGCGAGCAGGCTCGCTCCCACAGGGTGTTGCAGTGTTCTTAAGTCAGGAGGCATCACCCGGTTTTGGAGTGCGTGCCAGGCAATACACGTCGACCCTTGCCGCGCCCGCATCCATCAGAATTCGTGCGAGAGCCTGGGCGGTCGCTCCAGTGGTCAGCACATCATCAACCAACGCCAAGTGCCGACCTTTTACGTCTGCGTCGGGCGACAGGTCGAAGGCACTGCGCAGATTTTTCTTACGCGCCTTGGCATCGAGTTCCTGCTGGGCGTTGGTGTCTTTGATTCGTTGCAATACGTTTTCCTCGCACGGCAGATCCAGTTGCCTGCTCAACCAGCGCGCGAGCATCGCCGCCTGATTGAAGCCGCGTTGACGCAGACGTCTGCTGGCGAGCGGCACCGGCAACAACGCATCCGGTCGCGGCAAGTCTTCGTCGAAGCGATGTAGCAGGTATTGTCCGAGAACGTCGGCGAGCAGGTGGCCAAACGGCCATTTCGCGTTGTGTTTAAAGCGTGTAATCAGGCTGTCCACCGGGAAGCCGTAGAGCCAAGGTGCGGCGACCTGTTCGAACGCTGGCGGCTCTAGCAGGCACTCGCTACAAGTCAGTCCCGCTGCGGCAAGTGGCAGGGCGCAGGTCTGACAGTGTTCGCCAAGCCAGGGCAGTTCGGTTTCGCAGGGGACACAGATTGGCAGTTCTGCGTCTGCCGGCTCATCGCACAGCAAACAGGTCTGTACGTTTTTTAAACAGATGTAAACCTGCCATTCGTATCGTGGTTGACAGCGCATGACTCTTCCTTAAATATGCCGAACATCCGTGTGGCGCCTGTGGATATTCCGTTTCCCCGGCGCCAGCCAAGCATAACCAAGGAACTACCCATGAGCGCGAGCACCACCGCCACCCTGCGTCACGACTGGTCATTGGCCGAAGTCAAAGCACTCTTCGTACAGCCATTCAACGACTTGCTGTTCCAGGCGCAAACGGTGCATCGCGCACATTTCAACGCCAACCGCGTTCAGGTTTCCACACTGCTGTCGATCAAGACCGGCGCCTGCCCGGAAGACTGCAAGTACTGCCCGCAGTCCGGTCACTACAACACCGGCCTGGAAAAAGAAAAGCTGATGGAAGTGCAGAAAGTCCTCGAAGAGGCTGCCCGCGCCAAAGCCATCGGCTCGACGCGTTTCTGCATGGGGGCGGCGTGGAAGCATCCGTCGGCCAAAGACATGCCGTACGTGCTGAAGATGGTCGAAGGTGTGAAAGCCATGGGCCTGGAAACCTGCATGACCCTCGGTCGTCTCGATCAGGACCAGACCGAAGCGTTGGCCAAGGCCGGCCTCGATTACTACAACCACAACCTCGACACCTCGCCTGAGTTCTACGGCAGCATCATCACCACCCGCACTTACAGCGAGCGTCTGCAAACCCTGGCCTACGTACGTGAATCGGGGATGAAGATCTGCTCCGGCGGCATCCTGGGCATGGGCGAGTCGCTGGATGACCGCGCCAATCTGCTGATTCAACTGGCCAACCTGCCGGAGCATCCGGAGTCGGTGCCGATCAACATGCTGGTGAAAGTCGCTGGCACGCCGCTGGAAAACGCCGAAGACATCGACCCGTTCGACTTCATCCGCATGCTCGCCGTGGCGCGCATTCTGATGCCGCAATCCCATGTGCGCCTGTCCGCCGGCCGCGAAGCGATGAACGAGCAGATGCAGGCCCTGGCGTTCTTCGCCGGCGCCAACTCGATTTTCTACGGCGACAAGTTGCTGACCACCGCCAACCCGCAGGCGGACAAGGACATGCAGTTGTTCGCGCGTCTGGGCATCCAGCCGGAAGCGCGTGAGGAGCATGCCGACGAGGTTCACCAGGCGGCCATTGAGCAGGCGCTGGTGGAACAGAAGAGCAGCGAGCAGTTCTACAACGCTGCCGTCTAAAACCTCTGAAGGAATGCAAAACCCCTGTGGGAGCGGGCTTGCTCGCGAAAGCGTCAGTCCAGTCAACATCACCGTTGAATGTCAGACCGCCTTCGCGAGCAAGCCCGCTCCCACAGGGAATCTGTGTCACTTGAAAGTCGAGGCCTGCATGTCTTTCGATCTCGCCGCACGCCTTGCTGCCCGCCGTGCCGAAAATCTCTACCGCCAGCGACCGCTGCTCCAATCCCCGCAAGGGCCCGAAGTGGTGGTCGACGGTCAGCCGTTGCTGGCGTTCTGCAATAACGATTACCTGGGCCTGGCCAATCATCCGCAAGTCATCGAAGCCTGGCGTGCCGGTGCCGAGCGCTGGGGCGTGGGCGGTGGTGCCTCGCATCTGGTGATCGGCCACAGCGGCCCGCATCACGCCTTGGAAGAAGCGCTGGCCGATCTTACCGGCCGGCCGCGTGCGCTGTTGTTCACCACCGGCTACATGGCCAACCTCGGCGCCGTCACGGCGCTGGTCGGGCAGGGCGATACGGTGCTGGAAGACCGGCTCAATCACGCCTCGTTGCTGGATGCAGGCTTGTTGTCCGGCGCGCGTTTCAATCGTTATCTGCACAACGACGCCGTCAGTCTGGCCAAACGTCTGGAGAAAGCCACCGGCAATACGCTGGTGGTCACCGACGGCGTGTTCAGCATGGACGGCGACCTCGCCGATCTGCCCGCGCTGGCCCGGGAAGCCAGAGCCAAAGGTGCGTGGCTGATGGTCGACGATGCGCACGGTTTCGGACCGCTGGGTGCAAATGGCGCGGGCATCGTCGAACATTTCGGGCTGAGTCAGGACGATGTGCCGGTGCTGGTCGGCACACTCGGCAAAGCCTTCGGCACGGCCGGCGCGTTTGTCGCCGGCAGTGAAGAGCTGATCGAAAGCCTGATCCAGTTCGCCCGTCCGTACATCTACACCACCAGCCAGCCGCCAGCGCTGGCCTGCGCAACGCTGAAAAGTCTTGAGTTGCTGCGCAGCGAACATTGGCGTCGCGAGCATTTGCAGACGTTGATCCGCCAGTTCCGCCACGGCGTCGAACAGATCGGCCTGGAGCTGATGGACAGCTTCACGCCGATCCAGCCGATCATGATCGGCGATGCCGGTCGCGCGGTGCGTCTCTCGCAAATGTTGCGTGAGCGTGGGCTGATGGTCACCGCGATCCGTCCGCCGACCGTGCCCGCCGGCAGCGCCCGCCTGCGCGTAACCCTGACCGCCGCCCACAGCGAAGCGCAGGTGCAGCTATTGTTAGAGGGACTGGCCGATTGCTTTGCGCAACTGTCGTCGGAGCCTAGCCATGCGTGATCGCCTGATTCTGCTGCCCGGTTGGGGCCTCGGTGTTTCGCCGATGGAACCCTTGGCCGCTGCATTGCAAGGACTTGATGAGCATCTGCATGTCGAGATCGAGCCATTGCCGGAACTCGATTCCAGCGATCTGCAAGACTGGCTCGATGAGCTCGACGAGCGCATTGCTCAAGACGTGTGGCTGGGCGGCTGGTCGCTGGGCGGCATGCTCGCCTCGGAACTGGCGGCGCGCCGGGGGGAGCGCTGCTGCGGTTTGCTGACGCTGGCGAGTAATCCTTCTTTCGTAGCCCATGAGCAGTGGCCGAGCGCGATGCCCGGCGAGACTTTCGATGCGTTTCTTGCCGGTTGCCATGCCGATCCGCGACTGACCCTCAAGCGATTTTCTTTGCTGTGTGCCCAAGGCGCGCAAGACCCGCGCGGATTGTCACGGCTGTTGCTTGGCGCTGCTCCCAGTGCTGCGCCGGCAACGTTGATGGCCGGGCTGGAATTGCTCGCGCAACTGGACACGCGCGAAGCCTTGCAGGCGTTTCGCGGCCCGCAGTTGCATCTGTTCGCCGGCCAGGATGGATTGGTGCCCGCCGAGGCGGCCGGCGAATTGTTTGCCCTCTTGCCGGATATCGAAATTGGTCTGATCGAACAGGCCAGTCATGCGTTTCTGCTGGAAGATCCCCACGGACTGGCGGGTGCGATCCAGGCTTTTTTACATGAGTGCGGTGATGACTGATTTGTCTCTAGTGCTGCCTGGCGGCTTGCCTGACAAGCGTCAGGTCGCGGCGTCTTTTTCTCGCGCGGCGGCCAGCTACGACAGTGTCGCCGAGTTGCAACGTGATGTCGGTACACAGTTGCTGCAGCGCATGCCGACGGATTTTGTGCCGTCGCGCTGGCTGGATCTGGGGTGTGGCACCGGCTATTTCACCCGCGTGTTGGCTTCGCAATTTGCCCAGGGGCAGGGGCTGGCGCTGGATATCGCCGAGGGCGTGCTCGATCACGCGCGTCCGTTGGGCGGCGCCGAACACTTCATCGCCGGTGATGCGGAGCGTCTGCCGCTGCAGGATTCGACCTGCGATCTGATCTTCTCCAGCCTCGCGGTGCAGTGGTGTGCGAATTTTGATGCGGTGCTCAGTGAAGCCTTTCGCGTGCTGAAACCGGGTGGAGTTTTCGCGTTTGCTAGTCTTTGTGTCGGGACGTTGTACGAGTTGCGTGATAGCTGGCGCCAGGTCGATGGCCTGGTGCACGTCAACCGCTTCCGCGAGTTCGGCCGATATGAGCAGTTGTGCGCGGCCAGTGGTTTGCGCGCCGTGAAGCTTGAGAGGCAGGCGCATGTGCTGCATTACCCGGATGTGCGCAGTCTGACCCATGAATTGAAGGCGTTGGGTGCGCACAATCTGAACCCCGGGCGGCCGGGTGGGTTGACCGGACGGGCGCGGATTCTGGGGCTGGTCGAGGCTTATGAGCAATTCCGTCAGGCACAGGGACTGCCGGCGACTTATCAAGTGGTTTACGCCGTGTTGGAGAAACCCGTATGAGCGCAGCCTATTTCATCACTGGAACGGACACCGACGTCGGCAAGACCACCGTTGCCGCAGGACTGCTGTACGCAGCGCGTTCGGCGGGGCTGAGCACGGCGGCGGGTAAACCGGTCGCTTCCGGGTGCGAGGTGACGGCCAAGGGTTTGCGCAATGCCGATGCGCTGGCGCTGCTGGCCGAGTGTTCGTTGCCGCTGAGTTATCAACAGGTCAATCCGCTGGCTTTCGAACCGGCGATTGCCCCGCATCTGGCGGCTCGCGAGGCCGGTGTCGCGCTGACGGTGCAATCGTTGCTGGCGCCGATGCGCGAAATTTTGGCGATGAATGCCGATTTCACTTTGATCGAAGGCGCGGGGGGCTGGCGGGTGCCGTTGGCGGATCAGGACAATCTGTCGGATTTGGCTATCGCGCTGAAGCTACCGGTGATTCTGGTGGTGGGGGTGCGATTGGGGTGCATCAGTCATGCGTTGCTGACGGCTGAGGCGATTGCGCGCGATGGCCTGCAATTGGCGGGTTGGGTGGCCAATATCATCGATCCGAAGACTTCGCGGCTGGAGGAAAATCTGGCAACACTGGCCGAACGTATTCCCGCACCGTGCCTGGGGCGAGTGCCGAAACTGAAGGCTTTGAGTGCTGAGGCGGTGGCAGAGCATTTGCAACTGGATTTGCTCGACTAAGGTTTTGCCTATGAGCAGGCACTGTGCCATTAGTGTTTTTGACGGGTGTTTTTCTGGCGCCTCTGCTTCAATGGCAGTCATTGATCCTTCCCAAGGATGAGAACCGTTATGGAAATCTCCGGTAACACAGCTTTTTACGCAGGTCTGAGCTCGATTCAGAGCGGGCAGAACCGCATCGATCAGGCTGCCAGCCAAATCGCCAACAATACTATCGAACGTTCGGTGACCAGCCAGTCGTCTGAAGTGCAGATTGATCGTCTGCGTGGTGTTGATCGTGCCCAGCAATCAGATCTGGCCAGCAATATGGTCGAGATGTCTCAGGGCAAGATCCAGGCGGAGCTGGGCGTGAAGGTCGCCAAGGCTTCCGATGAAGTGCTCGGTACGATCATCGATACGTTCGCCTGACTTTTCTGTCGTCTGCACGCTGAACGCCGCTACCTGTCGCGGCGTTTTTCGTTGTAAGTCCTTCTCCCTCAACTAATCTTTTTTCAGCGCCCGTGGCTCGTTCGAGCACATGGCGGTTTGCTGTGTCCGGCGTTTGAAAGATGCGATGACGAACGGCAAAAGATCGACGCTTGACAAGATTTCGGCGTAAACGTATGTTTCAAACAACTGTTTGACCGTCACAACAAATCAACACGGTCGTTCATTCCCGGTTACATCAGCAGAGGTTTATCGCTATGCCTGACTACAAGGCCCCCTTGCGTGATATTCGCTTCGTTCGTGACGAACTGCTCGGCTACGAAGCGCACTATCAGAGCCTTCCGGCTTGCGCAGACGCGACTCCGGACATGGTTGACGCCATTCTCGAAGAAGGCGCCAAGTTTTGTGAGCAGGTACTGGCGCCGCTGAACCGCGTGGGCGACATCGAAGGTTGTACCTGGAGCGAGTCCGGTGTGAAAACCCCGACGGGCTTCAAAGAGGCTTACAAGCAATTCGTCGAAGGCGGCTGGCCAAGCCTGGCCCATGACGTCGAGCACGGCGGTCAGGGCCTGCCTGAGTCGCTGGGTCTGGCGGTCAGTGAAATGGTTGGCGAAGCCAACTGGTCGTGGGGCATGTACCCGGGCCTGTCGCACGGCGCGATGAACACCATCTCCGAGCACGGCACCCCTGAACAGCAAGACGCCTACCTGACCAAACTGGTTTCCGGCGAATGGACCGGCACCATGTGCCTGACCGAACCGCACTGCGGCACCGACCTGGGCATGCTGCGCACCAAGGCCGAACCTCAGGCCGACGGTTCCTACAAAGTCTCCGGCACCAAGATCTTCATCTCGGCCGGTGAACACGACATGGCCGACAACATCGTCCACATCGTACTGGCCCGCCTGCCTGACGCACCGGCTGGCACCAAAGGCATCTCGCTGTTCATCGTTCCAAAGTTCATGCCGAATGCTGACGGCACCGTTGGTGCACGCAACGCTGTGACCTGCGGCTCGCTGGAACACAAGATGGGCATCCACGGCAACGCGACTTGCGTGATGAACTTTGACGGCGCGACCGGTTTCCTGATCGGTCCGGCGAACAAAGGTCTGAACTGCATGTTCACCTTTATGAACACCGCACGTCTGGGTACCGCGCTGCAAGGTCTGGCCCACGCCGAAATCGGTTTCCAGGGCGGCCTGAAATACGCTCGCGATCGTCTGCAAATGCGCTCCCTGACTGGCCCGAAAGCGCCGGACAAAGCCGCTGACCCGATCATCGTGCATCCTGATGTACGCCGCATGTTGTTGACCATGAAGGCGTTCGCCGAAGGCAACCGTGCGATGGTGTACTTCACCGCCAAACAGGTCGACATCGTCAAATACGGCGTCGATGAAGAAGAGAAGAAGAAAGCCGACGCACTGCTGGCCTTCATGACGCCGATCGCCAAGGCGTTCATGACCGAAGTCGGTTTCGAAGCCGCCAACCACGGCGTGCAGATCTACGGCGGCCACGGCTTCATCGCCGAGTGGGGCATGGAGCAGAACGTTCGCGACAGCCGCATTTCGATGCTGTACGAAGGCACCACCGGTATCCAGGCGCTCGACCTGCTGGGCCGTAAAGTGCTGATGACGCAAGGCGAGGCACTGAAAGGCTTCACCAAGATCGTCCACAAGTTCTGCCAGACCAACGAAGGCAACGAAGCCGTCCAGGAATTCGTTACTCCGCTGGCTGCACTGAACAAGGAATGGGGCGAGCTGACCATGAAGGTCGGTATGGCTGCCATGAAAGATCGCGAAGAAGTCGGCGCGGCCTCCGTGGACTACCTGATGTACTCCGGTTATGCCTGCCTGGCCTACTTCTGGGCTGACATGGCGCGTCTGGCAGCCGAGAAGCTGGCAGAAGGCACCGGCGACGCAGCGTTCTACACCGCCAAGCTGCAAACCGCGCGCTTCTACTTCCAGCGCATCCTGCCGCGTACCCGTACGCACGTGGCCACCATGTTGTCGGGTGCCAACAACCTGATGGACATGAAAGAAGAAGACTTCGCGCTGGGCTACTAAGTCATAGGGCGGTTTTCACAGCCGCTGTTCCCCTTGGGGGCAGCGGCTTTTTCATGCCTGATGAAAAATTGTTTAACCGGTGAAAATTTCCCACTAAAACGCTAAGAAAAGCGGTTTACCTGCCGTTAAAGAGGCTTCGATGTGACGCGCGTCACACCGCATGTGCTTAACTGTTCAAAATGCAGGCATAATGCCATCTTTTGCCGGGTCGGAGTTTTACCCCTTGCCGCGTTCTTCCGCTGTATGTTTCAGCCATTTCCTACCTTCACTGCTGTTGTTGCTCGCGGGGTTGGCGGCTGCGTACGTCAAAGACCTCAACGTGTTCTTCACGTCCCTGTTCAACGTGTTGCCAACGTTGGTGCTGCTGTTGGGCGGCGCTTATTGCGCGGTTTACCGACGTCAGCGTGAACTGTTTCTGATGCTCACGGTGTACATCGCCTACTTTTTGCTCGACACCCAGACCGACTATTACCGTGACAACGGCAAGGTGCGCGAAGATGCTGCGGTGGTGTTTCATCTGGTCTGCCTGTTGCTACCGTTATTGTTCGGCCTGTTCGCCGCGTGGCAGGAGCGCACCCACCTGTTTCAGGACATGGTCGCGCGGTTTGCCGTGCTGCTGGCGTTCGGCAGCGTGGCGCTCGGGCTTGAGCAAAGTTACCCGCAGGCTCTGCTGATGTGGCTCTCGGAGATCCGTTGGCCTGCGCTCCACGGCGCGTGGATGAGCCTGATCCAGTTGTCTTATCCGGTATTCATCTCGGCGTTTCTGTTGTTGGCCTGGCAATACTGGCGCAACCCGCGCCCGCTACACGCCGCGCAACTGGTCGGGTTGCTCGGGGTGTTCTGGATGCTGCCGAAAACTTTCATCCTGCCGTTCACCCTGAACATCATGTGCAGCCAGGTGATGTTGATGATTGCCGCCGCCGTTGCACACGAGGCGTATCAAATGGCCTTCCGCGACGAGCTCACCGGTCTGCCGGGACGTCGTGCACTCAATGAACGCATGCAACGCCTGGGCCGCAACTACGTGCTGGCGATGAGCGACGTCGACCACTTCAAGAAATTCAACGACACCCACGGCCATGATGTTGGTGACCAAGTGCTGCGATTAGTCGCCAGCAAACTCTCGAAAATCAGCGGTGGCGGTAGGGCGTATCGCTATGGCGGTGAGGAATTTGCCCTGGTGTTCGCAGGCAAAACCCTTGAGGAATGCATGCCGCACCTGGAAGTAATCCGCGAGTCGATTGCGTCCTACAGCATTCAGTTGCGCAATCAGGAAAACCGCCCTCAGGACGACCAGCAAGGTCGCCAGCGTCGCGCGGGCTCTGGTGCCTCCAGTGTGTCGGTGACGGTGAGTATCGGTGTCGCTGAGCGGGTCGAGCAGCGCAACCCCGAACAAGTCCTCAAGTCCGCCGACGAGGCGCTCTACAGCGCCAAGGGCGCGGGGCGTAACTGTGTGGTGGCGTTCGGACAAAATCGCCGTGGCGCTGTGCGCATGGACACCGCCGCAGGTTGAGTGATGACGGCGCATTCAGCGTCTGGACAGTGATTGTGGGGCGTGGTGGCCAGCAGTAGGTTGGGGACATCTGCTGACGGAGAAGCCACCATGCCCGACTACAAAGCTCCCCTGCGCGACATGCGCTTTCTGATCGACCACGTCTTCGACTTTCACAGCAACTACGCCGCCCTCGGCGCCCACGATGCCAGCCCTGACATGATCAACGCGATCCTCGAAGAAGGCGCGAAGTTCTGTGAGAACGTTCTGGCACCGCTCAATCGCAGCGGCGACGAAGAGGGCTGCCATTTCGACAACGGTGTGGTGACAACGCCTACAGGCTTCAAGCAAGCCTTCGCACAATACGTCGAGGGCGGCTGGCATGGTCTGGCGGCGGATCCGGCCTATGGCGGCCAGGGCCTGCCGAGTTCGTTGGGGCTGGTGATCAGCGAAATGGTCGGCTCCAGCAACACCTCCTGGGGCATGTACCCGGGCCTGACCCACGGCGCAATGTCGGCGATTCACGCCCATGGCACCGAAGATCAGAAACAGACTTATCTGAGCAAACTCACCGCCGGCCAGTGGACCGGCACCATGTGCCTGACCGAAGCTCATTGCGGTACCGATCTGGGCATCATCAAGACCCGTGCCGTGCCGCAGGCCGACGGCAGTTATGCGGTCACCGGCAGCAAGATTTTCATCTCCGCCGGCGAGCACGACATGAGCGACAACATCATTCATCTGGTGTTGGCCAAACTGCCGGACGCGCCTGCCGGAACCAAGGGCATTTCGCTGTTTATCGTGCCTAAGTTCCTCCCCGATGCAGGCGGAGAGGCGGGTGAGCGCAACGGCGTTTCCTGCGGTTCGATCGAACACAAAATGGGCATCAAGGCGTCAGCCACGTGCGTGCTGAACTTCGACGCTGCCAAAGGCTTTCTGATTGGTGAGCCGAACAAGGGCCTGAACTGCATGTTCACCATGATGAACCATGCTCGGCTCGGCACCGGCATGCAGGGTTTATGTCTGGGCGAGGCAAGCTTCCAAGGCGCGATCAAATACGCCAACGACCGCTTGCAGATGCGCTCTCTGACCGGTGCTAAAGCCCCGGACAAACCCGCCGACCCGATCATCGTTCACCCCGACGTACGGCGCATGCTGCTGACCATGAAAGCCTTCAACGAAGGCAATCGCGCGCTGACTTACTTCACCGCGCAACTGCTTGATGCTGCGCACCTGAGCAGCGAAGCCGAAGCGCGTCAGGAGGCCGAAGATCTGTTGGCGTTCCTCACGCCGATCTGCAAGGCCTTCATGACCGACACCGGGCTGGAAGTGACCAACCACGGCATGCAGGTGTTCGGTGGCCATGGGTTCATTCGTGAGTGGGGCATGGAGCAGTTGGTGCGTGACTGCCGGATTGCGCCGATCTATGAGGGTACCAACGGCATTCAGGCGCTGGATTTGCTTGGGCGCAAAGTGCTCGGCAGTCAGGGCAAGTTGCTGCGTGGCTTTACCAAAATCGTCCACAAGTTCTGCGCGGCGAATGCCGGGCATGCGCAACTGGGCAGTTTTGTTGCGCAGCTCAACGAGCTCAACCAGCAGTGGGGCGACCTGACCATGAAGGTCGGCATGGCGGCGATGAAGAATCCCGACGAAGTCGGTGCTGCGTCGGTGGATTACTTGATGTACAGCGGCTACATCATCCTCGGCTATCTGTGGTTGCGCATGGCGCTGGTGGCGCTGGGGCAACTGGATGCGGGCGAGGGTGATGGGGATTTCTGTCGGGGCAAACTGGCGACGTGCGAATTTTACTTCAAGCGGTTGTTGCCGCGGACGGCGGCGCATCGTGCGGCGATCGAGGCGGGCAGTGATTGTTTGATGAAGCTGCCGGCGGAGATGTTTGCGCTTTAAGGTAGATCAAAAGATCGTCCGATCGCGGCCCGAGCCTTCGGCAGCGCCTACACGGGATCGCGTTTACCTGTAGGTGTTGACGAAGGCTGCGATCTTTTTCTGGTGACTAAAAATAACAAATCGGTCACCGGTTGACCCTATGTGTCGCAAAAGTTGTTGGGGTACACTCGGCCCCAATGAAAACACCCTTCCACGAATACCTGTTTAGATCTTGCGAGGTTTGCCATGGCTGACTACAAAGCGCCGCTGCGCGATATGCGCTTCGTCCTCAATGAAGTGTTCGAAGTCGCCAAACTCTGGGCCGAACTGCCGGCACTGGCCGAGACCGTCGACGCCGAGACCGTTGAAGCGATTCTCGAAGAGGCTGGCAAGGTCACCAGCAAAAGCATTGCCCCGCTAAGCCGTGCCGCTGACGAAGAAGGTTGCCATTGGGCGGATGGAGCCGTCACCACGCCGGCCGGTTTCCCACAGGCTTATCAGACTTATGCCGAAGGTGGGTGGGTCGGCGTGGGCGGTGATCCGCAATACGGCGGCATGGGTATGCCCAAAGCCGTGTCGGCCCAGGTCGAAGAAATGGTCAACTCCGCCAGCCTGTCCTTCGGTCTGTACCCGATGCTGACCGCCGGCGCCTGCCTGTCGATCAATGCCCACGCCAGCGAAGAGCTGAAGGCCGCGTACCTGCCGAACATGTACGCCGGCGTCTGGGCCGGTTCCATGTGCCTGACCGAGCCGCACGCCGGCACGGATCTGGGCATCATCCGCACCAAGGCCGACCCTCAGGCCGACGGTTCGTACAAGGTCAGCGGCACCAAGATCTTTATCACCGGTGGCGAGCACGATCTCACCGAAAACATCATCCACCTGGTACTGGCCAAACTGCCGGACGCACCGGCAGGCCCGAAAGGCATTTCGCTGTTCCTGGTGCCGAAGTTCATGGTCAACGCCGACGGCAGTCTGGGCGCGCGCAACCCGGCCAACTGCGGTTCGATCGAACACAAGATGGGTATCCAGGCCTCCGCTACCTGCGTGATGAACTTCGACGAAGCCGTGGGTTATCTGGTCGGCGAGCCAAACAAAGGCCTGGCCGCGATGTTCACCATGATGAACTACGAGCGTCTGGGCGTTGGTATTCAAGGTCTGGCTACCGGCGAGCGCTCGTATCAGAATGCTGTCGAGTATGCCCGTGACCGTCTGCAAAGCCGTTCGCCGACCGGCGCGCAAAACAAGGATAAAGTCGCCGACCCGATCATCGTCCACCCGGACGTGCGTCGCATGTTGCTGACCATGAAAGCCTCGAACGAAGGTGGCCGTGCCTTCTCCACTTACGTGGCGATGCAACTCGACACTGCCAAGTTCAGCGAAGACGCGACCACCCGAAAGCGTGCTGAAGATCTGGTGGCATTGCTGACGCCGGTGGCCAAGGCATTCCTCACCGACCTGGGTCTGGAAACTACCGTTCACGGCCAGCAGATTTTCGGCGGCCACGGCTACATTCGCGAATGGGGTCAGGAGCAGTTGGTGCGTGACGTGCGCATCACCCAGATCTACGAAGGCACCAACGGCATTCAGGCGCTGGATCTGGTGGGACGCAAGATCGTCGGCAGCGGTGGCGCGTTCTACAAATTGTTCGCCGACGAGATCCGTCACTTCACCGCCACCGCCAGTGCGGATCTGGGCGAATTCACCAAACCGCTGAACGACGCCGTTGACACCCTCGACGAACTGACCTCGTGGCTGCTGGATCGGGCGAAAAACAATCCGAACGAAATCGGCGCCGCCTCGGTCGAATATTTGCAAGCGTTTGGTTACACCGCCTATGCCTACATGTGGGCACTGATGGCCAAAGCCGCGCTGGGCAAGGAATCGCAGGAAGATTTCTATGCCAGCAAGCTCGGCACTGCGCGCTTCTATTTCGCCCGCCTGCTTCCGCGTATTCACTCGTTGAGCGCGTCGGTGAAGGCCGGCAGCGAATCGCTGTTCCTGCTAGAGGCGGCGCAATTCTGATGATGTAACGTCATGTAAGCATTCGCTTACATGACGTGCTGCTGTTCTCCCATATGCGGAGATTGGATCCACGGCTAATCTATATTTCATGGACGTCGCGCAGGAAGCGCAAAGCAACAACACGGACACGTAGGATTCTGCCAGGGTGGCGGAGTGAAATGGATGTCAGGGAAACAGTCTGCAAAGCCCCGCTTCGGCGGGGTTTTCTTTTGCCTGCAGAAAAGTGCTCAAGCCAGAGGATCCAATGGTTGAGTGGTTTTCAACGGTTTGTCCTCGCGCTCAATCACTTCTTCCAGCAATGTCCGCAGCAAGGCCAGGGACGCCTGTTGACGTTGCACATCGCGGCACACCAGCCCCACTTTCAGCGGCACCCGTGGTTCGCTCAGCGGTTTCCAAAGCAGATCGTCCTCGTCGTACTCCTTTTGCGAACGCCCCGGCAGCACCGTCGCCAGTTTGGTGTGCGGCAGGCTGTCGAGAATCCCCAGCATGTTGTTCAGTTCGGCCTGCACCTGTGGGCGACGTCCGAGGCTGGTCAGTTGCGCCTGCCAGATCTGACGGATCTGAAATTCTTCTCCCAATAGCAACATCGGCAATTCGGCGGCCTGACGAATCGAGACTTTCTTGAACTCACGCAGCGGATGATCCGCCGGGATGACCAGCGTCAGCTCATCTTCGTAGAGCATCACGCCGTGCAGCCCGGGCTGGCGTGGCGGCAAGTAACTGATGCCGATGTCCAAAGAGCCATTGAGCAGGCGCCGCTCAATCTCCAGTCCCGTCAATTCATAGATCTGCACAACCAGATGCGGCTGGGCCTTGCGCACCCGCTCAAGCATTTGCGGTACGAGGCTGGTGTGCACCGTTTGCAGTACACCGATTGCCAACGTGCGCAGTGCCTGGCCCTTGAAGTTGCCCAACGCCTCCCGCGCCCGCTGCAACCCATCGAGCAATGGCAGCGCGTGGTTGTACAGGGTGTGGGCGGCGAGGGTCGGCAGAAGTCGCTTGCTGCTGCGTTCGAACAGGGTGACATCGAGGTTTTGTTCGAGCTGGCGAATCTGTTGGGAGAGAGCCGGTTGCGAGATCGACAGGCGCTCAGCCGCCCGTCCGACATGACCTTCTTCGTAGACCGCGACGAAATAACGCAGTTGTTTGAAATCCATAAGTAATGCTTATCGAAAATGCTGGGAAATCGAAATGGCCCGGAGCCGTCAGTGCGCCTAGTCTAACCGCAATCACAAGGCTTACAGGGCCAGAGAGCGCGATGACTAGCGTTTGCTTCGACAGTGTTTGCATAGGCAGTTCAAAAAACTTCAAACGAGGTTTTTCCGAATGAATCTGTTCAGTTTGCGCCGCCCGGCGCCGAGTCTGGATGACCTCGCTTTCGAGGCCGCTCAACCTTCGGCTGGTGACCGTCTGAACGCCGAGCGGCTGATGCCCAGCGTCGAGCGGCCGCAACAGGTCTTTGTGCGTGGCCAGGGTTCCTGGTTGTGGGACAGCAACGACCGCGCTTATCTCGACTTCTCCCAGGCCGGCGGCGGCAACAGCCTCGGCCACAGCCCTTCAGCGCTGGTCAAAGCCATCGCCAGTCAAGCCCAGGCGCTGATCAATCCCGGTTTCAATCTGCACAATCGCGGCATGCTCAGCCTCGCCCAACGCCTGTGCGCCAGCACTTCCAGCGATCAGGCCTATCTGCTCAACAGCGGCAGCGAAGCCTGTGAAGCGGCGATCAAACTGGCGCGCAAGTGGGGGCAACTGCGCCGTGGCGGCGCCTCGCGGATCATCGTTGCGAAACAGGGGTGCCACGGCCGTAGTCTGGCGACGATCTCGGCGTCGGACAGTTCCAATTTGCCCAACCGATTCGCGCCGTTGTTGCCCGGTTTCGATCTGGTGCCGTTCAACGATTTGCCAGCCCTGCATGCGGCGGTGGATGCGCAAACCGTCGCGATCATGCTTGAACCGATTCAGAGCGACGCCGGCGTCATTCCAGCCTCCGAGCACTATCTCAAAGGCGTCGAGCGTCTGTGTCGTGATCTGGGCATCCTGCTGATCCTTGACGAAGTGCAGACCGGCATCGGCCGCTGCGGCACCTTGCTCGCGGAAGAGTCCTATGGCGTGCGCGCCGATATCGTCGTACTCGGCAAAGGTCTCGGCGGTGGCGTGCCACTGGCGGCATTGCTGGCGCGGGGCAAGGCGTGCTGTTTCGAAACCGGCGAATTGGGTGGCACCCATCATGGCAACGCGCTGATGACAGCAGCCGGTCTGGTGGTACTCGACAGCGTGCAGGACCGTGCCTTCCTCGAGCAGGTTCGGGGCAACGGCCAGCACTTGCGCGAAGGTCTGGCGCGCCTGAGCCATCGCTATGGTCACGGTGAAATACGCGGCCAGGGCCTGTTCTGGGGACTGACTCTGTCGGAGGATTGCGCCGACGCCGTCATCCAAGCCGCGCTGCAAGAGGGCCTGCTACTCAACGCCCCACAAGCCAACTGCCTGCGTTTCACCCCGGCACTCACGGTCAGCAAAGCCAACATCGACGAAATGCTCCTGCGTCTGGCTCGCGCCTTCTCCCGTGTGCGCACTGCACAGTTGCAATGCCGCAAAGGGATTGCCGTTTGAGCTGAAGTTTCCCACCGTATTTGAAGAACCGTCTCGCGGTATAACGCACGCCCCACGCCTGATTCTTTTGGCGTGGGGCGTTTTTTTTGCGCTGGATAGTGGCGAACAAATGGCGAAAGCACTGAACCCTGACGAACGGCAAATGTCGATTAGCTTGTATGGCTCAAGTGAGCCAACCCCCAATCAGGAGCTGACCCATGGACTTCATTCGAATCATCATTGCCATTCTGTTGCCCCCACTGGGTGTGTTTCTGCAAGTCGGGTTTGGCGGGGCGTTCTGGTTGAACATTCTGCTGACGTTGTGCGGCTACATTCCGGGGATCGTGCATGCGGTGTACATCATCGCCAAGCGCTGAGTTCTGCGGCGCCAGATAGATTGCCTTCGCGAGCAGGCTCGCTCCCACACTGGATCTGTGTCGTTCACAAATCCCCCGTGGGAGCGAGCCTGCTCGCGAACGGGACACCGCTAATTCTGCGTCAAGGTTAGCCCCATCACCCGTCGATAGAACATCCACTCCTGTTCCAGCGCGTGCGCCTGATTCACCGCGCGGCGGAAGCCGTGGCGTTCATCGGCATAGTAATGCGCCTCGACCGGGATGTTGTTCTGCTCCAGTGCCGTAACCATGTCCCGCGTCTGTTGCGGCACAACAACAGCATCCAGCTCACCCTGAAAGAAAATCACCGGCACGCGGATATTGCTCGCATGCAGTAACGGCGTGCGGGCGGCGTAGCGTTCGGCGTCTTGCTCGGGATCGCCGATCAGCCAGTCCAGATAGTCGCCTTCGAACTTGTGTGTCGCCCGGGTAAGGGTCAGCGGATCGCTGACGCCATAAAGGCTGGCGCCGGCACGAAATACTTGATGAAACGCCAAGGCACACAACGTCGTGTAACCGCCTGCGCTGCCGCCCCGAATGAACGCGTTATCACCGTCGATCATTTCGCGTTCGGCCAGATACGCCACTACTGCGCAGGCGTCCTCGACATCCACCTCACCCCAGCTCAGATACAACGCCTGCCGGTACTCCCGGCCATAACCGCTGCTGCCGCGATAATTGAGGTCAGCGACGGCGAAGCCGCGTTGCGTCCAGTACTGGATGCGCGGGTCGAGCATCGGGTAACAGGCCGACGTCGGGCCGCCGTGGATGAACACCACCAGCGGCGGTTTCGCCTCACCGCTCATGGCCGGATAAAAGAATCCGTGAGCCTCGCCCGAACCGCTTGGGTAGCGCAGGGTCTGCGGGCGGCTGATGCGTTCAGCGGGCAACGGTGCAACACCGCCAGCCAGCACTTTCACTTCACGGGACCCCCGATCGATGGCAATCACCGCCGAAGGACGGATCGGCGAGGCGGCGATGCAATAGATGAATTGCTCATCCAGCGCCAGATGTCGGAAGCGGCTGTAGTCGCCGGCGAAGTCTTTGCCGTTCAGCGCGAGGCGGCCGAAACCGCCCTCGCTCCAACTGGCCAGATAAGATTCGCCAACGGGCAACCAGGTGCAACCGCCCAACTGCCACGGCGCAGGTGCATGGTCGGCCTCAGCGCTGGGCAAAGGCTGCAGGCCCTCGGCGGTTTCAGCCCACGGCTGCCAGAATCCGCCGCGATCGGTCAGGCAATACAAACGACCTTCAGCATCGAAACGCGGCTGTTGAATGGATTCCTCAAGCTGTTCGCCCGCTACGCAACGGGGCGTCGAAAAATCACCGTCGGCCACCATCAAGCGGGTCGACGTCCACGGCTGATGCGGGCGACTCCACTCGATCCACGCCAGCCGCTCGCCATCCGGACTTACCGTCGGCGCAGCGTAAAAGTCCGCGCCTTCGGCCAGCAGATGACGTTTGCCATCCGCCAGATCAATCGCCACCAGCCGATGCGTGTCGTGCTGCTCTTCAACCGCCAACACCTGCCCATCGGCAAAATGCAGATCGCCATAACGACATTCGCCCGATGTCAGTGCCTCAGGTTCGCCATCCAGCGCCTGCCGATACAACTGCTGATCCGCCTCGCCGACGAAAACCACCCCGTCAGGTGTCAGGCAAAACGCTCCGCCGCCATATTCGTACACCCGGCTACGCACGCTGAAACCGGCCGGCGTCAGACATTTCGCCGTGCCGTCGCGCCAATGCCAGATCCGGCACGCGGCATCTTCCGGGCGGTATTCATTCCAGAACAAACCGTTGGCGCCGAGTTGTAGTTCGGCGAAGTCCATCCCGGCGGCGACGGCTTGAGCGGCGCTGAAAGGCTCAGCCTTTAGCGATGAGGCGTGAGTTTCGTTCATTGCGGAAGGCCAGTTGTTCGATGGTTTGAGTGGCGGTCTCGGCTTCTTCGCGGGCTTTGAGAATCACGCCGTGATGTTCGGACTTGCTGCACACCGGGTCAGCATTGCTCGCATCACCCGTGAGCATGAACGCTTGGCAGCGGCAGCCGCCGAAGTCTTTTTCTTTCTCATCGCACGAGCGGCACGGCTCGGGCATCCAGTCGTAGCCACGAAAGCGGTTGAAGCCGAACGAGTCGTACCAGATGTGCTGCATGCTGTGGTCGCGCACGTTGGGAAATTGCACCGGCAACTGTCGAGCGCCATGACAGGGCAGGGCAGTGCCGTCCGGGGTGACTGTCAGAAAAATGCTGCCCCAGCCGTTCATGCAGGCTTTCGGGCGCTCTTCGTAGTAGTCCGGGGTGACGAATATCAGCTTGCACGGATGCCCTTCGGCCTCCAGCTTGGCGCGGTATTCGTTGGTGATGCGTTCGGCGCGCACCAGTTGCTCCTTGGTCGGCAGCAGGCCAACACGATTGAGCTGTGCCCAGCCGTAGAACTGGCAGGTGGCGAGTTCGACGAAGTCCGCTTCGAGCGCGATGCACAGCTCGATGATGCGGTCGATCTTGTCGATGTTGTGCCGATGGGTAACGAAGTTCAGCACCATCGGGTAGCCGTGGGCTTTCACCGCACGGGCCATTTCCAGCTTCTGCGCGAAAGCCTTTTTCGAGCCGGCGAGCAGGTTGTTCACCTGCTCGTCGCTGGCCTGGAAGCTGATCTGAATGTGATCGAGCCCGGCCTTCTTGAAATCGCTGATTTTCTGTTCGGTGAGGCCGATGCCGGAGGTGATCAGGTTGGTGTAGAAGCCCAGTTTTCGCGCTTCAGCAATCAACTCGGCCAGATCCTGGCGCACCAGTGGCTCACCCCCGGAGAAACCCAGTTGCGCCGCGCCCATCTCCCGCGCTTCACGAAAGACCTTGATCCACTGTTCGGTGCTCAGCTCTTTGCCCTGCTCGGCGAAATCCAGCGGATTGGAGCAGTACGGGCATTGCAGCGGGCAGCGGTAGGTGAGCTCGGCGAGCAGCCACAGCGGCAGGCCGATTTCCGGTTGTGGCGGCACTTGCACTGAAGACTCAGGCAAGTTCGATCCAGTGCTGCGCACGGGCAACCTCCATGAATTGCTCGATGTCGTCACCGAGTTCAGGCACGCCGGGGAATTGCTTGTCGAGTTCGGCAATGATCGCCGCGACATTCCGCTCACCGTCGATCAAACCGCCGATCAGCGCGGCGCTGTCGTTGAGTTTGATCATGCCTTCGGGGTACAGCAGCACGTGGCCTTTTTGCGCCGGTTCGTACTGGAAACGGTAGCCGGGACGCCAGGTCGGGGTCTTGCTGCGGTCGAAACTCATAGGGTGATTCCTTTGTGCCAGACGCGTTGCTCAGTGACGCTGTGATACGGCGGGCGGTTCAGTTCGTAGGCCATGCTCATGGCGTCGAGCATGCTCCAAAGTATGTCCAGTTTGAACTGGAGAATTTCCAGCATGCGCTCCTGGCCTTCGCGCGTCTTATAGTGCTCCAGCGTAATCGCCAAGCCATGCTCGACGTCGCGCCGCGCTTGACCGAGACGGGTGCGGAAATACTCGTAACCGGCCGGGTCGATCCATGGGTAATGCTGCGGCCAGCTGTCGAGGCGCGACTGGTGGATCTGCGGCGCGAACAGTTCGGTCAACGAGCTGCTGGCGGCTTCCTGCCAACTGGCACGGCGGGCGAAGTTGACGTAGGCATCGACGGCAAAACGCACGCCGGGCAAAACCAGCTCCTGGGAACGCAGTTGATCCGGGTCGAGGCCGACCGCTTGACCGAGGCGCAGCCAGGCTTCGATACCGCCGTCTTCACCGGGAGCGCCGTCGTGGTCGAGCAGGCGCTGAATCCACTCGCGACGAATTTCGCGATCCGGGCAGTTGGCGAGAATCGCCGCGTCTTTCAGGGGGATGTTCACCTGATAGTAGAAGCGGTTGGCAACCCAGCCCTGAATCTGCTCGCGGGTGGCGCGGCCCTGGTACATTGCTACGTGATACGGGTGATGGATGTGGTAGTAGGCGCCTTTGGCGCGCAGGGCCGCTTCGAATTCGGCGGGGGACATCGGTTGGTCGGTCATTGCGGTTCTCCGGGGAACAACCCTAGAAATCTCTTTTGTTTGCACTGGCCTCTTCGCGAGCAGGCTCGCTCCCACAGGTTGATCGCATTCCAATGTGGGAGCGAGCCTGCTCGCGAAGGGGGTCTTAAAGGCTTACAGCACAATACTCATGCCGTCATACGCCACTTCAACATCACGCCGCGCCAGTTCTGCGCGCTCCGGCGAATCCTCATCGAGGATCGGGTTGGTGTTGTTGATGTGGATAAGCACCTTGCGTTGCTCGGGAAGCTGTTCCAGCACTTCGAGCATGCCGCCAGGACCGTTTTGCGCCAGATGGCCCATCTCGCGACCGGTGCGAGTGCCGACACCGCGGCGCTGCATTTCATCGTCGTCCCACATTGTGCCGTCCACCAGCACGCAATCGCTGCCGGCCATGATTTCCAGCAGTGGCGCGTCCACCTTGCCCAGACCCGGCGCATAGAACAGCTTGCCGCCGGTACTCAGGTCTTCGACGATCAGGCCGATGTTGTCGCCCGGGTGCGGATCGAAGCGGTGCGGCGAGTACGGTGGGGCGGCGCTGCGCAACGGCAGCGGGGTGAAGCGCAGGTTCGGGCACGCGGCAACGGTGAAGCTCTGGTCGAGTTCGATACGGTTCCAGTCCAGCCCGCCGTTCCAGTGCTTGAGCATGGTGAACAGCGGGAAACCCGTGCTGAGATCTTCGTGAACCATGTCTGTGCACCAGACCTGATGCGGGCAGCCTTCGCGCAGGCTCAGCAGGCCGGTGGTGTGGTCGATCTGGCTGTCCATCAGGATGATCGCGCTGATGCCGGTATCACGCAGGGCACGGCCCGGTTGCATCGGAGCGAAGCTCTGCAGTTGCGCGCGGATGTCCGGCGAGGCGTTGCACAGCACCCAGTTCACGCCGTCATCGGAAATGGCGATGGACGATTGGGTGCGGGTCTTGGCATTCAGGCTGCCGTCGCGAAAACCGGCGCAATTGACGCAGTTGCAATTCCACTGCGGAAAACCGCCACCGGCGGCCGAACCCAGAATCTGGACGAACATGAACGCTCCAATCTTTCAACGCTGAAAATAAAACGCCCCGGCGAGCCGAGGCGTTGCACTGCAAGTCTGCGTGAGCAGGACTCAGCGGCTGGCGAAGTACATGGTGACTTCGAAGCCGATACGCAGGTCGGTGTAAGCCGGTTTTGTCCAGGACATAAGGTGTCTCCTTCTGGTGGGTGGGATAGCGCTGTCCATAGTTATAGTCCACGGCAGCGCAGGGATGTTCCAAATAGTTAGGCGGCTATGTTACTCAAAATTTCACCGGGATTGCCCGTGAATATTCGAGAAAGCTCCTTGCAGCGTTGGTAACGATCATTTTGCTGCTTGCCAGGGTGCGCCCGGCATCGATTCGCTGGCGAGGCAGAGCCAGCCGCCTTCGGCGCGATTCAAGCGTTGCGCGGCTGCCAGCAATGCCGGGCGATCCAGTTGGCCGGTCGCGGCGACCAGTTGGGGCAGATAATCCGACGAGTGGCCGGCAAGCTTGGCCTGCCACAGCAGTTCGGCGGCATCCTTGCCGGACAGGGCGCTGGCGTTCAGATGCGCCGCCAGTATCTGGCGTTGCTCAATGAAACTGGCTTCATCGAATTGTTCAATCAGCGCTGGGACGTCTGCCAGAAACTGTTGAATGTGCTCGAGCAATTGCACAGGTGCGACGGTTGGCGATTGCACGCCGAACAGCCATCCGCTCTGGCCGTTTATCTGCCGCAAGGCGCTGAACACGGCGTAGCCTAACTGCAAGTCGACCCGCAGGCGTTGATAAAACGGGGTATGGCACAGGTGCGCGAGCAGGCGCCACGCGGCTTCTTGGGCGATATCGCCAGCGGCAGTCGGGCAAAACAACAGTAACGCGTGTTCGTTGGATGCGGTGTCGATATGGCTCCACAGATGTTGAGCGTGGCGTGCCGGTTGTGCCGGGATTTGATTGTCCGGTATGCCGGGAATGCGGCTCAGGGCCAGACCCATGGCCGATTGGGTTTGTGGACTGAGCCCGACCGCCAGGCCGTCCCAGTGAGAAGTTGTCCACAGGTGCGTGGCGTCGCCGGATTTTGTCGTTGTTACCGGACAGTGCTCCGCCAGCGCCTTGAGTAATTGGCGGATAGGCATCAACGGCGTTTGCGGTTCAACGCGCGCAGATTCGGCGTCAGCCTGCGTCAGAGATTTCAGCGCGTGCTCCAGCACGGTTGGCATCGGCTCTTGCAGACCGGTCAGTTTCAGCAGCCACTGATTGCCGGTCGTGTTCAGCGACAACTGGACCCCGGCCTCTCGGGCGTCTTCCTGAGTTTGCCGAAGGCTGCGTTGCAGTTGCGCTTGCAGATCCGCGTTGGCCGCTGCCTCTAGCTGCCAGCGCAGATAAATCGCCCCTTCAGCACCGTTATCCGGCAAGGCCTGGCTGAATAGCATGGGCGAGCGTTCGCGACGGCCGCGCGAGCGATCCTGAGCGAACGTGCGCAGGCCACGGTGGGCGCTGGTCTGTCCGCGGATCAGTCCGGCGTTGGCCAGTGGTTCACTGGAACGCAAGAAAGGGTTGGCGGCCGGCAGTTGCCAGTGACTGCTGAAGTTATCCACAGTGCCGATTTCACGAAGGATGTGCTTGAGGGCCGCAACACCGGATTCGCTCAGGCCACTGTCCAGTTGCTTGCTGTCGAGCCGCGCCAGTTCTAAAGCACTGCTGACTTGATGCTGACGTTGAAGCATTGCCGCATATTCCTCGCGCAGCGGCGCCCAATCCTGTTGCGCGAAGAAGCTCAGCCAATCCAGCACCTGTTCGCCGTTGGCGCTGAGCGAATCCGCTGAGGCCGTGAACTCCAACTGCAGCAACGCTTGGCTGGCAAAGTGATACAGCGGCGTGGCCTTCAAGTCGTCAGTCAGGCCCTGCTGCTGCAAATGCGCGAGCAGGCCGCCGGGTTTGGCACTGTTGAGCCAGTGGCAAAGAAACGCCAACGCTTCAGCTGACGTGTCGGGTAGCGCGTCAAAAGCAACCAGCAGATTGCACCGATGCTCGCCGACCTGTTGATAACTTTTCACCCCAAACGGCAGGGTGTCTTGGGCAACGTTATCCCCAGCCGGCAAAACCGCCGCGAAGTGCTCAGCCAAAGTCTGCAATTGTTCCAGACTCTGCGGCCCAACCAGACTCAGGGTCATTTGCCCGGTGCGGTAGAACTGCTGATGGAAATCTCTCAGTGCCTGCTGAAACGCCGGCTGCTCAACTTGCAGCGTGTCGCGGTTCCCCGCATGAAAGCCGCGCAACGGGTGATCCGCCGGCAAACCTTCGTACAACGCAAACTGCTGCTTAGCCGTCGGATCTTGCGACCAAGCGACAAACTCCGCCTGCAACACTTCCCGTTCCCGCAACTGATCGTCCGGATTCATACGCGGTTGGGCGAGCATGTCTGACAGGCGTTCCAGCCCGGCAGCGAATGACGGCGTCGGCAACTCAAAGAAAAAGTCAGTAGCGCGCTCCCGAGTGCTGGCATTGACCTGACCGCCATGACGTTGCACGTAGGCCATCAGCCCTTCGCTGGCAGGAAAACGCTCAGTACCGAGAAACAGCAGATGTTCAAGGAAATGCGCCAGCCCCGGCCACGCCAACGGCACGTCATGGCTGCCCGCGGCCACCCGCAATGCGGCGGCGCTGCGCTTGAGCTCGGGCACATGACGCAGGGTCACGCGCAAGCCGTTGGCCAGGGTTTCAGTGTGGGGGCGGGGGTGAGTCGGCGCAGGCATGGGCACTTCCAGAACAGTGAAGTGCCAATGCTAGCGGATTAGCGCTGGTTCAGCGCGCCGTAAAGCTCGGGGCGACGGTCGCTGAGGTAGCGATTGGCTGCGCGGGAGTCGACCAGCAACTGCCGATCGAGCTCGCCGATGATCAACGCTTCATCCAGACCGGCCTGAGCAATACGGCTGCCATCCGGCGCGGCGATGCTGCTCTGCCCGCAATAGTGAATATCGCCTTCGTGGCCGCAGTAGTTGGCGTAGGCCACATAGCATTGGTTTTCGAAGGCGCGGGAGCGAACGGTAACGTCGGCGACGAAATCGAACGGGATCATATTAGCCGTCGGCACCAGAATCAGCTCCGCGCCTGCAAGGGCCAGGCGCCGGGCGTTTTCCGGGAATTCCAGGTCGTAGCAGATCAGGAAACCGATCTTCCAGCCGTTGAGTTCAATCACGGGAAACGCGTCGTCGCCGGGGCTGAACATCGACCGATCGAGATCGCCGAACAGGTGCGTCTTGCGGTAATTGCACAAGCGTTCACCGTGCGCATCGATCAACTGCACGGCGTTGTAGATCTGCCCGTCAGCAGTACGCTCGGGGTATCCGTAGACAATCGCCAGCCCGGCAGCCTTGGCGATCCGGCCGATCTGCTGTGCCCATTCACCGTTGTAAACCTCGGCCAAAGTGCTGACCGCCTCGGCGCCGATGTTGTAGCCGGTCATGAACATTTCCGGCAGCACCAGCAGGTCGGCGCCCTTGGCCTCCATCGCCAGTTGATGCAGGCGTTGCAGGTTGGCGGCGGGGTCCAGTGGCAGCGGCGGACATTGGTAAAGGGCTACACGCATCAGGGCTTCCTCTTACTCGGGCAGGGCGATAGGGCCGATGTCTTTGAACACATCACCCGGGCCCGGGTTCTCTTTATGTGTAGAACCGCCGAAATGTTTCATGATCCCCCACACCGCGTTGAGCGAAGTTTGCACCGCGCCTTCAACCCAGGCTGGCGTCCACGACACATCATCACCGGCAATGAAAATCCCGCGTTGCTCGGCCGGCATCTCGTCCTGCATGAAGTGTGCATACATGCGCTGGTTGTAGCGATAGTGGCCGGGCAGGGCGCCCTTGAACGCGCCGAGGAAGTGCGGATCGGCTTCCCACGACACGGTGATCGGATCGCCAATGATGCGCGCTGCGATGTCGACCTTCGGGTAGATCTTCTTCAACGCGTTCAACGCCAGTTCCACGCGTTTTTCCACCGGGTGCGGCAGCATCTTCAACGCATCGCTCATCCACGAGTACGACAGGCAGATCACGCCCGGCTTGTCGTCGCCGTTATCGAACAGATAGGTGCCGCGGGTCAGGCGATCGGTGAGCGTCATGCTCATCAGGTCGCGGCCCGTTTCCGGATCCTTGTCCTTCCAGAACGGTCGGTCGACCATCACGAAAGTTTTCGACGATTGCATGTAGCGAGTACGGTCGAGGGCCATCCACATTTTTTGCGAGAACAGGCTTTCGTCGCATTCGATCTGTGTGGTCAGCAGCCAGCTCTGGCAAGTGGTCAGTACCGCGGCGTATTCGCGGGTGTCACCGTTGTTGTCAGTGACGGCGAAACGGCCATCGGGCGCGTGGGCGATTTTCTTCACCCCGGAGCGCGGCGCGCCACGGTGTAGGGATTTCAGGCTGGTGCCCTCAGGCCAGTGGACACAGCGCTCCGGCACATGGCGCCAGATGCCTTGCGGAACCTGCTCAACACCGCCGACCACCAGATGCTGATGATCGTCGCAGTTGGTCATGACCACGCGGAAGATTTCCAGCATCGAGTTGGGGAAGTCCGAGTCCCAGCCACCGGTGCCGAAACCCACCTGGCCGAACACTTCGCGGTGATGGAACGACAGCTTGGCAAAGGCTTCGGAGGTGGCGACGAAATCGTAGAAAGTACGGTCATCCCACAGCGGCACCAAGGTGTTCCACAGCTCTTTGAGGCGTGGCACGTCGCGGTCGCGGATCGCTTGCTGGATATCGGCGAACTGCGAGCCGGCTTCCAGCGCATCCGCCCAGGCGTCAGCCACTTCCTGGAACAGCGCAGGAAGATCCTTCAGGCTTTGCGCGTAATGGGTTTTGCCTTCCAGGTCGATCACGGTGCTGCCGGAGGCCGGCGTCAGCGGGTTCGGGAAAGGTTTGGTTTCCAGGCCGAGCTTGTCGACGTAGTGATAGAACGCGGTGGACGACACCGGAAAGCGCATGCCGCCCAGTTCGGCAACGATGCCGTCGGTGCCATTGAACGCTTGCGAACGCAGACGACCACCGAGTTTGGACGCCTCATAAACCACCGGCTTCAGGCCAAGCTTCATCAGTTCGTAAGCCGCGACCAGCCCGGCAATACCCGCGCCGACAATCGCCACTTCAGCGCCATGGTTGTGCTCGGGAATGCTGCCGAGACCGGCCGGGTGTTCGATCCAGTCGTCGAAGCCGAATGGAAAGTCCGGGCCAAAAATGGTGATTGGCTTTTTACCGTCTGCAGGATGGCGATTGTTCTTGTTCATGGCTGACCTTGCTGGCGACCCGACGCTGGATGCGCGTCTGAGTATAGGAAAAGATGCCAGCCATTCTAAGGAGCGTAGAACACGTTAAAAAGACGCAAAGTGTCGTCGTTTTGCCAGATTGTCGATCAGTATGACGAGCAGCGACTGCACACCGACCAAAAAGTGGGAGCGAGCCTGCTCGCGAAGAGGCCCTGAAATCCACCCGAGAAGCCTGATCAAAGGGGGTGTCAGAAATTTTGTGTTCGGGCATAACATGAGTAAGAGGTGCATGTATGCCAACCAAAAAGAAACCCCTGCGTGACCTACCAAAAATCCCCAAGGAGCTGCTCGAAGAGTTCGGTGAGGGGCTGATTACCGCAGAGGCTATTGAAGACGCTTCTGCGGCCTTCAAGAAGGCCTTGATTGAGCGAGCATTGAGTGCCGAGCTCGGTCACCACCTGGGGTATCCGCCGGGCGCGCAGCGCCCAGAGGATGAAACCAACCAGCGCAATGGCAAAACGGGCAAGACGATTTTGACGGGGGATGGCCCGCTGCGGCTGGAGATTCCCCGTGATCGGGATGGCAGTTTTGCCCCCATTCTGATCCCCAAGCATGAGCGGCGTTACACCGGTTTTGATGACAAGATCATCGCCATGTATGCCCGAGGCATGACCGTTCGAGAAATCCGCGCTTTCCTCTCTGAGCAATACGGGACGGACGTTTCCCATGACTTCATCAGCTCAGTCACGCACGAGGTGATGGAGGAAATTGGTGCGTGGCAACAGCGACCGCTTGAGCCGATGTACCCAGTCATTTTCTTCGATGCGCTGCGGGTCAAGATCCGAGAAGAAGGCCTTGTCCGCAACAAGGCGATTTACTTGGCGCTGGGTGTTTTACCCGATGGAACGCGCGATATTCTTGGTATCTGGATCGAAAACACCGAGGGTGCGAAGTTCTGGATGAAGGTCTTCAACGACCTCAAGACCCGCGGCGTAGAGGACGTGCTGATCGCCGTGACTGACGGTCTCAAAGGCATGCCAGAGGCGCTAAGCGCAGTATTTCCGGCAACAACGCTGCAAACATGCATCGTCCACTTGATCCGCAACAGCCTCGATTACGCGGCGTGGGACAAGCGCCGTGAGCTGGCCAAGGCGCTAAAACCGATCTATCAAGCCATCAACGCAGAAGCGGCTGAGGAAGCACTGGATGCCTTTGAAAATGGCCCTTGGGGTAAGCAATACCCAACGGTGGTGGCGGCCTGGAGACGAGCCTGGGATCGAGTGATTCCATTTTTTGTCTTCCCGCCTGCCATTCGAAAAGTGATCTATACGACCAACGCTATCGAAAGCATCAACGCTCAGCTACGCAAGATCATCAAGACCCGGGGCCACTTCCCGACGGATGACGCAGCGACCAAGCTGATCTGGCTTGGGCTGCGTAACATCACGGCAAACTGGGGCTCGGCGGCTCATGACTGGAAGAGTGCGATGAACCAATTTGCGATTCTGTACGGAGATCGATTTATCAGGCCGACCTGGTAAAACCCGGCCTGCCTGACGGCAGGCCATTACCGGCCCGCACACAAAAAATCTGACACTCTCGATTCTTAACATGTAAGAGGCCGCTCGGCCGCCAACCCCTGACTTGCCGCCCGGTAAAAGGTAAACTTTGCGCCCTTCGCAGGAGCAGCCATGAATTATCGTCACGCCTTCCATGCCGGCAATCACGCCGATGTGTTCAAACACCTGACCTTGACCCGCCTCATCGCCCTGATGTCGCGCAAGGAGCAGCCGTTTGCCTATCTCGACAGCCACGCCGGCATTGGTCTGTATGACTTGCAGGGCGATCAGGCCAACCGTACCGGCGAGTACCTGGAAGGCATTGCGCGCTTGTGGGATCAGCCTGACTTGCCAGCGCTGACCGCCGACTACATGAAGGTGCTGCACGAGATGAACCCGGATGGCCAGTTGCGCTATTACCCGGGCTCACCGGAGCTGGCGCGGCGCCTGACCCGTCCGCAGGATCGGGTGATGCTCAACGAGAAGCACCCCGAAGACGGTGTGCTGCTCAAAGACAACATGGCCGGTGATCGTCGGGTGAAGGTTCATCTGGGCGAGGGCTGGCATGTGGCGCGGGCGATGTTGCCGGTGCAGGAGAAGCGTGCGGTGATGTTGATTGACCCGCCGTTCGAACAGCTCGATGAGATGCAGCGGTGCGCGGCGTCGATGAAAGAGGCGATCGGCCGGATGCGCCAAACCGTGGCGGCGATCTGGTATCCGGTGAAGGATCAGCGTGCGCTGCGGCGTTTCTATCAGGATCTGGCCGGCACCGGTGCGCCGAAGTTGTTGCGCGTGGAGTTGCTGGTGCATCCGCTGGATACGCCGAACAGCCTGAACGGCTCGGGGATGGCGATTGCCAATCCGCCGTGGGGGCTGGAGGAGGAGTTGCGTGAGTTGCTGCCGTGGTTGTCGATGAAATTGGGCCAGACCCAGGGCGGCTGGCAGATGGATTGGTTGATTGCCGAGAGTTGATCAGTTGCTTTGATGGTGTCTGATCGGACGCCTTCGCGAGCAAGCCCGCTCCCACTTTTGGAATGCATTTCAAATGTGGGAGCGGGCTTGCTCGCGAAGCTCCTAAGCTTCAGTTACCCGCCAGGCTCGGTGGCATGCACACGCCAGTGCCGCCAATCCCGCAGTAGCCTTCCGGGTTTTTCGCCAGATACTGCTGGTGATACGCCTCGGCGAAGTACACGGTCGGTGCCTGTTCGATCTCGGTGCTGATTTCGCCCAGACCCGCCTTCGACAGTTCAGCCTGATAGGTCGCCTTGCTCTTCAGCGCCGCGTCCAGATGTTCTGGACTGGTCGCGTAGATCACCGAGCGGTACTGCGTGCCGATGTCGTTGCCCTGACGCATGCCCTGCGTCGGGTTGTGCAGTTCCCAGAACATCGCCAGCAGTTCTTCGTAGCTGACTTTGTCCTTGTCATACACCACCAGCACGACTTCAGCATGGCCGGTCAGGCCCGAGCAGACTTCTTCGTAGGTCGGGTTCGGCGTGAAACCGCCGGCGTAACCGACCACGGTGCTGACCACGCCTTCACGCTGCCAGAAGCGACGTTCGGCGCCCCAGAAGCAGCCCAGACCGAAAATCGCAAAGTCGACGTCCTGGAAAAACGGGCCAAGCAGTGGGGTTTCTTCGAAGACGAAGTGCTTTTCAGGCAGGGTCATCGCGGTTTCGCGGCCGGGCAGAGCTTGTTCTTTCGTCGGGAGCACGTTTTTGTTCACCAGAATTTCCGAGCGCAGAACCATGATCGTTCCTCTCAGTCAGGATGGGATGTAAAAAGTCAGACCGCCAGTGTGCCCAATGATGCCCGATTTCGCACTATTCAAATGTGGGGGCGACGGTGCGACGATTCGACCTGCTCGCGAAAGCGGTGTGTCAGGCGACGATGATGTCGACGGCTATAACGCCTTCGCGAGTAGGCTCGCTCCCACAGGGGGGCTTCGACAGATGGGATTTAGAGGCAGAGCGGCCCGCGCGGGTAGCGTTTCAACGCTTGGATGAGTTCTGCGCCCGGGATCGGCCGGTCGAACAGGTAGCCTTGGCCGACATCGCAGCGATGACGACGCAGGAACGCCAGTTGCTCGGCAGTCTCGATGCCTTCTGCCACAACCTTGAGTTTCAGGTTGTGGGCCATGGCGATCACCGCGGAGGTGATTTCCATGTCGTCCTGGTTGTCGGGGATTTCGTGGATGAAGCTGCGATCGATCTTGATGATGTCGATCGGGAATTTCTTCAGGTAGCTGAGCGATGAATAACCAGTGCCGAAGTCGTCCATGGCAAGGGTCAGGCCCAGACGCTTGAGCTGATCGAGCTGCAAGTGCGTGTCTTCGGTGGCTTCCAGCAGCAGGCCTTCGGTCAGTTCCAGTTCGAGCAGATTGGCCGGCAGCGCTTCTTCCTTGAGGATCTTGGCGATGGAGGCGACCAGATCCGGGTCGGAGAACTGTTTCGGTGACAGGTTGATCGCCACCTGCAGATTGCCCATGCCGGCGGCGGTCAGGGCCTTGCTCATGCGGCAGGCCTGACGGGCGATCCACTTGCCGATCGGAATGATCAGGCCGGTTTCTTCGGCGACGCTGATGAACTGATCCGGGCGGATCATCCCGCGCTCCGGGTGGTTCCAGCGCAGCAGCGCTTCCATGCCCAGCAGGCGACCGCTGCGCAGGCACAGCTTGGGCTGGTAGAACACGTCGAGCTCGTTCTGGGTCAGGGCGCGGCGCAGGTTGTTCTCGACGAACAGCTTGTAGCTGGCCTCGGCGTTCAGCGCTTCGGTGAAGACTTGTACCTGATGTTTGCCGTTGGCCTTGGCCTTGTGCAGCGCCAAACCTGCGTTGCGCATCAGGGTCTGCGGATCGCGGCCATGCAGCGGCGCGCACGCGAGGCCCACCGAGCCGGTGACGCTGATCAACTGATTGTCGACGAACATTGGCTTGTCGAGGGTTGTCAGCAGTTGGCTGGCGATCTGCTGGCCGGTCTCAAGGTCGGTGTTGTCGAGCAGGACAGCGAATTCGTTACTGGCGAACCGCGCAAGGCTGCCGCTCGGGCTCAGGCTGTTGCGCAGGCGCCGGGCGAGGCTGATCAACAGTTTGTCGCCGGTCTGGTGGCCGAGGCTGTCGTTGATCCGCTTGAAATTATCGATGTCCACCAGCAACAGGCTGATCGGCGTATCGCTGTCGCGGGCGAAGCGTTCGTCCAGGTTGCGGATAAACGCCGGGCGGTTGCCGAGGTTGGTCAGGTTGTCGGTGTAGGCCAGACGCTCGATGCGCTGCTGCGCCAGTTTGGTCTGGGTGATGTCTTCGTAGATGCCGATGTAGTGGGTCAGCTCGCGGTTGTCGCCATACACCTTGGAGATCGACAACTGGCCCCAGTAAGGTTCGAGGTTCTTGCGGCGGCTTTTGAATTCGCCCTGCCAACTGTTGCTCTTGGCCAGCGCCGAGGGCGCGTCGAACAGCAGTTCGCTGAGGTTTTCCAGGGCCGGCAGTTCCGACAGGCGCTGGCCGTGGACTTCCTCGGTGGTGTACTGGGTGATCGCGGTGAAGCTCGGGTTGACGTACTCGACCACGCCGTCGCAGTTGACCAGCAAAAAAGCGTTGGCGCTTTGCTCGACCGCCCGCTGGAACAGGTGCAGGGCGCTGGTGGCAGTGCGGCGGTTATGGTTGTTGATCACTTGCGCGAACTGGTCGGCGAGCTCACCGGCGAAGGCAATCTCGTCGGACTGCCAGGCGCGGGTGACGCCGGTCTGTGCCAGACACAACACGCCGACCACATGGCCGTCGACGCGGATGCTGGCGTCGAGCATGGCATTCACGTCGCGCGGGCGCAGGGCTTCGGCCATCTCACGGGTGCGTGGGTCGCGCATTGCATTGTGCGCATCGATGGCGCGGCTGCTGTGCAGCGCTTCCATGTAGTCGGGGAAGCTACTGATGTCGATCACGTCCGGGAGGATGTATTCCTGGGTCGCGCGGTGGTAAGCCGAGATCGGCACCAGTTGCTGGCCTTCGAGGTTCCACAGGCTGGCGCAATCGATTTCGTAGATATCGCAGGCGCAGCGGGTGATCAGTTCGGCGGCTTCTTGCAGCGAGTTGTGCGTGCTGTAGCGCTGGCGCGCGAGCAGTAGAATCAGGTCTTGCTGGGCGCGTACGCGATCCAGGTGCTGCAGTTGTTCCTGCTGGGCGCGCTGGTTCAGTTCAAGGGCGATTTGCAGGCGCGAATTCTGGGTTTCGAGGTCGACGCAGGGCACCTGCGGCACTTCGTAGAACACATCATCGACCGCCAGCAGATAGCCGCGCAGCAGGTGACGATTGTGTTGTTTGTAGGCTTCGCCCAACTCGAGGATGTTCAGCTTGCCTGCGGTGGTGTGCAACGTGTAGCGCACCAGATAATGCGGGCTGTCACGCAGTTGCTGCTGGATCGCGTCATGCTGTTGATAGCGTGCTTGCGGTTCCATCAGGCTGGCGTAGGGTGAACCGACCAGAGCACACAGCTCAACGGCTGGTTGACCGAACTGGCGTTCGCAGTTGGGATCAAGAAACAGCATCGCCCAGCTGGCTTCATTCAAGCGCTCGAAACGCAGCATGCCGAGCCGCGAGGGCACGGGCAACTGCGTCACTACCTCGGCCACCATACAGCTGGCGGCATCGGGTTGGCTCTTCATGAAGGGAACTCGCTTGGAAATATGCTGAACGCGCCGGGCTCTCGCCCTTTTTACTGTTGCCTACGGCAAGGTTGCATCATTGCGGCACTGACTGACAAGAGTGATGAAGGCCAAGTGCTATAAGAATGTGTCGGCTGCGTCGGGCATTTCTCCAGCGCCTCTTGGAAAACAGCAAAAGATCGCAGTCTGCGACAGCTCCTACAGGCACCGCGATCCCATGCAGGCGCTGCCGAAGGCTGCGATTTTTCAGGGATCAACGCAGTTTTATGACGATCGATTGCAGCTGTTTGCCATCCCGATCGTGGTAATTGACCAGAATCTGATCAGCCTCAACCACCACATGAGCAAAGTTGTCCTCACTCACCACTTGGCTGGTCAGCTCATGCCGATAATCGCCCGCTGCTGTGCGCGTCAGCGGTTGATCGAGAATGAACGTGGACGCCTTGGCGTACGGCAAGAGTTTGCTGTTGCACAGCGGCGAGGAAACGATGGTGTGGACTTCGAAGTCCGGGTCTTCGCTGTGGGTCAGGCGCGCGGTCAGCGAGCCATGTACGTCGCCAGAGATGAACACGACATTCTTGATCTGCCGCGTGCGGATGGTTTCCAACAGGCGCAGGCGCTGTTCCGGGAAGGCTTTCCAGGCGTCATCGCCATGCAGTTTGCGATCGGGGTAGAACATCACGCTGGTGACCACGAACTTGATCCGTGCCGGGCTGTTGATCAGCCATTTGAGTAATGCCTGTTCCTGAGCCTCATCAAGGATGCGTCGATCATCGGCCGACAAGTTGCGACGCGTGCGGCTGTCGGTCACGAACCATTCGATATCACCGTCGCTGAATTGATACCAGTAATGCTCAAGGATCGAGCGATTGATCACCCCGTCAGTGGTGAGTGGATGTACCGGGCTGTGACTGGCTTGATACAACTCATAGGCGGCCATGGCATTGCGATATAAATCGCCATCGGACTTGCCGGCATTGGCGGGCCAGTTATCTTCGATTTCATGATCGTCGAGAATCATGTAAGTCGATATGCCAGACATCAGCCGTTTAATATTCGGTTGGGAGAAGGCTGCACGGTATTTTGCAAGTATGTCGTGGTATTCACGATCCGGCGCGATCAAGTTCATATCATCGACATAGATTTGATCGCCGGTCATTAACGTTGCGCTGATCGGCGGTTGTGCACCTTCAATCAATTGATTGATTGAAGCAAAGATCCGGTCACCCAGTAGCGGCAGCGATGCAATGCCGGCGGTCATGCGCAAGTAGCGGCAAGAACCGACGATGTAAGCCCTTGCCTGCAAGGCTTTGCTGGAGCGGGTGCGAAACCGGTAGATCTCCCTCGGCCACTGCAGCGGTAACTCCGCCACACTGTCCAGGGTGTGCACCGGATTCATCGGGCTGAACCAGCCCGCCTGATATTCATATTCGGTATCGCCGCTCAAGTTGTTGAGCGCGAAAACTTCCGACATGTCTCGAAGTTCATTCAATTGGACAAAAATGGGGGGTGACCATTGTTGTGTTTCAGCGATGCGATAACGAATTGCAGCAAATACATTTGCGTTGTTTCGTCTGTCGCCACGAATAAATATCCGTGCGTGGTTAGTTGTGGTGTGGCCGATGATTGGGCCGATAACGGGTTTTAACATGTCGAATCCATTCGAATGATTACTAAAAGGGTATGTGTTGATTATAAGTTGCAATGGGGGTAACTATTCCGCGCCAAGGTTAGTTGCACCGGGAATAAAAAAGATCGGCGTGAAGCCGACTCGGGTTGTGGCTGATGTCAGCGCAATCTGTAGGAAAAAACAAAGCCTGGTTTTTTCAGGCAAAAAAAAACCCCGTCAATTGACGGGGTTGAGGTACGAGCGTGTGGCGCTCGAAAACGTGAAACACAAGCGGCCCTCCGTTATCAGAGGGCCGCTTGGGATTACAGCAGGATGGTGCGGATGTCCGCCAGCAGGCTGCCCAGACGCTGGGTGAAGCGTGCGGCAGCGGCGCCGTTGATCACGCGGTGATCGTAGGACAGCGACAGTGGCAGCATCAGTTTCGGCTGGAAGGCTTTGCCGTCCCAGACTGGCTGGATGGTGGCCTTGGAAACACCGAGGATCGCCACTTCCGGCGCGTTGACGATCGGCGTGAAGCCGGTACCGCCAATGTGGCCGAGGCTGGAAATGGTGAAGCAGGCGCCTTGCATGTCGTCAGCGGTGAGCTTCTTGTCGCGGGCTTTGGCAGCCAGCGCAGCAGCTTCAGCAGCAAGCTGCAACAGGCTCTTCTGGTCGACGTTCTTGATGACCGGTACCAGCAGGCCATCCGGGGTGTCGACGGCGAAGCCGATGTTGACGTATTTCTTGCGAATGATCGCTTTGCCGCTTGGCGCCAGCGAACTGTTGAAGTCCGGCAGCTCCTTGAGCATGTGTGCGCAGGATTTGAGCAGCAGTGGCAGGATGGTCAGCTTGACGCCAGCCTTCTCTGCAACGGCTTTCTGCGCCACGCGGAACGCTTCCAGCTCGGTGATATCAGCCGAATCGAACTGAGTCACGTGCGGGATGTTCAGCCAGCTGCGGTGCAGGCTCGACGCGCCGATCTGCATCAGGCGAGTCATCGGCACTTCTTCGATATCGCCGAAACGGCTGAAGTCGACGACCGGAATCGGCGGGATGCCCGCGCCACCGGTTGCGCCAGCAGCCGCGGCCGGTGCTTCCTTGGCCTTCTGCATCATCGCTTTGACGTAAACCTGCACGTCTTCTTTCAGAATGCGACCGTGTGGACCGCTGGCGCCAACAGCGTTCAGCTCGACGCCGAACTCACGGGCCAGTTGACGCACGGCAGGGCCGGCGTGAACTTTCGCGCCTGGCTTGGCCGGTGCGGCGGCTGGAGTGGCAGCAGGTGCAGCGGCAGCCGGAGCAGCAGCGGCTGGTGCTGGAGCACTTGGCGCAGCGGCCGCTGGAGCCGGGGCAGCCGCAGGGGCCGCGCCTTTGACTTTGAGCTTGAGGATCAGGTCGCCGGTGCCGACTTCGTCGTCCAGCTTGATGGAAACGCTTTCCACCACGCCAGCGGCAGGCGATGGAATTTCCATGCTGGCCTTGTCGGATTCCAGAGTGATCAGCGATTGGTCAGCCTCGACGGTGTCGCCAGCCTTGACCAACACTTCGATGATCTTGGCCTTGCCGGCCGAACCGATGTCCGGCACGTGGATGTCCTGAACGCTGTCGGCTACCGGTGCAGCCGGGGCTGCCGCAGGAGCCGGTGCAGCGGCAGCGGCTGGAGCAGCAGCCTGAGCCGGAGCGGCCGCAGCCGGGGCCGCAGCGCCCGCCACTTCCAGATCCAGAATCAGGTCGCCGGTGCCGACTTCGTCGTTGAGCTTGACGCTGATGGCCTTGACCACGCCCGCGGCAGGCGACGGGATTTCCATGCTCGCCTTGTCGGATTCCAGGGTGATCAGCGATTGATCAGCCTCGACGGTGTCGCCGACCTTGACCTGGATCTCGATGATCTGGGCCTTGCCCGACGAGCCGATGTCCGGCACGTGCACTTGCTGAACCGAAGCGGCAGCAGGTGCAGCGGCTGGTGCGGCGGCAGCAGGAGCAGCAGCCGGTTTGGCTTCAGCTTTTGCAGCAGGCGCAGCGGCAGGAGCAGGGGCCGCTTCAGCGGCGCCCTCGACTTCCAGCTCAAGCAGTTCGTCGCCTTCTTTCAGGCGGTCGCCCAGCTTCACTTTCAGGCTTTTGATGACGCCGGCTTTCGGGGCTGGCACTTCCATGCTGGCCTTGTCCGATTCCAGGGTCAGGATGCTCTGGTCGGCTTCGATACGGTCGCCGACCTTCACAAACAGTTCAATTACTTCACCTTCACCGCTGCCGATGTCAGGTACGCGAATGAGTTCGCTCACAGAGTTTCTCCTCAGCAGTCCAGTGGGTTGCGTTTTTCCGGGTCGATGCCGAACTTGGTGATGGCTTCAGCCACGACCTTAGGTTCGATATCACCACGGTCAGCCAGTGCTTCCAGGGCTGCCAACACCACGAAATGACGGTCGACTTCGAAGAAATGACGCAGTTTCTTGCGGCTGTCGCTGCGGCCGAAACCGTCGGTGCCCAGGACTTTGAATTCCTTGGACGGTACCCACTGACGGATCTGCTCGGCGAACAGCTTCATGTAGTCGGTGGATGCGATGACCGGACCTTTACGACCGCTCAGGCATTCTTCGACGTAGCTCTGCTTAGGCTTCTGGCCAGGCTTCAGACGGTTGCTGCGCTCTACGGCCAGGCCGTCGCGACGCAGTTCGTTGAAGCTGGTGACGCTCCACACGTCGGCGCCGACGTTGAACTCTTCACGCAGGATCTTCGCCGCTTCACGCACTTCACGCAGGATGGTGCCGGAGCCCATCAGCTGTACGTGGTGTGCCGCTTCGCGGGTGTCTTCTTCGAGCAGGTACATGCCTTTCTTGATGCCTTCTTCGGCACCGGCCGGCATGGCTGGCTGCTGGTACGATTCGTTCATCACGGTGATGTAGTAGAAGATGTCCTGTTGCTCTTCGGTCATCTTCTTCATGCCGTCCTGAATGATCACCGCCAGCTCGTAGCCGTAGGTTGGATCGTAGGTGCGGCAGTTCGGGATGGTCGCGGCCAGCAGGTGGCTGTGACCGTCTTCGTGCTGCAGGCCTTCACCGTTCAGGGTGGTCCGGCCGGCGGTGCCGCCGATCAGGAAGCCACGGGTACGGCTGTCGCCAGCGGCCCAGGCCAGGTCGCCAATACGCTGGAAGCCGAACATCGAGTAGAAGATGTAGAACGGCAGCATCGGCTGGTTGTGGCTGGAGTACGAAGTACCGGCGGCGATGAACGAGCTCATGGCGCCTGCTTCGTTGATGCCTTCTTCAAGGATCTGACCTTTCTGGTCTTCCTTGTAGAACATCACCTGGTCTTTATCGACTGGCTCGTAGAGTTGGCCGACGGACGAGTAGATACCCAACTGACGGAACATGCCTTCCATACCGAAGGTACGGGCTTCGTCCGGGATGATCGGAACGATGCGCGGGCCGATTTCCTTGTCCTTGACCAGTTGCGCGAGGATCCGCACGAACGCCATGGTGGTGGAAATTTCACGGTCGCCCGAACCATCGAGGATGGCTTTAAGGGTGTCCAGATCCGGCGTCGGTACGCTGAAGCTCTGCGCGCGGCGCTGTGGTACGAAGCCGCCCAGTGCAGTGCGGCGCTCGCTCAGGTAGCGGGCTTCGGCGCTGTTTGGCTCTGGCTTGAAGAACGGCAGGTTCTCCAGCTCTTCGTCTTTTACCGGAATGTCGAAACGATCGCGGAACAGCTTCAGGCTTTCAACATCAACCTTCTTGGTGTTGTGCGCGGTGTTTTTCGCTTCGCCGGCACCGGTGCCATAACCCTTGATGGTCTTGGCCAGGATGACGGTAGGTTGTTCTTTGTGGTTGACCGCTTCGTGGTACGCCGCGTAGACCTTGTACGGGTCGTGGCCGCCACGGTTGAGTTTCCAGATCTCGTCGTCGGACAGGTCTGCAACCATTGCCTTGAGTTCAGGCGTGTTGAAGAAGTGTTCGCGAACGAACGCGCCGTCTTTGGCTTTGTAGTTCTGGTACTCGCCGTCGATGACTTCGTCCATGCGACGTTGCAGGATGCCGTCGACGTCTTTGGCCAGCAGTGGGTCCCAGAAACGGCCCCAGATGACTTTGGTCACGTTCCACTGAGCACCGCGGAACACGCCTTCGAGTTCCTGGATGATCTTGCCGTTGCCGCGAACCGGGCCGTCGAGGCGCTGCAGGTTGCAGTTGATGACGAAGATCAGGTTGTCCAGCTTCTCGCGGCCGGCCAGGGAGATGGCGCCCAGGGATTCCGGCTCGTCGCACTCGCCGTCGCCCAGGAAGCACCAGACTTTCTGTTTGCCTGGCTGGATGAAACCGCGGTGTTCCAGGTACTTCATGAAGCGAGCCTGGTAGATCGCCTGGATCGGACCCAGGCCCATCGATACGGTCGGGAACTGCCAGAAGTCAGGCATCAGCCAAGGGTGCGGATAGGACGACAGGCCCTGACCGTCGACTTCCTGGCGGAAGTTGTTCATCTGGTCTTCGGTGATGCGGCCTTCCATGAACGCGCGGGCGTAAACGCCTGGCGAGGTGTGGCCCTGGAAGTAGATCAGGTCGCCGCCGTGTTCGTCGGTCGGGGCCTGGAAGAAGTAGTTGAAGCCGATGTCATACAGGGTCGCACTGGAAGCGAAGCTGGAGATGTGACCACCCAGGTCAGAATCTTTCAGGTTCGTACGCATTACCATGGCCATCGCGTTCCAGCGTACCAGCGAGCGAATGCGGCGTTCCATGAACAGGTCGCCAGGCATGCGTGCTTCGTGGGTAACGGGGATCGTGTTGCGGTAAGGCGTGGTGATGGCGTAAGGGAGCTGCGAGCCGCTGCGGGTCGCGAGTTCGCCCATACGGGTCATCAGATAGTGAGCACGGTCTTCGCCTTCTTTGTCGAGAACCGATTCCAGGGCGTCCAGCCATTCCTGGGTTTCGACGGGATCGAGGTCTTGCATGGCTTGCTCCAGGGCGGAAAGGCTTCCAGAATCGGTTGCCTGAGTTTGCGACTGGCCTTGTGGGCAGACGATTTAAAATTCTTGGATTGCCGACAGGTTGTTCCGGCGGCGTGTAGTTTTACTACAAATCTTCCGGCATTTCAGCCTTTCGAATGTATAGACGAGTAGTAAAACTACAGATGAAAGGCTTGTGGCCTCCGACTGCGTTGTGAGAATAATCGTTAAGGTTGGTCGATTACCATCCGAAAAAGGTGAAAGTTTGATGCTGAATGCCAAAGAAGAAGAAATTTCAGCTATTTCTAACTTTTGTTCGACAGTCCTTCGCGTAGCGGGTTTTCACCATTCACTACAAGCGGCCATTTACACGCCGATCAAGGATAGACCATGACCCTGCCCGTGCTTGCCGAACTGCCTGCCATTCTCCTGCCGTTGGTCAGCCGATCGGAGCAGTCGTTCCGTACGGCCGTCGCCTCGCTTGAAGAAGATTATGACTTTTCTAACTGGACGCCGGAGCGCTGGGCGCAATTTGCCCGCGTCAGCGCCGCCAGCGAGTTTGTCATTGAACAGAGCGTTCGTGACCCTTTGATGTTGCTGTCGCTGGTGCAGTCCGGTGAGCTCGACCGCGCCTTCGCGCCAGGTGAACTGTGCGCACAGATCGCCGCCGCCGCGAATGCCGCGCAGACCGAGGATGAGCTCGGTCGCGTACTGCGCCGCCAGCGCGCTCGTCATCAGGTGCGGATCATCTGGCGAGACCTGACCCGCCAGGCCGATCTGGTGCAGACCTGCCGCGATCTTTCGGACATGGCCGACGCCAGTATCGACCAGGCTTATCAATGGTTGTACAGCCGCCATTGCCAGCAGTTCGGCACGCCGACCGGGCGGCGCAGCGGTTTGCCACAGCAGATGGTCGTCCTCGGCATGGGCAAGCTCGGCGCGGTCGAGCTGAACCTGTCTTCGGACATCGACCTGATCTTCGCCTACCCCGAGGGCGGCGAAACCGTCGGCGTGAAGCGTGCGCTGGATAATCAGGAGTTCTTCATCCGCCTCGGCCAGCGCCTGATCAAAGCGCTTGATCCGATGACTGTCGACGGCTTTGTGTTCCGCGTCGACATGCGCCTGCGCCCGTACGGTTCGTCCGGCGCGCTGGTGCTGAGCTTCAATGCGCTGGAGCAGTATTACCAGGATCAGGGCCGCGACTGGGAACGCTACGCGATGATCAAGGCGCGGGTGGTGGCTGGGGATCAGGTGGCCGGCGCGCAGTTGCTCGACATGCTGCGGCCGTTCGTTTACCGGCGCTATCTGGACTTCTCGGCGATCGAAGCGCTGCGCACCATGAAGCAGCTGATCCAGCAGGAAGTCCGGCGCAAGGGCATGGCTGACAACATCAAGCTGGGTTCGGGCGGTATCCGCGAAGTCGAGTTCATCGCCCAGGCCTTTCAGTTGATCCACGGCGGGCGCGACCTGAGTCTGCAACAGCGTCCTCTATTAAAGGTGCTGAGCACACTGGAAGGGCAGGGCTATCTGCCGCCGGCGGTGATCAGCGAGTTGCGCGAAGGCTACGAATTCCTGCGTTACACCGAACACGCGATTCAGGCGATTGCCGACCGCCAGACCCAGATGCTGCCGGACGGCGCGCAGGATCAGGCGCGCATTGCCTTCATGCTCGGTTTCGCCGATTGGGAGGCCTTCCACGAAAAACTGATGTTCTGGCGCGGTCGCGTGGCCTGGCACTTCGCGCAAGTGATCGCCGATCCCGATGAGGACGAGGGCACTGAAAGCGAAGTGGTGGTAGGCGGCGAATGGTTGCCGTTGTGGGAAGAGGCGCAGGACGAAGAGGCCGCATGCCGCCAGTTGGAAGAAGGCGGTTTTGCCGACGCGACCAAGGCTTTGAAAGCATTGGCCGGTTTGCGCGGCAGTCCGCAACTGCGGGCGATGCAGCGTCTGGGCCGCGAGCGCCTTGATGCCTTTATTCCGCGCCTGATTGCGCAGGCTGTGGAGCATGACAATCCGGATCTGGTCCTCGAACGCGTGCTGCCGCTGGTTGAGGCGGTCGCCCGACGTTCGGCTTATTTAGTCTTGCTCACGGAAAACCCTGGCGCCTTGCGGCGGTTGCTGACGTTGTGCGCGGCGAGCCCGTGGATTGCCGAGCAGATCACCCGTTTCCCGCTGCTGCTCGATGAGTTGCTCAACGAGGGCCGGCTGTTCAAGCCGCCATTGGCGCCAGAACTTGCCGCCGAGTTGCGCGAGCGTCTGACGCGCATTCCTGAAGACGACCTCGAACAACAGATGGAAGCCTTGCGCCATTTCAAACTGGCGCACCGCTTGCGCGTCGCCGCCTCTGAAATCGCCGGCAGCCTGCCGCTGATGAAAGTCAGCGACTATCTGACCTGGCTGGCCGAGGCGATCCTTGAACAAGTGCTGGCTCTGGCCTGGCGCCAGACCGTGGCCAAATACGGCACGCCGCTGCGCACTGACGGCACGCTGTGCGATCCCGGCTTCATCATTGTCGGGTACGGCAAAGTCGGCGGCATTGAATTGGGGCATGGTTCCGATCTGGATCTGGTGTTTATCCATGACGGCGATCCGCAGGCGGAAACCGATGGGCCTAAGCCGATTGATGGGGCGCAGTTCTTTACGCGTCTGGGGCAGCGGATCATTCACTTGCTAACGGCGCAGACCAACTCCGGCCAGCTCTATGAAGTGGATATGCGCCTGCGGCCGTCCGGTGCGTCCGGACTGCTGGTGAGTTCGCTCGGCGCCTTTGCCCGCTATCAGGAAAATGAAGCGTGGACCTGGGAGCATCAGGCGCTGGTGCGGGCGCGGGTGTTGGTCGGCAGCCAGGATGTCGGCCAGGCTTTCGAGAAAGTTCGCGCGCAAGTATTGGGTAAAACACGGGATCTGCCGAAGTTGCAGCAGGAAGTCAGCGAGATGCGCGCGAAGATGCGCGACAACCTCGGTAGCAAGAGCACTGCAGCCGGTACGTCGGCAAATGCCTTCGAGGCCGCGGCGCCGTTCGACCTCAAGCAGGACGCCGGAGGTATCGTCGATATTGAATTTATGGTGCAATACGCGGCCCTGGCGTGGTCGCACAGCCACCCGCCATTGCTGCGCTGGACCGATAACATCCGCATTCTGGAAGAGCTGGAACACGAAGGGCTGATGCCTGCCGAAGATGCCAGTCTGTTGCGCGAAGCCTATAAGGCCTACCGCTCCGCCGCCCACCGGCAGGCCTTGCAGAAGGATGCCGGAGTGATAACGGGTGACCAGTTTGCCGACGAGCGTCGGCAGGTATTGCGGATCTGGCGTGAGTTGGGGCTAAGCTGAAGTGCGCCAGTGAGTGCAATGAGATTCAAGTGTGGGAGCGAGCCTGCTCGCGAAAACGGAGTGTCAGTCGACATTGATGCTGGATGTGCCGGCCTATTCGCGAGCAGGCTCGCTCCCAAAGTGGATCTGCGGTGATCGCAGATTTACGGCAAGACGAACTTACCATGTAGGAGCGAGCCTGCTCGCGATAGTGGAGTGACAGTCGACAGAAATGTTGAAGGTAATGACCCATCGCAAGCCGCCACATTCCCACAGTGATTCTCGAGGCGGGGAGGCGTAAATGCCTCCCCGGTTCGTTTTTGGAAACCACATGAATATTCTGATCGTTGGGCCCAGTTGGGTCGGTGACATGGTGATGGCGCAGACACTGTTTCAGTGTCTCAAACAACGCCACCCGCAATGCGAAATCGACGTGCTGGCCCCCGAGTGGAGCCGGCCGATCCTTGAGCGCATGCCCGAAGTGCGCAAGGCCTTGAGCTTTCCGCTCGGCCACGGCGCGCTGGAACTGGCGACCCGTCGGCGCATCGGCAAATCCCTTGCTGGCCAGTATGACCAGGCGATCCTGCTGCCCAACTCGCTGAAATCGGCGCTGGTGCCGTTTTTCGCTGGCATCAAGAAGCGCACCGGCTGGCGCGGCGAATTCCGCTACGGCCTGCTCAACGACGTGCGCACCCTCGACAAAGAACGCTATCCGCTGATGATCGAGCGTTTCATGGCCCTGGCCTACGAGCCGAACGTCGAGTTGCCAAAACCCTATCCGCGCCCAAGCCTGCAAATCGACCCGGTGACCCGCGAAGCGGCGCTGGCGAAATTCGGTCTGACCCTCGACCGCCCGGTATTGGCCCTGTGCCCCGGCGCCGAGTTCGGCGAATCCAAGCGTTGGCCGTCCGAGCATTACGCGAAAGTCGCCGAGGCGCGCATTCGTGAAGGCTGGCAGGTGTGGCTGTTCGGCTCGAAAAACGATCACGCGGTAGGCGAAGACATCCGCGCGCGGCTGATTCCCGGTCTGCGAGAAGAGTCGGTGAATCTCAGCGGCGACACCTCGTTGGCTGAGGCCATCGACCTGCTGTCCTGCGCCGACTCGGTGGTGTCCAACGACTCCGGCCTGATGCACGTCGCCGCCGCGCTGAACCGGCCGCTGGTGGCGGTCTACGGTTCGACTTCGCCGGGCTTCACCCCGCCACTGGCCGAGCATGTCGAAATCGTCCGTCTGGGCCTCGAATGCAGTCCTTGCTTCGACCGTACCTGCCGTTTCGGCCATTACAACTGCCTGCGCCAGCTGATGCCGGACGCGGTCAACGATGCCTTGCAGAAATTGCAGGGCTCCGTGATCGAGGTTCATTAAGTTGCGGGTACTGCTGATCAAGACTTCGTCGCTGGGCGACGTGATTCACGCGTTGCCGGCGCTGACCGACGTGGCCCGGGCGATCCCCGGGATCAAGTTCGACTGGGTGGTGGAAGAAGGCTTCGCCGAGATTCCAACCTGGCACCCGGCCGTCGACAAAGTGATTCCGGTGGCGATCCGTCGCTGGCGCAAAAACCTCTGGAAAACCATCACCAGCGGCGAGTGGAAGCGCTTTAAACAAAGCGTGCGGGCCAACAAATACGACTTGGTGATCGACGCCCAAGGCTTGCTGAAAAGTGCCTGGCTGACCCGTTACGTCAAAGCGCCGGTGGCCGGCCTCGATAAAGGCTCGGCCCGTGAGCCGATGGCTTCGCGTTTCTACGATCGTAAATTGGCCGTGGCCCGTGGCCAGCACGCGGTTGAACGCGTGCGTCAGTTGTTCGCCATTGCTCTGGGTTACGACTTGCCAAAAGGCCTGGGCGACTACGGCCTCAACGTCGAACGTCTGGTCGAATTGCCGCGCAAAAACGCTTTCGTGGTGTTCCTCCACGGCACCACGTGGGACACCAAGCACTGGCCCGAAGCCTACTGGCGCGAGCTGACCGAGCGGGTTGGTTACCTCGGCGTCGGCGTGAAACTGCCGTGGGGCAACCCGCTGGAGAAGGCCCGCGCCGAACGCATCGCCGCCGGCTTCAAACACGCTGAAGTGCTGCCGAAACTGAATCTGGCCGGTGTCGGCAAGGTGCTGGCCGGGGCTCAGGCCTGCGTGGCGGTGGACACCGGTCTGGGCCACCTTGCGGCAGCGCTGGACGTGCCGACGATTTCGTTGTTCGGTCCGACCAATCCGGGCCTGACCGGCGCCTACGGCAAACTGCAGATTCACCTGGGCAGCGATTTCCCGTGCGCGCCGTGCCTGCAAAAGAAATGTACCTATCAACCGACCGCGCAGGATGCCCGTCAGTTTGACCTGAAACGCGAGCAGCCTCTGTGCTTCACGCGTCTGAATCCCGAGCGTGTCGCCAGCCGACTGAGCACGTTGTTAATGGCTGAGGAGCTGCGCTGATGCAATTGGCTTTTGTCCTGTACAAATATTTCCCGTTTGGTGGTTTGCAGCGCGACTTCATGCGCATCGCCCTCGAATGCCAGAAGCGCGGCCACCAGATCCGCGTCTACACGTTGATCTGGGAAGGCGACGTGCCGCCCGGTTTCGAAGTGTTAGTGGCGCCGGTCAAGGCATTCTTCAATCACCGTCGCAACGAAAAACTCAGTGCGTGGATGGAAGCGGATCTGGCCAGGCGCCCGGTGGACCGCCTGATCGGCTTCAACAAGATGCCGGGTCTGGACGTCTATTACGCCGCCGACGGCTGCTTCGAAGACAAGGCGCAGAACCTGCGCAATTCGCTGTACCGCCGCTGGGGCCGCTATCGCCACTTCGCCGAATACGAGCGCGCGGTGTTCGCCAAAGACGCGAAAACCGAAGTGCTGATGATTTCCGAAGTGCAGCAGCCGCTGTTCATCAAGCATTACGACACCCCGCTTGAGCGCTTCCACCTGCTGCCGCCGGGCATTGCCCAGGATCGCCGCCGGCCGGCGGATGCCGACGAGATTCGCGCCGGCTTCCGCGCCGAATTCAACCTCAAGGACGACGACCTGCTGCTGGTACAGATCGGCTCCGGGTTCAAGACCAAAGGCGTCGATCGCAGCCTCAAAGCCTTGGCAGCGTTGCCCGCCGAACTGAAGAAACGCACCCGGCTGTTTGTAATCGGCCAGGATGACCCCAAATTGTTCCAGATGCAGAGCGCCACTTTGGGGCTCGGTGACAACGTGACGTTCCTCAAGGGTCGTAGCGATATCCCGCGGTTCCTGCTCGGTGCCGATCTGTTGATTCACCCGGCCTACAACGAAAACACCGGCACGGTGCTGCTTGAAGCGCTGGTCGCCGGTTTGCCGGTGCTGGTCAGCGCGGTCTGCGGCTACGCCCATTACATTGCCGAGGCGGATGCCGGGCGAGTGCTGGACGAGCCGTTCGATCAGACGCAACTGACGCAGTACCTGACCGATATGTTGAGCGACGACGCTGCACGCGCGGCCTGGAGCCGCAACGGTCTGGCCTTCGCTGAGACGGCCGACCTCTACAGCATGCCGCAGCACGCGGCGGATGTGATTCTGGCGGAGCACGCTTAAATGAAGTTGATGCTGGCTGAACCGTTCAAGAGCCTCTGGGCCGGACGCGACCCGTTCGCCGAAGTCGAGGGCTTGCAGGGCGAGGTTTACCGCGAGCTGGAAGCCCGCCGGACATTGCGCACGGAAGTCGACGGCAACGGTTTCTTCGTCAAGATTCACCGTGGCATCGGCTGGGGCGAAATTTTCAAGAACCTGCTCACCGCCAAGCTGCCGGTGCTCGGTGCGGGTCAGGAGTGGCAGGCTATCCAGCGTTTGCAGGAAGTCGGTGTGCCGACCATGACTGCCGTCGCGTATGGCGAGAAGGGTAGCAACCCGGCCGATCAGCACTCGTTCATCGTCACTGAAGAGCTGGCGCCGACGATCAGCCTCGAAGACTTCAGCATTGACTGGATCAAGCAGCCGCCCGAGCCAAAGCTCAAGCGTGCGTTGATCGCTGAAGTGGCGCGGATGACCGGCATGATGCATCGCGCCGGCGTCAACCACCGCGACTGCTACATCTGTCACTTCCTGCTGCACACCGACAAACCGGTGACAGCGGGTGATTTCAAACTCTCGGTGATCGACCTGCACCGTGCTCAGACCCGCGCAAAGATCACCCGGCGCTGGCGCAACAAGGATCTGGCGGCCCTGTATTTTTCGGCGCTGGACATCGGCCTGACCCGTCGCGACAAACTGCGTTTTCTCAAAGGCTATTTCCAGCAACCGCTGCGCCAGATCCTGGCTGAAGAAGCGCCACTGCTGAACTGGCTGGAAGGCAAGGCCAACAAACTCTACGCGCGTAAACAGCGATACGGGGATGCGCTCTGATGGCGGGTTGGACTCTTGAGCCGCAATACAGCGATCTGGCCGAAGACTTCGGCAGCCTGGAAGCGGTATTTGCACTGCAAGGCGAGCGCCTGACCCGCGACCCGCTGTCCGAGGTCATTCGCGTGCAGCGCAACGGCGTCAACTATTACGTCAAGCGCTATGTCGGCGCCGGTAAAGGCTTGCGCCGTTACCTCGGCAAGCCACGGGTGAAGATGGAGTGGCAGAACCTCAAGCGCTTCGCCAAGTGGGGCATTCCCACTGCCGAGGTGGTGGCCTGGGGGTTGGAGCGACGCGGAGCGGCCTATGCCCGTGGCGCAATGATTACGCGTGAACTGCCGCGCACCGAAGACCTCTCGGCACTGGCCGAACGCAATGATCCCAAACTCAAGGATCGCGCCTGGGTCGACGGTATCAGCCGCCAACTGGCCGGCTATACGCGGACCATGCACGATCATCGCTTCACTCATAACGATTTGAAGTGGCGCAACCTGCTGATCGACGATCAGGCGCAGCTGTTTCTGATCGACTGCCCGAACGGCGATTTCTGGCGCGGCTTTTGGCTCAAGTACCGGATCACCAAGGATCTGGCGTGTCTCGACAAGGTTGCCAAATATCACCTGTCGAACACCCAGCGTCTGCGCTTCTACCTGCAATACCGCGGGCGTGACCGGCTCAATGCTGCCGACAAAAAACGCATTCGCCACGTGGTGAGATTTTTCGAGGGACGCGAATGACTGATTTTCTGGCCGCTGTAGACCGTGCGCTGCTCGAACGCCACGGCCTCGGCACCTTCGACGCGTTGTGGGCCAAACAGCTCGAAGCGGTGGATGAACCGAACACCGACGGCGGCGGCTGGAGTAGCGTGTTTCGCCTGGAGCTGGAGGGGCACGGCTATTACCTCAAGCGCCAGAGCAACTACCTGACCCGCACCCTGCACGCGCCGTTCGGCGAACCGAGTTTTGCCCGCGAATTCCGCAATATCAGTCGCTACAACAAACTCGGCATTCCAGCGCTGCAAGCGGCGTTTTTCGGTGAGCGCAAGGTCAAGGGCGAGGTCCACGCGATTCTGCTGACTCGCGCGCTCGATGGTTGGGATGATCTCGACTCGCTGTTGCAGCGCTGGTCCCAGTTGAGTGCCGGGCAGCAGTCGGCGATTCTCAAAGCCTGCGGGCACCTGGCGCGCCGCCTGCACGGTGTGCGCCAGGTGCACGGCTGCTTCTACCCCAAACACATTTTTCTGCAGGCTGATGGCGACGGCTATCAGGCGCAGTTGATCGACCTGGAAAAGACCCGGCCTTTGCTGTTTGGCCTGCGTGATCGGGTCAAGGATCTGGAGCCGTTGCTGCGCCGTGCGCCGCAATGGAGCGAGGCGCAACTGCGTGAGTTGCTGGCGGCGTATCTCGATCAATCGACAGACAGTTCGCTGGTCGACAGTTGGGTCACGCGCCTGACGGTACGGCGCAGTCGCAAGGAGACCCGCTGATGCAGTTGTCCGACCTGAAAAACGCCGGACGTACACCGAGTCTGCCGCTGACAGTTGCTCTGGCGGATGCGGCGGGCCCCGCAGACTTGCAATTACTGAGTCTGCTGCGGGTGTTGCCGGGTCAGCGCTACGTCGGCGCCGGCGTCTGGCGTGGCCGGCCGGTACTGGCTAAATTGCTGGTCGGTAGCAAGGCCGCGCGACATTTTCAGCGCGAGCTTGCCGGCGTCAAACTGCTCGCCGCCCAAGGCCTGACCACGCCGCTGCTACTGGCCGATGGGTTGCAGGACGGCGAGGGCGGATGGCTGCTGTTCGAATTGCTCGAAGATGCCCAAAGCCTGGGTGATGCCTGGCAACAAGTGGAATCGCTGCCAGTGCTGGCGGATGAACAATCGACGGTGCTGGCCGAGGCGCTCGGCGCGATTGGCCATTTGCACGGCAAAGGCCTGTGGCAGGAAGACCTGCATCTCGATAACTTGCTGCGTCACGACGGTCAGCTGTACTTGATCGACGGCGCCGGAATCTGTGTGGAAACGGCCGGTCAGCCGTTGTCGCGGCAAAAAGTGTTGGAGAACCTCGGGGTGTTTTTTGCCCAGTTACCCAAGTCACTGGAGCCGTTCACCGAAGAATTGCTGGTGTATTACCTGCTGAGCAACGCCGAACATGCGTTGCCACTGGAAGCCTTGCAGAAGCAGATCGACAAGGTGCGCGCCTGGCGCCTCAGGGACTACCTGATCAAGGTTGGTCGTGAATGCACGCTGTTTAGCGTACAGCGCGGGGCGTTTGGTCTGCGGGCGATTCGCCGCGAGGAAGAAGCGGCGATGCTGCCGGTGCTGGAGCAGGCGGATGCGCTGCTGGATCAGGGGCATCTGTACAAGACTGGCGGTGCGGCCAGTGTCGGCAAGGTGGATGTGGCCGGGCGGCAATTGGTGATCAAACGCTACAACATCAAAGGCTTCGCCCACTGGCTCAAGCGTTTCTGGCGCCCAAGCCGCGCGTGGCATTCGTGGCGCGAAGGCAATCGTCTGGCGTTCCTCGGCATTGCTACACCCAAACCGCTGGCAGTGCGGGAAGAGCGCTTTTTGTGGCTGCGCAGCCGTGCCTACCTGGTCACTGAGTTTCTACCGGGGCCGGACATCATCGAGCGCTTTGCTCCGTACGTCGAAAGCGGCGCGGCGCCGGAAGCCGAGTTGCAGGCGCTGGATCAATTGTTCGCACGATTGATTGCCGAGCGCATCAGTCATGGCGACTTCAAGGGTCATAACCTGTTCTGGCACGAGGATCGCTGGGCGCTGATCGATCTGGATTCGATGTGTCAGCATGGTTCTGTCGCAAGTTTCGCACCGGCCTACGCTCGGGATCGAGCGCGGTTCATGCGCAACTGGCCCGAGAGCAGCGCGTTGCATCGAGTGATTGATCAGCGGTTGCCCAAAGACATTTCCAGCGCTGCCTGAATCCATTCGCCAGCAGGCTGACTCCCACATTGGAAATGCATTCCCCTGTAGGAGCCAGTCTGCTGGCAATGAGGCCCGCTCAAACACTGCACATCCCTCCGGGAGAAACGGTGGACAAACTCCACTGACTTCTCCTACAGCTTCTACAGAAGCCATGAACTGTGCCCGCTCCAGCCCCGATGCTAGTTTGCCCTGACCACTTCGGAGGGCACCTCTTGACGATTAAAAAGGCTGTGACGCTGGGCGTTTTTTCCTGGGTTTTATCAGGTTGCGGCAGCGTATTGACCCTGTTGCAGGACGACGCTGACGCCGCCCGCGATCTGCGCAAACAAAAAACCTACTGCCAATCCATTCCGCGGATCTACAGTGGTTTGGCCTACGACTTCTGCGTCCTGAACGCGCCACCCGACCCAACGGGGTTTCTGGTGCCGTTCGTGCTGCTGGACCTGCCGTTGTCCGGTATGTTCGACACCGTGGCGCTGCCCTACACGATTTATCAACAGCTCGTGGATGGCAATATCGGTATCTATTGGCGATCGGATCGCGGGTAATTGTTTTGCAGTTTTCTTTGTTTGAAAGTCAGAGCGAGTCGCGAGCGATTGTTGAAGCGGCGGTGCTCTTGTATCCGGCCGTCCAGAAATTCAAGTTCAACCATATGGGGCACGATCTGATCGGGCTGCATGAGCTCGAGATCCGAAAAGAAAAAGGAGCATTCTCCAGTCTATTCACTTCAAGAGCACACAAGCAGGCCTTTCCTGACGAGTTGACCGGCATTATCGAGGCCAGCAATTTCGTCCTGATCAGCTGCGTCATCGACAAGGCCTTGCTGCGTGAAAAGCAGGCATCTGCTGACAACCCCTATCACCTGGCTCTCGGCTTCTGTCTGGAAACGCTGCATGAGTTTTTGCAGGAAAAGCATCAACAAAAAGCATTAACGCATGTGATTTTCGAGCGGCGAGGCAAGCGCGAAGATAACGAGCTTGAGCTGGAATTCCGCAGAGTGTGCGGTGGTGCAAATCGATTGGGAATTCGACTGCCATTTGACATCGTCTTCGCGACAAAACAAGTGAACTCGACCGGATTGCAGCTGGCTGATCTTGTTGCGAGATCCATTTTTGAGGGCCGGTCAGGAAAATCGCGCGTTCGATGTGCTCAAGCGCAAGTTCTACTGCAGCGGTGGGCGGCGGAACAACGCTGGAGAAGGTTTCGAGAATTGGGGGTTGAAGGTTTTCCCTCCCCCAGAAAGCGAAAAGCCCCGGTGATCTCACCGAGGCATTAGCGCCGACCGGGATCCCCCAGTCCATTTGCACGGGAGTCTATGTTGGGAGGCTCGGGAGTGTCAACGCGAAGGCCCGCCAGTTCCGCTAGAGGCTTGTCGGCGCTTTTACGCTATAATCCCGCCCTTTAGCTGTCTCTCGCCCGGTGCGAGGGCACATCAATTTTCAAGGCGCATCGCGCCTGCATGCAGACTAAAGAGGCTAGACCCCTGTGGCATTGACGATTCTTGGCCTGTCCGGCGCCCTTAGCCATGACCCTTCAGCCGCGTTGTACATCGACGGCAAGCTGGTGGCGGCGGCTGAAGAAGAGCGCTTCGTCCGCGATAAGCATGCAAAGAACCGCATGCCCTACGAATCGGCGAAGTTCTGCCTCGAACAGGCTGGCATCAAGCCGTCCGACGTTGACGTGGTGGCGATTCCGTTCGCCCCGATCAGCCTGTTCGGCAAGGCCCGCTGGCACTACGCCAAGCGCTACTGGTACGCCCCGGACCGCGCACTCGATGCGATCCTGATGGGCAACCGTCGCTACAAGCGCTATCGCAACAAGATCGTCTGGTGCCTGGAGCAACTGGGTTTCGATCCGAAGAAGATCAAGATCGAGCCGGTCGAACACCACTTGGCTCACGCCTCCAGCGCCTACCACTGCTCGGGTTTCAAAGAGAAAACCGCGATTCTCGGCATCGATGGCAAGGGCGAATACGCCACGACCTTCTTTGGTTATGGCGAGAACGGCAAGATCCACAAGATCAAGGAATTCTTCGATCCGGATTCTCTCGGCGGCCTGTATGGCGCGATTACCGAGTTCCTTGGTTTCGAGATGCTCGACGGCGAGTTCAAGGTCATGGGCATGGCGCCTTACGGCGACGCCAGCAAATACGATTTCTCGCGTCTGGCCTCGTTCGAGAACGGCGAGCTGGTGATCAATACCGACTACGCCAACGTGATCGGCCTGCGTCGCTACAAAGAGAAGGGCAAAGGCTTCTACTTCTCGCCGAAGCTGATCGAGTGGCTGGGTCCGAAGCGCGAAGGCGACATCGCTGACGAGCCGTACATCCACTACGCCGCGAGCATGCAGGCGCTGTTCGAGAAACTGGCGTTGCAGATGATCGACTACTACCTGGGCGATGTGCTCAAGGAAACCGGCAAGCTGGCTTTCGCCGGTGGCTGTGCGTTGAACGTCAAGCTCAACCAGAAAATCATCGCCCGCGATGACATCAAGGAACTGTTCGTACAGCCTGCTTCCGGCGATGCCGGCACCGCGGTTGGCGCCGCAGCCTATGTGTCCCACGCCCGTGGCGTGCCGGTCGAGAAGATGGAACACGTCTACCTCGGCCCGTCCTACAGCAACGAAGATGTGATCGCCGCGTGCGCCCGTCACGAGAACAAACCGACCTGGCGCAAGCTCGACAACATGCCCGAGCAGATCGCCAAAATCATGGTCGATGGCAACCCGGTGGCCTGGTTCCAGGGGCGCATGGAGTTCGGTCCGCGTGCACTGGGCGGGCGTTCGATCATTGGTTGCCCAAGCGTGGCCGGTGTAGCTGACCGCATCAACCACCAGATCAAGTTCCGCGAGCGCTGGAGGCCTTTCTGCCCGTCGATGCTCGACACCGTTGCGCCACAGATGATCAAGATCGATCACCCGGCGCCGTTCATGACCTTCACCTTCGAAGTGGCTGAAGAGTGGAAGACCCGCGTGCCGGAAGTCGTCCACGAAGATGGCACTTCCCGTGCCCAGGTGCTCAAGCGCGAATACAACCCGCGCTACTACGACATGATGAAGGCCCTGGAAAACCTCACCGGCAACGGCGTGTCGCTGAACACCTCGCTGAACCGTCGCGGTGAACCGATGATCTGCTCGCCGACCGACGCCCTGAACATGTTCTTCGGCTCTGATCTGCAGTACCTGATCATGGAAGACATTCTGGTGGTCAAAGAGGGCGCAAACGCTTATGACTCGCTCGGCTGAACGCCATGTGTTGCAGTTCTGTCACGGCTATGACGGGCCGTTCCTCGACTGCGCACGGCAATACGCCAGCCTGTTCGCGGGTACCGGTTATCGGGTGACCACGGTCTTTTTGACCGGGGCCGCCGACAGCGAGGTAGCCGCCGCGTGTGCTTCCGATGAAGTGTTGTTCATGGAATACAGCTCCAAGGCCATTCGTGGCCTGAAGCTGGGCGCCATCGGCGATCTGCGCAAGATCGCCGCTTCACGTAATTTCAGTTTCTGCATCGCCCATCGCTTCAAGCCGATCTATATCGCCTTGCTCGGCACTTCGCTGCCGGTGATTGGCGTGCATCACGCGTTTGACGATTACAAACGCGGCACGCGCAAGCTGTTCGCACATATTTTCCGCAAGCGCCTTAGTCTGCTTGGCGTCTCTGATGCCGTGCGCGACGACATGCGTCGTTGCCTGCCGAAGTGGCCGACCACGCGCATCCAGACCCTTTACAACCGTATTGACGTGGCTGCGCTGCAATTCAATCAGGTGTCGGCCCGTGAAGCCCGCGAGACTCTCGGTCTGGCGGCGGATGCGTGGATTGTCGGCAACGTCGGGCGGCTGCACCCGGACAAGGATCAGGCCACTCTGCTGCAAGGTTTTGCCGCGGCATTGCCGGGTTTGCCCGCTAATAGCCAGCTAGTGATCCTCGGCAAGGGCCGGCTGGAGCAGGATCTAAAGGAGCTGGCTCGCGAGCTGGGTATCGGTGACCGGGTGCTGTTTCTCGGACAGGTGCCGGACGCGCGTAATTACTTCCGCGCCTTCGATGTGTTTGCCCTGAGCTCTGATCACGAACCGTTCGGCATGGTGCTGCTGGAGGCCATGGCCGCTGGCGTGCCTTTGCTGGCCACCGCGTGCGGCGGGGCCAAGGAAGTGGTCGAAGGCGTGGGCATTCTGTTTCCGCTGGGCGATGCCGAACACCTTGCGCAAGGCCTGCAACATTTGGCGGGTATGGATGATCAGCAGCGCCTGCAATGTGCCGAGCTGATGCTTGATCGCCTGCGTGAGCGTTTCTCCGACCGTGCGGTGCGCGACACCTTCTGGCGTCTGCCGCAAGTTACCGATCTGGCACCGAGGGGCTGATGCTCAACCGATTTCAAGGCTGGCGCGAACGTGGCTGGTCGCCCGTCGACGCCTCCACCTATGCAACCGCCTGGCAGCGTTTTGGCGGCAGCGTCGCGACCCATCCACTGGTGGTCGAACGTCTGGCCGCGCTAGCCGGCATCCCGGTCCGTTATCTGGCGTGGGAGCAGGGCGGCGAAGTCAAAGCCGCGATCCCGACATGGGGCCGCGATCTGGCACTGTCCAAGGATGTGCTCAAGCGCCACGGCAAAAAAGGCCTGTTCGACCTCGGCAACGCCGAGCTGGTTCTGCCGGCCGCCGCGGACGCTAAAGCGCCATTGCGTCATCGCGGGCGCTACTTGTCGGCTCTCAACGAAAGCCGCTTCAGCGGCATGAAGTTGCAGACCGAACAACTGGCCATGGCCCGTACCCCGGAAGAGCTGTCGAAGAAGTTTCGCTACAACCAGCGCCGCGAACTGCGCCTGCTGGAAGAGGCGGGCGGTATGGTGCGGCCGGTGGGCGAGTTTTCCAGCGCTGAGCTGGCCGCGATCTACTGTGATCTGTTCCAGCGCCGCTGGGGTTTTCCGGCTACCGGCGCGGCACGCATGGCCGAGGTGATCGAGCTGCTGCGGGAATTGCTGATCGGTTCGGTGATCTTCCTCAACGATGCGCCCATTGCCATTCAACTGGTGTACCGCGTCGAAGCCCCCGAGTGGATCAGCGTCGAGTACATCAACGGCGGCGTCGACCCTGAAACCCGTGAATTCAGCCCCGGCAGCGTACTGAGCTTTCTCAATACACAGGGCGCCTGGGAACACGCGCGGGCGCTGGACAAGCCGCTGCGTTTCTCCTTTGGTCGTGCCGACCGTGAATACAAGGATCGCTGGTGCAATCCTGTGCCGGTGTTCACCGTATGAGTCAGCCCATGAGCCGCAAACAGCAACTGCTCAAGCGTCATCGTCGCAATAAACGCATCACCTTGCTGATCGCCCTGATTGTGCTGATTGCGCTCGGCGTGCTGGTCGCGTGGTGGTTGCCGCTGATACTCGCCGTGGTCGGCTGGATCGCCCACGAAGCGTGGTTTGCCGATCACTTGTTCTACTCGCCAAAAGACGATTACCAATACAGCTTCCCTCCGTACACCCCGCAGCCGAAAGTGCATCTCAGTGGCGAACAGTTACGTCTGGACGAGGGCGTTATGCTGCTGGACGAGGCCACGCTGATACTGGCGGTGCGCGTCAAAAGCACTTGGCTGGGGCGCTTTTTCGATCCGCGCGTCGAGCTGGTCGGTGGGACAAATCCTGATGCGCAAACCTTCGAGCGCGGCGTCAATGGCCTGCGTTACCTGAACCTCAGCGGTCAGGCGCAAGCCTTGTCGCAAGGCCAGTTGTGTCTGCGCGGGCGGTTCTGCCGGGTGGCCGGTGAGCCGGTGCTGTGGGCGCTGGAGCAACCGGACTATCGCCGTCAGCGCGTGATGGTGATTGCACCGCACGCCGACGATGCCGAACTGGCCGCCTATGGCTTGTACAGTCAGGCCGATAACGCCTGGATTGTCACCCTGACCGCTGGCGAAATCGAAGCCGAACACTATCAACAGATGGGCATGAACAAAGTCGAGGCGGCGCGGCTCAAGGGCCGTCTGCGTGCCTGGGACAGCCTTGCCGTGCCGCGATGGGCCGGCGTGCCGCAGGAACACTGTGTGCAGCTCGGTTATTTCTGCCTGCAACTGGCAGCTATGCAGGCTGCGCCGAATCAGGCGGTGGGTTCGCGGGAAGCTGACCTGAACGACACGCGACTATTTCGTCAGTTGAATCCGTTCACTCTGCCGGGCGATGCCGACGGCGCACCGACCTGGAACAATCTGCTGGCCGATCTGCGTGAAGTGCTGCTGCGCGCCCGTCCGGACGTGATCGTGTTGCCACACCCGACACTTGATCCGCATCCCGATCATATCTGCGCTCAGCAAGCTGTACTGCAGGCCTTGAGCGGGCTCGACTGGCAGCCGACGTTGCTCGGTTATGCCAATCACTTGCATGACAACGATCGCTGGCCGATGGGTAACGTCGGCCAAGGCATCGCGCTGCCTCCGGCCTTCGATGCGACGGTGCCGATGCAGCCGCTGTGCCTGCCGTTGTCCATCGAGCTGCAACGCGACAAAGCCATGGCGCTGGGCATGATGCATGACCTGCAGCCACCTGTACCGTTCAAGCGCCGTTTGCGTCGACTGATCCAGCGTCTGCTCGCCGATCGGGCACCGTCGATGTATGGCGAAAACGAGTTTTTTCGAAAAGCGGTCAGACGCCAGGAATTGCTCTGGTTACTGAAGCAAGGTGAGGCTGGCGTCCACCGGGGAGAGTTATGAGTCAACGGTCAAAGGTTCTGCAGCTGCAACCTGACTACAACGTCAAAGCCAATGATTTCGCCGACCTGGCCGAGCAGATCGTCAAGGCGCTGCCATCGGATCGCTATGAAGTGACCGCAGCGTTTCTGCGGGGCAAGCCAGGACCCGGCGAGCCGGTGAGTCGCGCCGACCGTTCGGTGTATTTCGAATTTTCCGACAAGTCGCTCAAGGGCATGCGCCTGCGAGCGATGTGGCAGTTGTACAAGTTCTGCCGTCGGGAAAAATTCGACGTGGTGATCTGCAACCGCTTCAAGCCGGTGAACATGATGCTTACCCTCAACCGCTGGTTGAAGGTGCCGCTGTGTATTGGCATCTCCCACGGCTTTGGCGAGTACGATCGTTTCTACCGGCGCCGTCAGACCCAGCGCCTGATCGATCGGCACTGGCGTTTCGTCGGCGTGTCGCCGGCGGTCAAACAGTATCTGCTGGACTGTGATTGCGGCTTTACCGAGCAGAACACCTACGCCATCACCAATGCGATCGACATCGAGCAGGCCGAAGGCTTGCAGCACAGCCGCGAAAAAGCCCGCGAGCTATTGGGCATTGAGCCGAATGTGCGTTTGATTGGCGCGCTGGGGCGACTGGTCTCGGTCAAGGGCCACACCTATTTGCTCCAGGCCTTTGCCGCGCTGAAAGACAAATACCCGAACACTCAACTGGCAATTATCGGTGCCGGTCGCTTGCAGGCGCCGCTGGCGGCCGAGATCGAGCAATCAGGCCTGAGCGGTCGTGCGCACCTGTTGGGTTTCAAGGAAAACGCTCTGCAGTACGTGCGTGCCTTTGATATCTGGACCATGCCGTCGCTGGCCGAAGGCCTCGGCCTGGCCTTGCTCGAAGGCATGAGCGGACACCTGCCGGTAATCGCCTCGAACGTGCCGGCGATGCTGCCGCTGATCGAAGGGGCTGGCGGTCTGGCAATCACCCCCAAGGACGTGCCGAGTCTGGTAGCGGCACTGGATAACTATCTGGCGCTGTCGGACGACGAGCTCAAGGCCAAGGGCGAGCAAGCCTACCGCTATCTGCAGGAACAACATGATATCGAGGTGTTCCGTCAGGAGTACCTGGACCTGATCGACTCCGGCCTGGAACAGGCCCGCAAGGAGCAGCCGTGAGCGAAGAAAAAGCCATGAGCGCGATGCAACCCATCGTCACCGTCATCATCGCCTCGTACAACCATGGCCCGTACATTGAGGAAAGTATCCTCAGCGTCCTCAACCAGAGCTACAAAAACATCGAGTTGCTGGTGGTCGATGACGGTTCGCAGGATGACAGTGCCGAGCGCATCAAGGCGTTACAGGCTCAGCACGGTTTCGATTTTCGCGTGCAGCAGAATCAGGGCCTGACCAATACGCTGAACGGTGCCATCGCCCGCTCGAAAGGCAGCCTGATTGTGCCGTTCGGCTCCGACGACATCATGTGCCCGGAGCGTATCGCTACTCAGGTCGCCTACATGGATGGCAAGCCGGAGGTCGGCATCTGCGCCGGCAACATCGAGTTGATGCACGCCGACGGCAGCCTCTACCCGGAGAAGCGTCAGCGCCGCGATGTACCGTTCCGTCGCCTGGATTTCGATGACATGTTTCTGGAGCGCAAGCCGTATCCACCGGCGCCAACCCTGATGATCCGTCGTGAAGCACTGGACAAGGTTGGCGGATTCGATCCGACGATCCGGCTGGAAGACCTTTATATCGAGCTGAAGGTGACCCGTGCCGGTTACTTCATTGATGGCCTGAATGTGGTGATGGCGCGCTACCGCAAGCACGCCACCAACTCGTACAAGAATCATCGCTTCATGATCGAGAACATCCTGCGCACCTACGCGCAGTTCAGCGACCATCCGCTGTACGACGAAGTGCGCTACAAGTCGCTGAATTCGATGTTCCTCAAAACCGCCAACCGTGATCGCAAGCTGGCTCGGGAACTGCTGGCGCAGATCCCGTTCAAGGCATGGAACAAAAAGACCTGGCGCGGTCTGGGGCGGCTACTTTTTTCGCCGCTGGAAAAGGACTGAGGCAGCGCTCGCTCGCTTTCAGCGAGCGACTTTCTCCGACAGGCGCTTGTCGCCCTTCTGGCGCTGGCGCAACCAGTTCAGAAGCTTCCTGCCGGCGGCCATGCCCGGCAATTCGATGTAGAGGAAGGTCGCGCTGCTGATCAGAATCAGCAAGCAGGTGCAGATCGCCAGCAACGGCAGATACACCCAGGTTTCCCGTGCATCCACATGCACAATCAGCGGCAGACGCTGCACCATCAGCCACAGCACGAAACCATGCAGCAGGTAAGTGCTGTAGCTGATCTCGCCCAGCCAGCGGATGCTGCGTGGTTTCAAAACACCGAACAGGTTGTTGCCCGAAGCCACGATCACGAAGAACACCGACAGCAGCATGAGCGGCGCCATCTTGAAGGCTCGATTGAAGGCGGTGAACGCGATCACCAGGGCGAGCAGGGCGATGAAGCTGGCCAGACGTGACTGGCTCCACGCTAGCAGGGCGGGCCGCCTAATCCAGTATGCGGCGGCGATCCCTCCGAGGAAGCTGGCGAGGAAATGTTTCTTCAGCGAGTGTTCCCAGCCGACCAACTGATACAGCGCGTAAATGCCAATCAGGCACAGCACCACTTGCAGCCAGCTGCCGCGGTAAATGAACACCAGCGCCGCCAGTGGCAGCGCCAGATAGAAGAACACTTCGTAGGCCAGGGTCCAGGTGACGTTGGAAATCAACATGCCGGTCTGGTGATATTGATTGATGTCGGGCCGATCGAACGTCAGCCAGGCGAGGATCTGTTTGAGCAGCTCTGTGACCGGCTCTTTCAGTTCCCACTGCTGTAGATGGAACACGGTCACGAACACGATCAACATCAGGGGCAGGTAGAGTGGGTACAGCCGAAACAGTCGCGAAATCCCGAACGCCAGCCAGTCGTGCTGGCGGCCCTGGGTCAGCAGGCGGTTCCAGAACAGAAACCCGGTGATCATGAAGAACAGTGCGACGCAGCCCTGGCCGAGCATCGAGTAAAAATTGCTCGGTGGAAACGCGAAGACCCCGGTGCGCAGAAAGATCCAGGTAATGATCGCGTGGTGTACGAATACACCAAACGCCAGATAACCGCGCAGGCCATCGATGCTGGCATAGCGACTTTCACCGGAATGCTGCAGATGTCGGCTGATTTTCGGAACCGCGCGCACTAACAGGGCGGCGGATACGATGGCCAGCAGATAAGCTGCCAGCGCGATGAACGGATCGGTTTCGGTCATTAATGAACTCGGGCCGTCAGGTTTCCGGCCAGCACTTGCCTGTGCAGATTATCCACAGCGGAGGGTGACGCCGTCATGGCGTATCCCTGAAGCAGCGCATCGAGGTGATCCTCGAACAGCCAGCGCTTGTCGACGGTGTAACGTTGCATATGGCGCAAATTGCGCTGACGCAGCGAATGACTCAGTGCGCTCGGGTAGATGCGCAAATCCGCCAGATCAATCAGCCCGAACTCACCATCTTCCAGCACCAGCACGTTGCCCAAGTGCAGCGAACGGAAGTACACCCCTTTTTCATGCAATTGCGCCATGAATTTGCCGAAGCGCTCCACCAGCGCCTGACGCACGGCCGGGGCGGTGATGCTTTGCAGCACCTGGCGCAGCGTGTGACCGGGTAGCGGAGCGTAATGCACGGCGCTGCTGCCATCATCGAGGCGATACAGGTGCAACACTTGCGGGGTAGGAATGTCCATCTGCCGCAGTTGTTCACTGTTGACCGCGAAGCGCTCGGAGTAGGGGTTGAAGCTGCCGGAAGTGTACCAGCGCCGACGGCGGAACAGCTTCAGGAAGCTGCCATCGGCCAGGCGCAGGACTTTCGGGCCGAGGCCATCTTCTTCGATGATCTGTGCCGCGCTGCTCAATTGCTCCAGGCCTGTGGCCGAAAGCTTCTGCACCGGCAGGGTCAACAAGCGGCGAGCGCGCTGATTGATGCTGACGGCCGCGATCAGTGCCAGTGGAATCCACAGCAGGAACCAGTGCTCCTTGGGCCGCGAAATGATCCCGCCACCTTCGGTCAGCCCCGCGCCAATGCCGAACACCAGCAAGCTCGAGGCGATGATCAACAGCGGCTGGACCCGTTGGCGCCAACTGCTCAACAAGCCCCAGAGCAGGAAAAACAGCCACGGCAGCAGGCCGAAGATCCCGACGTAATACAGAACGCCCAGCGCGAAGCTGTGGGGCTCCTGGAAGCTGTAACCCACACCGGGGTCGACCGACAGCGTGGCGCTGAAGCCATGTCCGACCCACGGATGGTCGGCAATCTTTTGCAGCACCTGCTGCCAGATTTCCAGACGGTAGGAGTCGCCACGCTCGATGATCATTTGCGCAAACAGGCTGAGGACTGTCGCACCGCTGATGGCCAATGCAATCAACAGCCCCAGTGAACGGCGGTTCCAGCAAATGAAGCAGAGCCAGACAGCGGCCATGGTCAGTGCCACCAGGGGGGTCCTGGATCCCGTGCCGATCACGGCCATGAACATGATCGCCATGGCTGGCACGCTCAGCCACATCATCTGGCGGCGTTTACAGGTCATGGTCACGGCTAGCCAGTACGCGCTGAAGAAACCGAACAGGTGCGAACTCAGAAGCGGGTTGTCAAAAGCACCGCCGCCGATCAGGCGCATCCCTGGCTGGTAAACCTGGGCGAACTTGAACAAAAAGAACGTTGTGGCAATCAGGGCGACCAGCGCGGCGGTAAATAGCAAGGGTTGCAGGATATCGTTGCGATAACGCACCAACAGGTAGCTGCCTGCAAACAAGAGCACGGTATGCAGTGGCGGCTTGAACATCCCGCCGATCGGCTCATCGCCCGGGCTCCAGCAAAGGCTGAGCAGTGCCCAGGCGACGAACATTAAAAGCGCGATAAAGATTGGCTCGCGCAGCAGCTCCTTGAGCTCGCGCGGCCGCAGACACAGGGCGATCAATGTCGGAATGCTGAACAGCCCGTAAAAAAGTTTGTGGTGCAGACTTCGGCCCGGCAAAAAGAACAGCGCACACAAGAGCAAGAGATAGCCTGCGGGAAGAATCCACAGGCAGATGAAATCGAAAACTCGATTGGACGTACTGTTGAAGCCGCGAAGTTGCATGCTGTGAGATTCAATCCTGAAGTTGATCAACCATTCGGATGATGGCTATTTGATGCTGAAACCCTGCATAACAATAACAGCCTTTCGCCGATTGCCAGAACCCTGAAGAAGCTGTGCTAAAGTCAGCGTCCTTTTTATCGACTTTCGCGTGATATGACCGATTCCAGTCCCGCCGCAAGCCCTTCGAGCTTGAAAATCTACTTCCGCCTGCTCGGCTACGTCCGGCCGTACATCAGTCTGTTCCTGATCAGCATCGTCGGTTTTCTGATTTTTGCTTCGACCCAGCCGATGCTCGGTTACATCCTCAAGTACTTTGTCGATGGCCTTTCGAACCCCGAAGCAGTGCTGTTTCCAACCGTCCCCTACCTGCGTGACCTGCAATTATTGCAGGCAGTGCCGTTGCTGATCATCCTGATCGCCGCGTGGCAGGGACTGGGATCTTATCTGGGTAACTATTTTCTGGCCAAGGTTTCTCTCGGCCTGGTTCATGACCTGCGTGTGCAGTTGTTCAACAACCTGCTGGTTTTGCCCAACCGTTACTTCGACAAGCATAACTCCGGTCACCTGATTTCGCGTATCACCTTCAACGTGACCATGGTCACGGGGGCGGCAACCGATGCGATCAAGGTCGTTATCCGTGAAGGCATGACGGTGATCTTCCTGTTCGCCTCCCTGCTGTACATGAACTGGAAGCTGACGCTGGTGATGGTTGCGATTCTGCCGCTGATCGCCGTGATGGTACGCACTGCAAGCAAGAAATTCCGCAAACAGAGCAAGAAGATCCAGCTGGCCATGGGCGACGTCACCCACGTTGCTTCGGAAACCATTCAGGGTTATCGCGTGGTTCGCAGCTTCGGCGGCGAGGTCTATGAAGAGAAACGCTTCCTCAAGGCCAGTCAGAGCAACACCGACAAACAACTGCGCATGACCCGTACCGGTGCGATCTATACGCCGATGCTGCAACTGGTGATCTACAGCGCCATGGCGGTGTTGATGTTCCTGGTGCTTTACCTGCGGGGTGATGCCTCGGCCGGTGACATGGTCGCCTACATCACCCTGGCGGGTCTGTTGCCCAAGCCGATCCGCCAGTTGTCCGAGGTCAGCTCGACCATCCAGAAAGGTGTCGCTGGTGCTGAAAGCATCTTCGAACAACTGGACGTCACGCCGGAAGTCGATACCGGTACGGTCGAGCGCGATTCGGTCAGCGGTCGTCTGGACGTGCGCAACCTGAGCTTCACCTATCCGGACACCGAGCGTCAGGTACTCGACAACATCAGCTTCTCGGTCGAACCGGGGCAGATGGTCGCCCTGGTGGGGCGTTCGGGCAGCGGCAAGTCGACGCTGGCCAACCTGATTCCACGCTTCTATCACCACGACAAGGGCGAGATCCTCATCGATGGCGTGGAAATCGAGCAGTACAAACTGCTGAACCTGCGTCGCCACATCGCTCAGGTCACCCAGCATGTGACGCTGTTCAGCGACACGGTCGCCAATAACATCGCGTATGGCGATCTGGCCGGCGCGCCGCGTGAAGACATCGAGAAAGCTGCACGTGACGCCTACGCCATGGACTTCATTTCGCAGCTGCCCGAAGGCCTGGACACCCAGGTCGGCGAAAACGGCGTATTGCTTTCCGGTGGTCAGCGTCAGCGTCTGGCGATTGCCCGGGCGCTGCTCAAGAACGCGCCGTTGCTGATTCTCGACGAAGCCACTTCGGCCCTCGACACGGAGTCCGAGCGGCACATTCAGGCGGCGCTGGATCAAGTGATGAAGGGCCGCACCACACTGGTGATTGCGCACCGTCTGTCGACCATCGAGAAGGCCGATCTGATTCTGGTCATGGATCAGGGGCGGATTGTCGAGCGGGGTACTCACGATGCGCTGCTGGCGCAGAAAGGTTACTACGCACGCCTCAACGCCATGGGCCTGGATGCCCCGACCGAAGACATCGCCTGAACCGATAGCTGACCCTCCTGTGGGAGCGAGACTGCTCGCGATTGCAGTTGCAGACCCGACAACCCTGTCGGCGAATGCACCACCATCGCCAGCGGACTCGCTCCCACCGTTGTTTTTGCCATGCCCAAACGGGTCGAGCGCCATTGCGTCTAACGGTTGATCAGCCGTCTGCCTGCTCAAGAAGTGAGCAAAAAGCACACCTGTTTCATCCTGTTGCAGCCTGCGCGCAAGCCTTCGCCAACCCTGTGTTAATATCGCGCCCCTGTTCATTTTGTATGTGGGTTGCTCCATGAAGTTGTCCATGCCGCGATTCGATCAAGCCCCAGTATTGGTGGTCGGCGATGTCATGCTCGACCGTTACTGGCATGGTGGAACCTCACGGATTTCCCCTGAGGCACCGGTCCCGGTCGTAAAGGTCGAGCAAATCGAAGATCGTCCCGGCGGTGCCGCCAACGTTGCCTTGAACATTGCCGCGCTGGGTGCGCCGGCGTCGCTGGTCGGAGTGACCGGTGATGACGAAGCTGCCGACAGCCTGAGCAACAGTCTCAAGGGCGCGGGTGTGCGAGCGCTGTTTCAGCGTATTGCGCATCAACCGACCATCGTCAAGCTGCGGGTCATGAGCCGGCACCAGCAACTGCTGCGTATCGACTTCGAAGAACCGTTCGCGACCGATTCGCTGGCCCTCGCTTCGCAGGTCGACGATCTGCTTGAAGGCATCAAAGTGCTGGTGTTGTCCGACTACGGCAAAGGCGCGCTGAAAAATCATCAGGCGCTGATCCAGGCTGCGCGGGCCAAAGGCATTCCGGTGTTGGCCGATCCCAAGGGCAAGGATTTCTCGATTTACCGTGGCGCCAGTCTGATCACTCCGAACCTCAGTGAGTTCGAAGCCATCGTCGGTGGTTGCGCCGATGAGCACGAGCTGGTGAGCAAGGGCGCGACCCTGATGCACGACCTCGAGCTCGGCGCGCTGCTGGTAACCCGTGGCGAACACGGCATGACCCTGTTGCGTCCGGATCACCCGGCGCTGCACCTGCCGGCCCGTGCCCGTGAAGTGTTCGACGTGACCGGTGCCGGCGACACGGTGATTTCCACCCTGGCAGCGGCGATTGCTGCCGGTGAGGAACTGCCGCACGCAGTGGCACTGGCTAACCTGGCTGCCGGTATTGTGGTGGGCAAGTTAGGTACGGCGGCTATCAGTGCCCCGGAACTGCGCCGCGCGATTCAGCGTGAGGAAGGTTCCGAGCGTGGAGTGCTGGGGCTCGAACAACTGGTGCTGGCGGTAGCCGATGCCCGTGCGCATAACGAGCGCATCGTCTTCACCAATGGTTGCTTCGACATCCTGCACGCCGGACACGTGACCTATCTCGAGCAGGCGCGGGCCCAAGGTGATCGTCTGATTGTGGCGATCAACGATGATGCCTCCGTCAGCCGTTTGAAAGGTCCGGGTCGGCCGATCAACAGTGTCGATCGGCGCATGGCCGTACTGGCCGGTCTCGGTGCGGTGGACTGGGTGATCAGCTTCCCTGAGGGCACCCCGGAGAACCTGCTGCGCGAGGTCAAACCGGATGTGTTGGTCAAAGGCGGTGATTACGGCATCGACCAGGTGGTCGGCGCCGACATCGTCAAGGCCTACGGTGGCACCGTAAAAGTGCTTGGGCTGGTAGAAAACAGCTCGACGACCGCGATTGTGGAAAAAATCCGCGGTAACTGATTGAAGCAAAAAAAGATCGCAGCCTGTGGCTGCGCCTGCATAGTGATTCTTGTAGGCGCTGTCGCAGGCTGCGATTTTTTGTTTTTCAGGAGCTGACTTTCTTGCGCGGTACGATCTTCTTCAGCAATTGCCTGGCCTTGCCGCGCAAGCGCGCCAATCCTGTGGCCTTTTCCGGCGGCGTCAAACCCTGTTGGCGCAGCCAGTCCTTCCAGCGAATCCGCTCCTCGCGCACCAGCCAGCCATCCTGTTTGGCGAAGCTCTCGGCCAGATAAAGGCCACGGGTGCCTGCCGGATACAACTGGCCTTTTTTCAGCGTATAGAGCTCGGCCAGCGGCTCGCCGTCCTGCAACGGCATCAGGTAAAGGTCCGGACGTTTGCGGTCGAGTCTCGCGACCAGTTGATCGCCCTCAAGACGTTCATCGACATGAAACAGACTCAAGGATTTGGCTTCCTTGGGCACGTCCAGGCGCAGGTCGTAGATCAATTGCAGTGAGGCGGTCGGCAAATGCACGTAGGCGCGCGGCCGTTCAACCAGTTGCAGATTGGCGCAACGAATCGGGCGCGCCGAGCCGGACAGCGGTGTCAGGCGAAACGGCAGGGCTTCACGGTAATGCAGCGCGGACGCGTAGGGCGCCGGTAGCCAGGTGTCGTTGAAACGCCCGCCGAGCCAGCCTTCCGGAGTTTCCAGCAAACACTCTTCGGCGATTTCCTGAATGGCCGTGTGCAGCGGGATGTTCAGTTCGTGGGCCGGCACGTAACCGGAAATCAGCTTGAGCACGACATCGCCGCGATCCTGCCGCCGCTGGCGCACCAACACCCAGTAATCGCGATTTTGCCAATGCAGGGTCAGGCGCACCGAGACCCCGAGGTTGGCCAGTTCCAGCGAGAAGCGCTCGGCGTCCGCCACGCTGACCGGTTTACGCCGTTGCAAGGTCTGCGCGAAGTTCAGCGGCATGCCGACGCTCTGATAGGTCAGGCCTTCGGGCGTAGCTTCGACGAACAGCGGCAGGGTCTTGAAGTTGCTCGGGTTCTTTCTGATGAGCGTGCGCGGCATATCGGCTCCTGCTTAAGGCCGCGGGGCGGCGTCAGTGACCACGAAGGACCTGGGCAACGGTCGCGACGTTATGGGCGAGGTGCAGCGGATTGATCGTCCCGACAATAGCACTGGCCACGCCAGGCTGGGCAAACAGCAACTCGAAGCTGGCGCGCACCGGATCCACGCCGGGGCTCAGGCAAACATGACCGCTGGCCAGGGCTTTTTTCACCAGAATGGCTTTGCCGTGGGCAGCAGCATAGTCAATGACCGCTTTCTCGTTTTGTTCGTTCAGATTGTAGGTGACCATCGCGCAGTCACCTTGCTCCAGTGCCTTGAGCCCGCCTTCGACGGTTTTGCCGGAAAAGCCGAAGCCGCGAATCTTGCCTTCGGCCTTGAGCGCTGCGAGCGTGGCATAGACCGCTTCGTGCTCAAGGATCGCCATGTCGTTGCCGTCGGAGTGCACCAGCACCAGATCGATGAAATCCGTTTCCAGACGTTGCAGGCTGCGTTCCACCGACATCCGCGTGTGCGCCGCGCTGAAATCGTGGCGCGACAGGCCGTCGGCAAATTCTTCGCCGACTTTGCTGACGATCACCCAGTCATTGCGCTGACCACGCAGCAGCGGGCCGAGGCGCTCTTCGCTGCGACCGTAGGCCGGCGCGGTGTCGATCAGGTTGATGCCCAGATCGCGCGCCTGTCTGAGCAGCATGCGCGCTTCGTCGTCATCGGGAATCTGAAAGCCGTTAGGGTATTTCACGCCCTGGTCGCGGCCCAGTTTGACCGTGCCCAGGCCTAGCGGCGAAACCATCAGGCCGGTACTGCCCAATGGGCGGTGCAAGTCGTGCAGGGTCGCAATGGTCATGGCAGCAGCTCCTCCCAGGCGGGTACGCCCAATGGCGGTTTTGGCAGGGCCGGCAAAGGCTCGCTGGCTTGCGGCTGGATGCCGTCGCGTTGCAGCGAAGCAATCACGCGATCAGCGAAGTCTGGCGCCAGCGCCAGTTTGGTTGGCCAACCGACCAACAAACGCCCTTCTTCGGCGAGGAAGGCGTTGTCCGGGCGCGTCAAACCGGTTTGCAGCGGCTCGGCACGGTCGACGCGCAGCGTCGCCCATTGCGTGGTGCTGAGGTCGATCCAAGGCAGCAACTGCGCGATTTCTTTTTGCGCGGTGGCGATCTGTTCGGCCGGCTCGCGGTTCACGCCTTCGCTTTCGGCGATGTCGCCGCCCATGTACCAGACCCACTGGCCATCAGCTGCCGGATGAGTTGTCACTGTGATGCGCGGTTTGGTGCCGCCGCCCAGGCAGTGGGCATACAGCGGTTTCAGGCCCGGGCCTTTGGCGAGGATCATGTGCAGTGGCCGGCGTTGCATGGCCGGGTGGCTCAGGCCGAGGGCGGTGAGCAGGTCGGCGGTGCCGGCACCGGCGCTGAGAACGATGCGCTGGGCACGGATCTCGCGGCCGTCGACCTTCAGGCCGACCAGCACGCCAGCCTCCAGCAGAGGCTCGATGGTTTGCCCGGCAAGCAAGCCGTCGCCCGCCAGGTCGGCCAGGCGCTGGATCAGGCTCGGCACATCTACTACCAGTTCGGCGAGGCGATAGACTTTGCCCTTGAAGCGTTTGTCTTGCAGGGCCGGTGGCAATTGGTCGCCCTTGACCTGGTCGACGCGGCCACGTACGGCTTTGCTGGCGAAGAAACTGGTGAGGTTGCCGGCGAGGGTGCCCGGCGACCACAGGTAATGCGCTTCGGACAGCAGGCGCACGCCGCTCAGATCCAGCTCGCCATCACCGGCCAGCGCTTCACGCCAGCGTCGTGGCATGTCGGCGATGGCTTCCGAGGCGCCGGTCAGCGCGCCGTGCAACGCGTACTTGGCGCCGCCGTGGATGATGCCTTGGGATTTCACACTCTGCCCGCCGCCGAGGCTGGCGTTTTCCACCAGCACGGTCGAAAAACCCTGGCGGCGCAGACGCGCATTCAGCCAGAGGCCGGCGACACCAGCGCCGACAATCAGAACGTCGGTGGAAATAACGGATGGCATGCAGCGACCTCAGTGTTCAAGACGAGGGCGCAGTATACAGACTCGGGAAAGAGGCGGATTTGTCGATGATCAACAGGGCAAACACAAAACCCAATGGGGGAGCGAGCCTGCTCGCGAATAGGGTGTGTCAGGCAACATTGTTGTCGACTGACACGCCCTCTTCGCGAGCAGGCTCGCTCCCACAGGGAGTGGGGTTGGCTTTAATGGCCAGCGGTTTTCGAGAACAGCTGGATGACGACCACGCCCAGCACAATCAAGGCCATCCCGAGCATCGCCGGCACATCCAGCTTCTGCCCGTAAATGAACAGCGCCGCGACGCTGACCATCACGATACCCATCCCGGCCCACACCGCGTAGGCGACACCCACCGGCACCGTGCGCACCACCAGCGTCAGCATCCAGAACGCAATCGCGTAACCGACAATCACCAGGATCAGCGGCAGGGGCGTGCTGATGCCTTTGACCGCTTTCATCGAAACGGTGGCTATCACTTCGGCGCAAATGGCAATGGCCAGATAGACGTAGGCGTTCATGGTTCAAATCCTCATGTAAAACGTTGCTTGCAGAGACGGCATTTTAGAGATTCGCCAGATGGGGTAAAGTCATTACCTATCTGTTTTGAAGATGGGTTGATGAGCCAGCATGCAGTGGAATCTTGATCAGCTACGGGTCTTCGTCGACGTTGCCGAACAGCGCTCGTTTTCCGCCGTCGCCCGGCAGCAGCGCAAAGCACAATCGGCAATCAGCAGTGCCATCGCCATGCTCGAAGACGATCTGGGCGTCAGCCTGTTCCAGCGTAGCAGCGGGCGGCAGCCGAGCCTGACTGAAGCGGGCGCGGCACTGCTGGAAGAGGCGCGGGAAGTCTTGCGCCAATGCGAGCGCCTGAACGGACGGGCGATGGCGATGATGCGCGGCCAGGAAGCACAACTGCGCGTGGCGCAGGACGAGGCGATGCCGTATCAGGCGCTGGTGGAAAGTTTCGGCGCGCTGGCCGAGCAGTTTCCCAGCCTGGAAGTTCAACTGACCAGCGCCGCCCAAGGCGAAGTTTCACGCAAACTGGTCGAGCGCCGCGCCGATCTAGGGCTGCTGTTCTATCACGACGAAATCCCCGAGGCGCTGGAGCGCCGGGTGCTGGGCAGCGTTGAAATGGTTACGGTCTGTGGGATCAATCATCCGTTGGCGACGCAGTCTTACGTCACCTGCCAGCAACTGGCGCAACACCGGCAATTGCTGATGTCGACGCAAACCAGCGTTTATCCCGGCAACGAACCGGCAAGCCCGCAGGTATGGCGCGCCGACAGTTTCTACGTGATGGCCGAATGGCTGGTGCGAGATCTTGGCTGGGCGTGGTTGCCTCGGCACGTGGTGCAGTATTCGGCGTATCAGGGCTTGATGGCCGAACTGGACAGCGAATGGACGCCGCCGGCGCTGGTGGTGGAACTGGTCTGGCGCCGCGACGAGCCGCTCGGTCCGGCCGCCCGCTGGCTGGCCGAACGTTTTGCCGTGCACTTGCAGGCGATCGACGGCAAAAGTCGATAAACTCCGCCGCCATGAATAGAACTCTCTACACCGCGCTGTTTTACCTGGGGCTGCCATTGGTGGCGATTCGGCTATGGCTGCGCTCGCGCAAGGCGCCGGCGTATGCCAAACGGATTGGCGAACGTTTCACTTATGGCATGCCGACGTTGCACCCCGGCGGCATCTGGGTGCACGCGGTGTCAGTGGGCGAAAGCATTGCCGCGGCGCCGATGATTCGTGCCTTGTTGCAACGTTATCCAACGCTTCCGATCACCGTGACCTGCATGACCCCGACCGGTTCGGAGCGGATTCAGGCACTGTTCGCCAACGAACCGCGCATCCAGCATTGCTACCTGCCGTACGACTTGCCGTGTGCAGCGGCGCGTTTTCTTGATCGCGTGCAACCGAAATTGGCCGTGATCATGGAAACCGAGCTATGGCCCAACCATATTCATCAATGCGCCAAGCGCGCAATCCCGGTGGCGCTGGCCAACGGGCGTTTGTCCGAGCGCTCAGCCAAGGGCTACGGGCGCTTCAGCAAACTGACCGCGCCGATGCTCGCCGAGGTGAGTTTTTTTGCCGTCCAGACCGAAGCTGAAGCGCAGCGTTTCCGCGATTTGGGCGCGCGACCAGAAACAGTCGAAGTCACTGGTTCGATCAAGTTCGACCTGACCATCGACCCGCAACTGCTGCAACGCGCCGCCCAATTGCGCGGCCAGTGGCAAGCGCTGGAACGTCCGGTGTGGATCGCCGCCAGCACTCACGAAGGCGAGGACGAAGTGGTCTTGAACGCTCATCGGCGTTTGCTGGCCAACTATCCCAACGCGCTGCTGATTCTGGTGCCGCGTCACCCGGAGCGGTTCAACTCGGTGTTCGAAATGTGCCAGCGTGAAGGTTTCGCCACCGTGCGCCGTTCGACCGGGGCTAACGTTGAGGGCGAAACATCGGTACTGCTCGGCGACACCATGGGCGAGTTGCTGTTTCTTTATGCCCTGGCCGACAGCGCCTTTGTCGGCGGCAGCCTGGTGCCGAACGGCGGGCACAACCTGCTGGAGCCGGCAGCCTTGGCGAAACCGGTAATCAGCGGCCCGCACCTGTTCAACTTCCTCGACATCGCCGCGCAATTACGCGAGGCCGGCGCGCTGGCCGAAGTGGATGATGCCGAAGGGCTGGCAGTGGAAGTGCAGCGTTTGTTCGAATTGCCACGGGATGCACAGCGTATGGCTGATGCCGGGCTGGCGGTGATGCGCCGCAATCAGGGCGCGTTGCAGCGTTTGCTGGATGGCTTGGGCCGACTGATCAAATAAAGCAAAAAGATCGCAGTCTTCGGCAGCGCCTGCATGGAAATGCATTCCAATGTAGGCGCTGCCGAAGGCTGCGATCTTTCGCTTTTAAGGGCGGGCCTTGAGTTGCGCTTCGGCAGCCTTGGCCAGATCCGGTGGCAAGAAGTCCTTGTCCGGGTTGTAGTCGGCTTTCAGGTAGCGCGTCAGGTCCTGCAAGTCACCCGGGTTCAACGTGCCCGCCGCCTGCTTCAAGCGCAGGTTGTCGAGGATATAGTCGTAGCGGGTGTTGTTGTAGTTGCGCACCGAGGTGTACAGCTGACGCTGTGCGTCGAGCACGTCGACGATGTTGCGTGTGCCCACCTGATAGCCGATTTCCGTGGCTTCCACCGCGCTCTGGTTGGAGATGATCGACTGACGGCGCGCCTGTACCTGCTCGACGTCGGTGTTCACCGCGCGGTGCAGGTTGCGGGTGCTCTCGACGATCTGCCGACGCAGGGATTCGCGCTGCTGTTCGCTCTGATTCAGTTGCTCATAAGACTGACGCACTTGCGAGCTGGTCAGCCCGCCGCTGTAGATCGGGATGTTCAGTTGCAGCCCCAGCGTGCTCTGTTCGACGTTGCCACGGTAGGGCGTGCCGAAGGCGTTCGGGTTGGCGAAGCCGAGGGCGTCGTTGTCACCTTTCTCATACTTCGCGACGGCGTCGAGGGTCGGCAGGTGGCCGGCCTTGCGTTGCTTGAGCGTCTGTTCGGCCGAACTGACGGCGTAGTTGCTGGCCAGCAGATTGAGGTTCTGTTTCGCCGCGGTGTCGACCCAGGCCTTGGCGTCGTTTGGCGCTGGCGGCAGGATTGGCAGCGTGTGGACGATGCCCTGAATCGAGTTGTACTGACGGTTGGTCAGGGTGATCAGCGCTTCGAACGCATCATCGACCTGACGCTGTGCGACGATCCGGTTGGCCCGCGCGGTGTCGTAGCTGGCTTGCGATTGCAGCACGTCGGTCTTGTCCGAGAGGCCGACATCAAAGCGCTCGTTGGACTGGTCGAGCTGGCGCTTGAACGCCGCTTCTTCAGCCTTGGTCGAGGCCAGGGTGTCCTGGCTGCGCAGCACGTTGAAGTAGCTTTCGGCCGATTGCAGGATCAGGTTCTGCTCGGTGGCGGACAGTTGCAGCGCTGCCTGTTCGTTGACGTCCTTGGCGGCCTGGTACTGGAACCAGCGATCGGCGCGGAACAACGGCTGCGCCAGGGTCGCTTGATAAGAATGGGCGCTACGGTTGGCGATGGCCGAAGGCTGGTCGATCGAGGTGCGCACGTCGGCGATTTCGGCGCCGCCAGACAGGTTCGGCAGCAATCCGGCGCGAGCCTGCGGCACCACTTCTTTCTGGGCACCGTACTGCGCGCGGGCGGCGGCCAGATCGGCATTGTTGTCGACCGCTTCCTGATAGACGCTGACCAGATCGGTTTTGCTCGACAAGGGCGCTTCTGCTGCCCAGGCCATTGCGTTGGACGCACAAGACACGGCAAGAGCCAGTGAAAGTTTGCGCAGCATGAGGCGATCCCTAGCAAATATTATGGAAATAATCCGGGCGCCAAAGGTAAGGCGCGGCCCATGCTGCGTCAAGGCGCAGCATGGCGTAGCGAGTGTAGTTGGGCAATCGGGCGGCAACAATCCTGCAAGTCCTGCCAATTGCGCCATTCATCATGGTGTTTGCCGCGGTGTTGGCGTTCTTTGCCGGTTGTGTCTAGACTGGCCGGGTTCTTGTCGGGGTGCCTTGCTATGAGGCTGAGATCGAATAATTTCGGATCCCGTTGAACCTGATCAGGTTAGCGCCTGCGTAGGGAACAAGATTTCTCGTCACCCGGCGAGTCCTCTTGTGCTTCGTCCGGGAAATTGTTCGACAATCGAACGCTCGACGACGATGCACAGCACCAGTCCTGGTGCGTCCGTGCCTTTCAGGTTCTGCTCCGACAATCCACTGCCTGGATGCTGTCTGGAGAGCCCGTGATGACGACTACAAAATCAAAAAACGCGATCAACCTGAGTGACTCGGCCAAGGTCGATGAGCAATCGGTCAAGCCGTTCACCCGTTCGCAAAAAGTCTACGTTCAGGGCTCGCGCCCGGACATCCGCGTGCCGATGCGCGAAATCACCCTCGATGTGACCCCGACCGACTTCGGCGGCGAAATCAACGCGCCGGTCACTGTCTACGACACCTCGGGTCCGTACACCGATCCGAACGTGGTGATCGACGTACGTAAAGGCCTGGGGGATGTGCGTTCGGCGTGGATTGATGACCGTGGCGACACCGAGCGCCTGCCGGGCCTGAGTTCGAATTTCGGCCAGGAACGCCTCGCTGATCCAGAGCTGACCAAACTGCGTTTCGCCCACGTCAACAACCCGCGCCGCGCCAAGGCCGGGGCCAACGTCAGCCAGATGCACTACGCGCGCCAAGGCATCATCACCGCCGAGATGGAATACGTCGCCATCCGCGAAAACATGAAGCTGCAAGAGGCCCGCGCCGCTGGCCTGTTGACGCAGCAACACGCCGGCCACAGCTTCGGCGCGAGCATCCCGAAAGAAATCACCGCTGAATTCGTCCGCGAAGAAATCGCCCGCGGTCGCGCGATCATTCCGGCCAACATCAACCACGTCGAACTGGAACCGATGATCATCGGCCGTAACTTCCTGGTGAAGATCAACGGCAACATCGGCAACAGCGCCCTGGGTTCGTCCATCGAAGAAGAAGTGGCGAAACTGACCTGGGGCATTCGCTGGGGTTCGGACACCGTGATGGACTTGTCCACCGGTAAACACATCCACGAAACCCGCGAATGGATCATTCGTAACTCGCCAGTACCGATCGGCACCGTGCCGATCTATCAGGCGCTGGAAAAAGTTAACGGTGTCGCCGAAGACCTGACCTGGGAGCTGTTTCGCGACACGCTGATCGAGCAGGCGGAGCAGGGCGTCGACTACTTCACCATCCACGCCGGCGTGCTGTTGCGCTACGTGCCGCTGACCGCCAAACGCGTGACCGGTATCGTTTCCCGTGGCGGTTCGATCATGGCCAAGTGGTGCCTGGCGCACCACAAAGAGAACTTCCTCTACACCCACTTCGACGAAATCTGCGAAATCATGAAGGCCTACGACGTCAGCTTCTCGCTGGGCGACGGCCTGCGTCCTGGCTCGATTGCCGACGCCAACGACGAAGCGCAATTCGGCGAACTGGAGACCCTCGGCGAGCTGACCAAGATCGCCTGGAAGCACGATGTGCAGTGCATGATCGAAGGCCCGGGCCATGTGCCGATGCAGTTGATCAAAGAGAACATGGATAAGCAGCTCGAGTGCTGCGACGAGGCGCCGTTCTACACCCTCGGCCCACTGACCACCGACATCGCCCCGGGCTATGACCACATCACCTCCGGCATCGGTGCGGCGATGATCGGCTGGTTCGGTTGCGCGATGCTTTGCTACGTGACGCCGAAGGAACACTTGGGCCTGCCGAACAAGGATGACGTGAAGACCGGGATCATCACTTACAAGATCGCCGCCCACGCAGCGGACTTGGCCAAAGGACATCCGGGCGCACAGATCCGCGACAACGCCTTGAGCAAGGCGCGGTTCGAGTTCCGCTGGGAAGACCAGTTCAACCTCGGTCTGGACCCGGACACCGCCCGTTCGTATCACGATGAAACCCTGCCGAAGGACTCGGCCAAGGTCGCGCATTTCTGTTCGATGTGCGGGCCGAAATTCTGCTCGATGAAGATCACTCAGGAAGTCCGCGAATACGCGGCCAACCAGCGGATCGAAGCGGTCGACGTGGACGTTGCCCAAGGCCTGGCGGAACAGGCCGAGCGGTTCAAGAAGGAAGGCAGTCAGCTGTACAAGAAGGTTTGATCTGACCTGAAATTGATGGTGCCTGTGATGGCCTCTTCGCGAGCAAGCCCGCTCCCACATTTGATCGCATTCCTCCTGAAGGAACCGGTTCAAAATGTGGGAGCGGGCTTGCTCGCGAAGGCTTCAGAACAGGCACCAGAAATCTCAATGACAAAAATACTCCTCCGAGATAACACCCTTGAGCATTCAACCCGGCACCTACTCCCCCGACCTCGCCGTACCCGCCGACAAGCGTGTGTTCGGCGGTCGCGATCTGTTTTCCCTGTGGTTCTCCCTCGGCATTGGCCTGATGGTGCTGCAGACCGGCGCGTTGCTTGCGCCGGGTCTCGGCCTGTCTGGCTCGCTGCTGGCGATTTTCCTCGGCACGCTGGTCGGCGTTCTGCTGCTGGCCGCTGTTGGCGTGATTGGCAGCGACACCGGCCTGTCGTCGATGGCTGCGCTCAAACTCAGCCTCGGCAGCAAAGGCGCAAGCCTGCCGGCGCTACTCAACTTGCTGCAACTGATCGGTTGGGGCTCGTTCGAAATCATCGTCATGCGCGATGCGGCCAGCCTGCTCGGTACCCGCGCGTTCAGCGAAGGTTCGCTGTGGTCGAATCCAGTTTTATGGACGCTGTTTTTCGGCGCATTGGCAACCTTGCTTGCCGTGAGTGGGCCGCTGACCTTCGTGCGGCAGATCCTGCGCAAGTGGGGCATCTGGCTGTTACTGGCGGCGTGCCTCTGGCTGACCTGGAACCTGTTCGCCAAAGCCGATCTGGCCGATCTCTGGTCGCGTGCCGGTGACGGTTCGATGCCGTTCGCCGTGGGCTTCGACATTGCGATTGCGATGCCGCTGTCGTGGCTGCCGCTGATTGCCGACTACTCGCGTTTCGGCAAACGGGCGAAGAATGTTTTCGGCGGCACTGCCATCGGCTTTTTCATCGGCAACTTCTGGCTCATGAGCCTTGGCGTGGCCTACACCCTGGCGTTCGCGCCGAGCGGTGAAGTCAATGCGCTGCTGCTGGCACTGGCCGGTGCCGGTCTGGGCATTCCGCTGCTGTTGATTCTGCTGGATGAGTCGGAAAACGCTTTTGCCGACATTCACTCGGCGGCGGTCTCCAGCGGGATTCTGTTGCGCCTGAAAGTCGAGCATCTGGCCTTGGCCATCGGCGTGATCTGCACGCTGATCGCACTGTTGGCGCCATTGGCGCAGTATCAGAATTTCCTGCTGTTGATCGGTTCGGTGTTTGCGCCGCTGTTCGGCGTGGTGCTGGTGGATCACTTCATCCTGCGCAAGCGCAGTGCTCAGGTCGCTTCAGCCGCCTTGCGCTGGCCGGCGCTGTTGGCCTGGCTGGGGGGTATCAGCACCTATCACTTGCTGGCGAATCTGTATCCGGATGTCGGCGCAACCCTGCCGGCGCTGGTGCTGGCAGGGCTGTTACAGCTAGTGCTCGGCCGGGCCTTCAGTTACGGCCGGGAAACAGCTCGGGCTTGAGAATGCCGTTCAGACGCGGATAAGGGATCTTCAGTTCGACGTGGCCCAGCGCGTAAGGCGCGATGGTGCTCACCTCGTACTTGAGGATCACGCCGCCGTAAGTCAGTGCCACGTGCGGGGTTTTCTTGAACGGCCAACTCGACACGAATTCCGCTTCCTGATCGAGCTTGGTGCTGATCAGCCAGCTGTTATGCGCAACCTGCGCAGCCTTCCAGAAGGCGTCTTCCTGACCCGGCATCAGCATGTCCGACAGGTTCAGCACTTTGTGCTGCTGGCGCGAATAATTGATGAAACCGCGACCCGGGGTGCCATGGGCGCCGCCGGTGTCGAGGTAGCTCGACAACTCGATGATCACCAAGCCGTCATGCTGCTCGCGTACTTTGGCTTGCAGATAGCTGCTGTTGCGCGGGCCGGCATTCGCCAGAAACTGCTCGCGATAGGCCGCCAGGGTCGGCGCCACTGGCGCGCTCGGCTCGGTGCGGGTCATTTGCAGCAGGCGTTTTTCGATGATGCCGTCCAGGGCAGGTTCGGCCGGGAAGCGCAGGGTGTCGATGTTCACCAGTGGGCAGTCAGGGTTGGAGCAGCCGGGTTTCAGCTGTTCCGAGGCATCGCGGGTGGTTTCCAGCGGGGTGCGGTAGTTGGGTTGAAACAGGCTGGCGCACGCGCCCAGGGTCAGGGCGATGGCGGCCACGGAGGCAATTTTGAAAAGCGACATGGGCGTCCTTTCTGAAACAGGGGAAGGCAAAAAGATATCGCTTCGACTCTCGCGGAAGCGGTCAGTTCGCCACTAAGCTAATTAGAGTGGGTTTCGCCTTCACCGTCCATCCCGCTGACGGTAAAGGGGCTGCATCAGACGGTGCGGGCGCGTTAGGATGGCGCGAAGTCGAGGTTGCAAGTAACACAATGGAACCTCGTAATGGATTTGCAGTAAACGAGGATGCTCATGACTGACTTTGCCAACGCCACGCCAACCACCGTCGAGATCGTGCGACGCGAACGATGCTACGAGGGCTTTTACAAGCTCGACCGTCTGCACCTGCGCCATGAGCTGTTCGCCGGCGGCATGAGTCGCGAAATCAACCGTGAAGTCTTCGTGCGCCACGACGCGGTGTGCATGCTGCCCTACGATCCGCAGCGCGATGAAGTGGTGCTGATCGAGCAGTTTCGCGTCGGCGCCATGGGCAAGACTGATAACCCGTGGCTGGTGGAACTGGTCGCCGGTCTGATCGACAAGGATGAGCAGCCGGAAGAAGTTGCTCACCGCGAGGCGCAGGAGGAAGCTGGGCTGGACATCAAGGCCCTGTGGCCGATGACCAAATATTTCCCGTCGCCGGGTGGCAGCAACGAATTCGTGCATTTGTATCTGGGGCGTTGCAGCACTGATGGCGTCGGCGGTTTGCATGGCCTTGAAGAAGAGGCCGAAGATATCCGCGTTACGGTCTGGGCCTTCGAAGATGCCTTGCAGGCCGTCCGTGACGGACGCATTGCCAATGCGGCAAGCATCATCGCTTTGCAGTGGCTGGCGCTTAACCGCGCCGAAGTGAGGGGGCTATGGTCGTAAACAAGCTGCGCGATCGTTATCGAGTCGACCTCGTGGGGCTGCAAGCTGCCTGCGAGGCCAACTACGCGCGCCTGATGCGACTGTTGCCGGACATGCGTAACGAGCCTGAGGCGCGGCGCATCGCCGTGACCCAAGGCGAGCAGATGCTCGGCGTGCTGGCCCTCGAAGTGCTGCAAACCTGCCCGTACACCACCACCTTGCAAGTGCGTCAGGAACACAGTCTGCCGTGGCTGCCGGTGCCGCAACTGGAAGTGCAGGTCTATCACGACGCGCGCATGGCCGAGGTGATCAGCGCCGAACATGCACGACGCTTTCGTGGCATCTATCCTTACCCGAACGCCGCGATGCATCAGCCCGATGAAAAAGCTCAGCTCAATCTGTTCCTGGGGGAATGGCTGAGTCATTGTCTGGCGCTGGGGCACGAGTACGAAGTCGTACGCTAGTTGTGAACTGCGTCCGGTTCGCAGGTTTCCCCTTTCAGTGATCCCCCAGCATAATTGCGGCACTTGAACGATTCCGTGCTTTTGCCTTGGGAGAACGCCTTGCCGAGCGTATCCACGTTGACCACCGCCGATCCGGCATTGCTGGTGCAGTTGTCCGACAGCCATTTGTTCGCCGAGGCGGACGGCACACTGCTGGGCATGAACACCCGCCAGAGCCTGCAAAAAGTCATCGAGCGGGTGCAGGAGCAACAACCGAGGATCGATCTGATTCTGGCTACCGGCGATATTTCCCAAGACGGCACTCTTGAGTCTTATCAGCTGTTTCGCCAAATGACCGCGCAGATCGATGCACCGGCGCGCTGGATTCCCGGCAATCACGACGAACCGCAGATCATGGCGCAAGCGGCGGTGCAGAGTGCGCTGCTGGAGTCAGTGGTCGATATCGGCAATTGGCGCGTGACCTTGCTCGACTCGGCGGTGCCGGGTTCGGTGCCGGGGTATTTGCAGGACGATCAACTGCAACTGCTGGCGCGTTCGCTGAGCGAAGCACCGGAGCGTCATCATCTGGTGTGCTTTCACCATCATCCGGTGCCGATCGGGTGCGGGTGGATGGCGCCGATCGGCCTGCGCAATCCAGAAGCGTTTTTCGAAGTGCTGGATCGTTTTCCACAGGCTCGCGCGGTGTTGTGGGGCCATGTGCATCAGGAGATTGATCGCGAACGCAATGGCGTGCGGTTGATGGCATCGCCGTCGACCTGCATTCAGTTCGAGCCAGACAGTGAAGACTTCAAGGTCGGCGAACAGGCGCCCGGGTATCGCTGGTTGCGGCTGTTGCCGGATGGGCGGTTGGAAACTGGCGTGGAGCGGGTTACCGGTTTTGCTTTTACCGTTGATTACGGTTCTGACGGTTACTGAGCCCCATCGGGCCTCTTCGCGAGCAAGCCCGCTCCCACAGGGGGACGCATTCCAAAGTGGGAGCGGGCTTGCTCGCGAAGGCGTCCTTACAAACACCCACGATCTCCCTGACTCCCTGTAAACTCCGCTATCTTTCGCCGACACCCAGGGAGCTCAAATGTCCGGTTCGATCCTCTATATCCACGGTTTCAACAGCGCCCCGGCCTCGAAAAAGGCCTGTCAGCTGGTCGCGGTGATGGAGCGGCTGGGCTTGAGCGATCAATTGCGTGTCCCGGCCCTGCATCATCGTCCGCGTGAAGCCATCGGTCAGTTGGAGCAGGCGATTGCCGAGCTGGGCCGACCGCTGCTGGTGGGAAGCTCACTCGGCGGCTACTATGCGACTCACCTGGCCGACCGCCATGGCCTGAAAGCCCTGCTGGTCAACCCGGCCGTCAGTCCGCATCGGATGTTCGACGGTTATCTGGGCACGCAGAAAAACCTGTACACCGATGAAACCTGGGAATTGACCCACGACCACGTAACGGCCTTGGCCGAGCTGGAAGTGCCGGCGCCCCAGGACGCGCAGCGTTATCAGGTCTGGTTGCAGACCGGCGATGAAACACTGGACTATCGCCTCGCCCAGCAGTATTACCGGGCCTGTGCCTTGCGCATTCAGGCCGGCGGCGACCACAGTTTTCAAGGTTTTACCGGGCAATTGCCGGCGTTGTTGAGTTTTGCCGGCATTGGCGCCGATGTGTATCAGGCAATCGATTTCACCGCACTGTGAAGTCTTGCCCCTATTTCATGAATGACTGACGACGAGACCCTATGGCCACTCCCAGCGCTAGCTCTTATAACGCCGACGCCATCGAAGTCCTCTCGGGCCTCGACCCGGTGCGCAAACGCCCCGGCATGTACACCGACACCAGTCGGCCGAACCACCTGGCCCAGGAAGTCATCGACAACAGTGTCGACGAAGCCTTGGCTGGCCACGCCAAATCGGTGCAGGTCATCCTGCACGCCGACCATTCCCTGGAAGTCAGCGATGACGGCCGTGGCATGCCGGTCGACATCCACCCGGAAGAGGGTGTTTCAGGCGTCGAGCTGATCCTCACCAAGCTCCATGCGGGCGGCAAGTTTTCCAACAAGAACTACCAGTTCTCCGGCGGTCTGCACGGGGTGGGTATTTCTGTGGTCAACGCCTTGTCGACCGAAGTCCGGGTGCGTGTAAAGCGTGACGGCAACGAATACCAGATGACCTTCAACGACGGCTTTAAAGCCTCTGAGCTGGAAATCGTCGGCACGGTCGGCAAGCGCAACACCGGCACCAGCGTGTATTTCGCGCCGGATCCGAAGTATTTCGATTCGCCAAAATTCTCCATCAGTCGCCTCAAGCACGTGCTCAAGGCCAAGGCTGTGCTGTGCCCGGGGCTGCTGGTCAGTTTCGAAGACAAAGGCACCGGCGAGAAAGTCGAATGGCATTACGAAGACGGCCTGCGCTCTTATCTGGTCGACGCGGTCAGCGAATTCGAGCGCCTGCCGGACGAGCCGTTTTGCGGTGCTTTCGCCGGTAACAAAGAAGCGGTCGACTGGGCGCTGCTGTGGCTGCCGGAAGGTGGCGACGCGGTGCAGGAAAGCTACGTCAACCTCATCCCGACGGCCCAGGGCGGTACCCACGTCAACGGCTTGCGTCAGGGCTTGCTCGACGCCATGCGCGAGTTCTGCGAATTCCGCAGCCTGCTGCCACGCGGCGTGAAGCTGGCGCCGGAAGACGTCTGGGAACGTATCGCCTTCGTCCTGTCGATGAAAATGCAGGAGCCGCAATTCTCCGGCCAGACCAAAGAGCGTCTGTCGTCCCGTGAAGCGGCGGCATTCGTTTCCGGCGTAGTCAAGGATGCGTTCAGCCTGTGGCTCAATGCCAACCCGGAAACCGGTCTGGCGCTGGCGGAGCTGGCGATCAATAACGCCGGCCGTCGCCTCAAGGCGAGCAAGAAAGTCGAGCGCAAACGCGTCACCCAGGGGCCGGCACTGCCGGGCAAACTGGCCGACTGCGCCGGGCAGGACCCGATGCGTTCCGAACTGTTTCTGGTCGAAGGTGATTCCGCCGGCGGTTCCGCCAAACAAGCGCGGGACAAGGAATTCCAGGCGATCCTGCCGTTGCGCGGCAAGATCCTCAACACCTGGGAAGTCGACGGCAGCGAAGTGTTGGCCAGCCAGGAAGTGCACAACATTGCCGTGGCCATCGGTGTCGATCCGGGCGCGGCGGACATGAGCCAACTGCGCTACGGCAAGATCTGCATCCTCGCCGACGCCGACTCCGACGGGCTGCACATCGCGACATTGCTCTGCGCCTTGTTCGTCCAGCATTTCCGCCCGCTGGTGGATGCCGGTCACGTCTACGTCGCGATGCCGCCGCTGTACCGCATCGACTTGGGCAAAGAGATTTACTACGCCCTCGACGAAGCCGAGCGCGATGGCATTCTCGATCGTCTGGTGGCCGAGAAGAAACGCGGCAAGCCGCAGGTCACCCGATTCAAAGGTCTGGGTGAAATGAACCCGCCGCAGCTGCGTGAAACCACCATGGACCCGAACACCCGGCGTCTGGTGCAACTGACGCTGGGCGAAGATTTTGCCGAGACCTCGGAAATGATGGACATGTTGCTGGCGAAGAAACGCGCCGGTGACCGCAAGACCTGGCTCGAATCCAAAGGCAACCTCGCCGAGGTGCTGGCTTGATGCGGTTCGGTTGGGTCTTGGCGAGTGCGTTGCTACTGAGTGCGATGACGGTGTCGGCGGAGCCTGTACCGGAGCTGAAGTTACTGGCCGAGCATCCGGTTGACGGCCTACGCGGCGGTAACCTGTCTGGGCTGGCGGTGTGCGGTAAGGATTTGTGGACGGTCTCTGACCGGGACGATGACCAGATCTACCGTCTCAATACCGCCGATCAGGTCTGGCAGGCTGAAACCGTGCGTGTCGACGTGCCATCGTTGCCAGACAGCGGATTGCCTTGGGGGTTGAGAATGCGCACCTGGGCGGCATCGTTCGTTCGTGGCGGCGATCTGGATTTCGAAGGTATCACCTGCGACAACGCCGGCAATCGCTACATCGTCAGCGAAGCCCATGCAGCCGTGTTACAGGTGTCGCCGGAAGGCACTGCGTCGTGGCTGAAAATTTCGCCGATGCTGGTTCGTGAAGCACGGGCCAGCGGCATGCTGCTGAACTTCAACGCTTTGTTCGAAGGCCTGACGATCAACCCGGCGGGCGATGAAATATGGCTGGCCGCCGAGCGCGAACGGCGTGGGCTGCTGAAAATCAAGCGCCAGCAAACGGTCTGGGATTGCGATGGCGGCTGTGTGCTGCTTAGCGAAGCCGGGGTGGAGATGCAGCCGCCGCAGTTTCCCAAAGCCCGGGTGGTGACGCGCGACTTCGCCGACCTGTCGTTGTTCAACGGCAAACTGTTCACGCTGGAGCGCAACGCGTACCAACTCTGCCGCCGCGATGCAGTGACGGCCAAGGTCGAGCGTTGCTGGTCGTTCGCCGAGGAAGCCTTGCAGCCGCTGCGACGTTACTCGCAGGCCTTTGGTCTGGCGGAAGCGCTGGTGGTGGACGCCGACGGTGCCTGGATCGGCCTCGACAACAACGACGGTGCCCGTGCCGACGGCGAAAAACGCCCGATCGTCTGGCGTTTCGCCGCACCTGAAGGTGGATGGAGCGCCAAACCATGAGCCAGCACCCGCCGGGCAAACGCGCCGGGCGTGTGCTGATGATTGTGGCGTGGTGCGCGGCGCTGTTTCTGGCCACGCGGTTTTTCGGCCAGTGGGAACAGCGCCAGCAGAATCCGAACGTCGTCGTCAGTTCGGAACAGGGCGAAGGCTTTATTGAAGTGAAGCTGGCGAGCAATGCCCAGGGGCATTTTGTCGCCAGCGGCCAGATCAACGGTGAGCCGGTGGAGTTCATGCTCGACACCGGCGCGACCGATGTGGCGATCCCGGCGGATCTGGCCAAACGCTTGAAGCTCGAAGAAGGTTTCGGTGTGACTCTGAGCACGGCCAATGGCCTGAGCCAGGGCTACCGGACAAAAATTGCCCGCCTGCAACTGGGCGACATCGTGCTGCGGGATGTCCGCGCACTGGTGGCGCCGGGGTTGCATGGCGATCAGGTGCTGCTTGGCATGAGCGCCCTGAACAAACTTGAATTTACTCAGCGCGGTGGCACCATGCTGCTGCGCCAGACAACGAACCGATGAGGCCTGCATGAGCAACCCCCTTGATCTTAGCCTGGACGGTGTAGAACGCCGCTCGCTGGCTGACTTCACCGAAAGTGCCTACCTCAATTACTCCATGTACGTGATCATGGACCGTGCTCTGCCGCATATCGGCGACGGCCTGAAACCGGTACAGCGGCGTATCGTCTACGCCATGAGCGAACTAGGGCTGGACGCTGATTCCAAGCACAAGAAATCGGCGCGTACCGTCGGTGACGTGCTCGGTAAGTTCCACCCGCACGGCGATTCGGCCTGTTACGAAGCGATGGTGCTGATGGCCCAGCCATTCAGCTATCGCTACACGCTGGTCGATGGCCAGGGTAACTGGGGTGCGCCGGACGATCCCAAGTCCTTCGCCGCCATGCGTTACACCGAAGCACGCCTGTCGCGTTATTCCGAAGTGCTGCTCAGCGAACTGGGCCAGGGCACGGCCGACTGGGGTCCGAACTTCGACGGCACCCTGCAGGAGCCGCTGGTGTTGCCGGCGCGCCTGCCGAACATTCTGCTCAACGGCACCACCGGTATCGCCGTGGGCATGGCCACCGACGTACCGCCGCACAACCTGCGCGAAGTCGCCACCGCTTGCGTGCGCCTGCTCGATGAGCCGAAGGCCACCGTTGAACAGCTCTGCGAGCACATTCAGGGCCCGGACTATCCGACCGAAGCGGAAATCATCACGCCGCGCGCCGACCTGCTGAAAATGTACGAAACCGGCAAGGGCTCGGTGCGCATGCGCGCCGTGTACCACGTCGAGGATGGCGACATCATCGTCACCGCGCTGCCGCACCAGGTCTCCGGGGCCAAAGTGCTGGAGCAGATCGCCGCACTGATGCAGGCCAAGCCGTCGAAAGCCCCGCAGATCGCCGACCTGCGTGACGAATCCGACCACGAAAACCCATGCCGCATCGTGATCATCCCGGTCAACAGCCGCGTCGATCACGAAGCGCTGATGCAGCACCTGTTCGCCAGTACCGAGCTGGAGTCGACTTACCGGGTCAACGTCAACATCATCGGTCTGGACGGCAAACCACAGCTGAAAAACCTGCGCGCGTTGCTCGTTGAATGGCTGGAATTCCGCGTGCTGACTGTGCGTCGGCGCCTGCAATTCCGCCTCGACAAAGTCGAGCGTCGCCTGCACCTGTTGGACGGTTTGCTGATCGCCTACCTCAACCTCGATGAAGTGATCCACATCATCCGCACCGAGGAACACCCGAAAGCCAAGCTGATCGAGCGTTTCGCCCTCAGCGAGATTCAGGCCGACTACATTCTCGATACTCGTCTGCGTCAGTTGGCGCGACTGGAAGAGATGAAGCTGCGCGACGAGCAGGACGAACTGCTCAAGGAACAAGCCAAGCTGCAAGCCCTGCTGGGTAGCGAAGCCAAGCTGAAGAAACTGGTGCGCACCGAGCTGATCAAAGACGCCGAAACCTATGGCGACGACCGCCGCTCGCCAATCGTCGAGCGCGCCGAAGCCAAGGCGCTGACCGAACACGATCTGCTGCCGAACGAAAAAGTGACTGTCGTACTGTCGGAAAAAGGCTGGATACGTTCCGCCAAAGGGCACGATATCGACGCCACGGGCCTGTCGTACAAGGCCGGCGACGGCTTCAAAACCTCGGCGGCGGGGCGTTCCAACCAGTCTGCCGTGGTGATTGACTCCACCGGCCGCAGCTATTCGGTCGCCGCGCATACGCTGCCCTCGGCGCGTGGCCAGGGTGAACCGTTGACCGGCCGTCTGACGCCGCCACCGGGCGCATCGTTCGAATGCGTGCTGATGCCGGAAGACGACGCGTTGTACGTGATCGCTTCCGACGCCGGTTACGGCTTCGTGGTCAAAGGCGAAGACCTGCAAGCCAAGAACAAGGCGGGTAAGGCCCTGTTGAGCCTGCCGAACAACGCCAAGGTTATCGCCCCGCGTCCAGTGGCCGATCGTGAGCAGAACTGGCTGGCCTCGGTCACGACCGAAGGTCGCCTGCTGATCTTCAAAATCAGCGATCTGCCACAATTAGGGAAGGGCAAAGGCAACAAGATCATCGGTATTTCCGGTGAGCGTGTGGCCAGTCGCGAAGAATATGTCACGGACATCGCCGTACTTCCGGAAGGCGCCACTCTGGTGTTGCAGGCCGGGAAACGTACCTTGTCGCTGAAGGCCGACGACCTCGAACACTACAAAGGTGAGCGTGGGCGGCGCGGCAACAAGCTTCCAAGGGGCTTCCAGAGAGTGGATGCGCTGCTCGTCGAAAACCTCAATTAGGCGTCCTAGAGGCGTCGATCCACGATTTAACGCGTAGATCGACGCTTTGGCGCTGGAGTCGGAACGCATATTCACGGATGATATGGCCTTTCAAGCGCCGGCGTGGCCGAGCGTTCTTCATATTTATTGAGTATTTTCACTGTGGTCAGCCTTGTGGCGGCCACTTGGACGGGATGATGACTGCTCTGCGCCCCCTTATTTTCCTGCTCGCCGGCGTTTTGGGCCTGGCGGGTTGCAGCGTTCACCAGCCGGTGTCGCTGTATCAGCTGGACAGCGGAAGTCCGGTTCAGCCTGCGCAAAGCGCGGGCATGGCGGTTTTGTTGGGTCCGGTTGTGTTGGCCGATTACCTGCAACGTGAAACCTTGCTGCAACGTCAACCCGACGGTAGCCTGCAAGCGGCGACCGATGGTCGTTGGGCGGGCAGCCTTTCGTCGGATATCGATCAGTTGCTGATGCGTCAGGTCGCCGGTCATCTCGACAGCCAACGTGTCGTGCTGTCGCCAGCCACAGGCGGGTTTACCCCGGATGTGCAGGTATTACTGACCATCACGCGTCTGGACTCTGGCGAAAAACAGCCGGCGATTCTTGATGCGCAATGGCGCTTGATCGACCGTCGTGGTCGGGTGCGCGATAACCGCATCGTGCATCTGCAGGAGCTGCATGCCGGTAGTACGGCTTCGCAGGTTAAAGCACAGGGGATTTTGTTGCAGCGTCTGGCCGAGCAGCTGTCGGTAGCGCTCAAGCCGTTGGCCAATCAGCCTCCGGTCGCCGAAGCGCCGCGTAAAGCGGCACCGAAGCCGGCAGCGCCGGCGGTGGAAGCCGAGAAGCAGCCGAAGATCCCGATGGCCTCACCGATTCGCACGGATATGGAAGTGTTCCGCTTCTGAGTCTGGTTTGAGTCAAGACAAAGCCCGCCTTGTGCGGGCTTTGTTGTGTCTGGGGCTGGAGATCCTTGTCGCCAGCGCTGGCGCCTTCGCGAGCAAGCCCGCTCCCACAGGTTCATGGAGTGCTGCACGAATCGTGTGAGTACCTCAAATCCCTGTGGGAGCGGGCTTGCCCGCGAAGAGGCCAGAACAGACGCCACAAGATACAGGGGCGTTACGACGATTCACTGTAGCTGCCGAAGGCAACGATCTTTTCAGCACGCCACAAAAAAGCCCGCAGACAATCGCTCGTCTGCGGGCTTCTGTGCATCTGGGCTAGCGCTTACGCCCGACGCTCATGCATCCGCGCCAGTTGCCGCTCCAGCATCGATGGATAAGGCTCCATCAACCGCTCCACGCAGCACGCGCCTTCAGGGCTGGCAATCGGCCTGATCCGCGCACGCTGACGGATCAGCGCGTCATCGCTGATCTTGCGCTCGACCAGCAGCAGATTGCGGCTGTGCTGCGACAAGGCCAAGGCATCCTGAGCCGAATCGGTCAGCAGCAGATCAATCTGGCTCAGGCCGAACAACTCATCGCCAAGGGTCAGGCCCAGCTGCAATTGCAGGGTGATGCCGCTGTCGGCGACTTCAATCTGCAACTGATGGCCCAGCGCCCGCAGCAGCTCGCCGCAGCAGATCGCGTTGGTCAGGTAGTCGTCGCCGCAGTCTTCGGTGTGGAACAGCATCAGCGTGCTGCCATCGTTCAGGGTTTCAATTTCGCCCTGATACAGCGAAGCGGCCTGATCCAGGCAATCGCGATAGCGTTCCTGCAACTCCTCCAGACGCGCACGTGGCAGACGGCGCAGTTGCTCCTGCGAACCCAGCTGTACCGCTAGCACGGCCGTGTGTTGCGGCACGCTTGGTGTGGCTCGGCGAACCACCGGTTGCGCGGTTTCACTCAGCGACTCGTCGCGCAGATCGGCGAACGCGTCATCGTCGTCATCGTCTTCGACGGTGCTGACCAGGTGGCGTGGTGCAGGCTTCTGCGCGGCCATTGGGCGGGTTTCGTCAAAGCTCGGATCACGCAGGTTGCGCACTTCGAATTCGGGCTCGTCTTCCTCGTCTTCGAACTCGGGTTCCGGTTCAGGCGCAGGTTCAGGCGCGTAATTGGCGTGCAGCTGACGGGCCAGATCGCCGATTTCATCCTGACGCTCAATGCCCGGTGTGTGCTCGTCAATCCGGCGCAGCCAGACACGCAATTGCAGCAGCGGCGTCGACAGGTAACGGCCCATGCGCAGGCTCAAGGCCAGCGACAGCGCCAACAGAATCGCACTCAAAATGCCCATGCTCTGCAGGCTGATGGTCATCGGCTGCTGGAACTGATCCATGTCCAGACTGATGCGCAGTTGTCCGGCAGTCACGTCCTGGAATGTGATCTTGCTCTCGTACATGCCCTCGGCCTCGCCCAACAGGCTGTGCTTGGGGCGCTGACCGGATTCGGCGAGGATGCGGTTATCCACGCTATAGATCGCCGCGTGGGCCACCAGTTTGTTCTTGGTCAGGTTGTTGAGCAGCACGTTGAGGCTGAGGATGTCGTTGGACACCAACAGTTCCGTGGCGGACGTGGCGGTCTGCGTGGTCAGGCTTTCGCCCAGCGCATCGGCCTGCTCGTGCATGGCCTGCTTGAATTGCAAGCCCATCACGCCGGCATAGATCACCAGGGCCAGAGCGACCAGGATCACGTTATGGCTGGCAATGCGCAATGCAATCGGTACACGGCGGTGGCGCAGTGCACGGAAGATCAGCAGGAAGAAGTTATCGGTTTTAACTGGCGTGGGCCGGTTCACTGAGCTCGGCTCTTTTGTCCGTGAAGTTGACGCGCAGTATAGCGACAGGCCCTAGACCGGCAAAGCGCTCACGGTGCCCGATGGTCACTGAAAGTGGGTAGAATGCGTTTTTTTCCAGTTGCGGGGGTGCGCGTTGCGCGAAATCGTCCTGATTAACATCACGGGTGTCGACCGTCCGGGTCTGACGGCAGCCATTACCGGCGTTCTGGCACAAGGTGGTGTGAACATTCTCGACATCGGGCAAGCGGTGATCCACGACACCCTGTCGTTCGGCATCCTGGTGGAAATTCCCGACTCCGAGCAAGGCAAGTCCGTGCTCAAGGACATCCTGTTCAAGGGCTACGAGCTCGATCAGCAGGTGCGCTTTACCCCGGTGTCCGAAGAGGATTACCAGCAGTGGGTGGGCAATCAGGGCAAAAAACGTCATATCGTCACCCTGCTGACCCGCAAAGTAACGGCCGGCCAGTTGCAGTCGGTCAGTTCGATCACCGCCAAATACGGCCTGAACATCGACCATATCGACCGTCTGTCGGGTCGCATGCCGTTGGACACGCCAGCGGACAAGGGCAAGGGCTGCATCGAGTTCTCCGTGCGTGGCGAAGCGGCTGATCCGCAAGCGCTGCGTGCCGAATTCCTCGCCGTTGCCCAAGAACTGAATGTCGACATCGCCTTCCAGGAAGATTCGCTGTTCCGGCGCAACCGTCGTCTGGCGGTGTTCGACATGGACTCGACGCTAATCGAGGCTGAAGTCATCGATGAACTGGCCAAGGCTGCCGGCGTTGGTGAGCAGGTTTCGGCGATCACCGAACGGGCGATGGCTGGCGAACTGGATTTCCGGGCCTCTTTCAAGGAACGTCTGGCGCTGCTTAAAGGCCTGGACGTCAGCGTGCTTGATTCCATCGGCGCGTCGCTGCGTTTGACCGAAGGTGCTGAAACCCTGTTCGCTGAACTCAAGCGTCTGGGCTACAAGACCGCGATCCTGTCCGGCGGCTTCACTTATTTCGCCAAGCAGTTGCAAGCCAGGCTAGGCATTGATTACGTGTTCGCCAACGAGCTGGAAGTGGTCGACGGCAAGTGCACTGGCGTTGCGATCGAGCCGATTGTCGATGCGCAGCGCAAGGCTGATCTGTTGAAAGAGCTGGCGCACAAGGAAGGTTTGCGTCTGGAGCAGACCATTGCGGTGGGCGACGGTGCGAATGATTTGCCGATGCTGGCGATTGCCGGGCTGGGCGTGGCGTTCCGCGCCAAGCCGCTGGTCAAACAGTCGGCGAAGCAGGCGATTTCCACGTTGGGTCTGGATGGCGTGCTGTATCTGCTGGGTTTCCGTGATCGTGATGGACAGCTCTGAGATCTTTATCGCCTGACTGGCCTCTTCGCGAGCAGGCTCGCTCCCACATTTGAAATGCATTTCAATGTGGGAGCGAGCCTGCTCGCGAAGGTAGCGCCTCGGTCTATAGCGACTTCCACAACGAATCAAAATCCTCCTCGCTCCCGCCATTCTGCGCGGCCTCCAGCGAGCGATAGGCAAACTGATTGAAACTGTGTGTACTCGCCACCCGCCGATCCAGCCCGGCGCGGTGCTCCTCGCCGAGGGTGTTGATCAGCACCTTATTGCCTTCCTGAAACGGCAGTCGCGGCGCCAGCAAAGTCGCGGGCAAGTCGATCGCGCTGATCTCAGGCAGCAGCAATCCGCGTAAATAGTGACTGTGATCGTCTCGCGAACGCACCAGTTGCAGGCCGCACGGCTGCGCATGCGGCGCCACCAGTTCGATGCCCATCTGCGTGCCGGCGCCACGCACCTGACGAATCCAGCGAATCACCGCAATGCTCCAGCCCTGACTTGCACTGTCTTGAATCCCGAGCATTTCGCCGGCCTGCAACTCGGCGGGCACCTCTGTGGGCCAGCCCAGGCAATAACCACCGGGGCTGTGATTGATCACCGGCAACGCGTAAGTCGGATAGTGTGGGGTGTTGTCCGTGCTGTTTTCGTCCTCGATCAATTGGTCGTACTGGATTTCTTCGTAAGGTAGAAACTCATCGGCCTTGCTCTGCGGCGCGGCATCGAACGCTTGGCTCCAACTGTCTTTCTCAGCCTTGGCCACGACACTGCTGAAGTTCGCCGCGCGCGCACCGGGGTGCTTGAGCATTTCGCTGAAGCTACGTTCGCCACCGAGATAGAAGTGCAGGGCGCTCATGCCCACGCACACGGTCAGGTGGCCCTGACCCACAGTGCGCTGAAAGCTGCGCTCGGCGGCTTGGCCCCAAGTTGCGTGCAAGTGTTGCAAGGTATCGAAGCTCATTCCGGACGGGACTGGCAGCTGTGTGGAGGTGTCCTTGCGCAGCAAATGCGCTTCGATGACATTCACCAATGGCTGCGGATTGAACCCAAGCAATCCGGCCTTTTGCTCGCTGCGAAACATGTTGCGGTAGCGCGGCCCGGCATCGAGTTCGGCGCTGATCGCAAACAAGCCGTCGTCGGTGCTGCCAGGATGGAGTTTGAGTAATCCGCTCCATGGATCCAGCACTTCGGCGAGCCGGGCGATCTGGTTCTGGCGCAGTTGATTGCAGCGGGCACTGCCCAGCAGCAGGGCTGCGAGGTAAGTCTGTTCAAGGCTCAACTCGTTGGTCAGGCTGGCGAGATCGTCGCGCACCCGCCGCTGTTGCAGCTGCAATTGACCAGCGATGCGATACAGCTGATGCAACTCGAACCACAGCTGTTCCGGCGGCGAACTGTACAACTGCGTGGCGCGTACCAATTGGCCTTTGAGCGCGTGGGCCGCGCGTTGCAGGGCCTGACTGACCAGCGTCGCGCGATCCTTGCTGTACTTGGATGCAATCCGCAAGACGATCTGCTTGTAGCCGATGGCCAGATGGCTCTGCAGTGCCTGACACAAGTTACTGATCTTGCGCGAACGCTCATCGAGCATGATCGCCTGATGCAGAAAGTGCCGCTCCAGATGCTGGCAGACGAAATAAACCTCGGGCCGCATCAGCTCCAGCAGTTGCAGGCGATTGTCGCTGGGGGTGAGCAATTGGTTGAGCTCGCCCAGGCCTTGGTACAACTGGCGGGCGGTTTCGCCGATGTTGGCCTTGGGCAGGCCGGCGATCCAGCGTTTGAGGTCGCGCGGGGAGGCTTCGCAGAACGACAGCCGCGACTGCGTCGGGATCGGCGCACGCAGGGAGGATTGGGGGCGTGACTCACTCATGCCGTGACGGGCTCCAGCGGCGAAATAGACAACTCCCAGAACTCTAGCAGTTGTGGTCTGTTTCGCCGTGTGGCGTCAGACTTTTTGACCGCTGGTCTGCTGGCTGGATGCCATTCAACAAGCCCTGCTAGTCTCTCACTCGTGCGATCGGAAACGCACGGTTGCACGGCCTGCCGTCAACCTCGGGCAGGTCTCCCGAAACTTCAAGGAGATGAGGTTCATGTCTAAATATGCAGTGGCAAATCAATGGGGTGGCAGTTCGGCACCGTGGCATCCGGGCGGAACCTGGGTGCTGGGCGGGCGGGACAACCAGAATGTCGTCGCTATCGAGATCAAGTCGGGCGATGACGGCAAAAGTTTCACCGGCACCATGACTTACGCCGGCGAAGGCCCTATTGGCTTCAAGGCGCAGCGCACCGGTCAGAATCAATACAACGTCGAGAACCAGTGGGGTGGCAATGATGCCCCATGGCATCCGGGCGGCAAGTGGGTGATCGGTGGTCGGGACAATCAGAACGTTGTCGCGTTGAGCGTCACGTCCAGTGACGGAGGGAAAAACCTCAGTGGCACCAATACCTACGCCAACGAAGGGCCGATCGGCTTCCGTGGGCAGATAGAGTAACGGCGCCTCCCAGGTCGTGTCCGCCCCTTCACAGACGTGTGAAAGGGCGGATCAGCCGACTCAGGCAGTCGGCAGGGCCAGGGCCTGACCCATTTGCACTGGCGAACCCGCCACCAGTTCTTGCGCCCACTTCACTTGATCCGGGCCAAACAGCACGATCGCCGTCGAACCCAGCTTGAAGCGACCCAGCTCCGCGCCTTTTTCCAGATGAATCGGCGCACGGGCGGCTTCGTCGTAGCGGAAGGTTTTCAGTTCGCGCTTCGGCGGCGTGACCAGACCGGCCCACACGGTTTCGATCGAAGCGACGATCATCGCGCCGACCAGCACCACGGCCATCGGGCCGCGTTCAGTGTCGAAAATGCACGCCACACGCTCGTTGCGGGCGAACAGTTCCGGAACGTTTTCAGCCGTGGTCTGGTTGACCGAGAAGATCCGGCCCGGGATGTAGACCATTTCGCGCAGGGTACCGGCCAGCGGCATGTGCACGCGGTGGTAATCCTTCGGCGACAGGTAAATAGTCGCGAAGTCGCCACCCATGAACGGTGCAGCATTCGCCGCGTCGCCACCTAACAGTTCCAGCACGCTGAAGCTGTGCCCCTTGGCCTGGAACACGCGACCGTGTTCGATCGGGCCGAGCTGGCTGACCGCACCGTCGGCCGGGCTGAGGATCGCGCCCGGGGTTTCGTCCAGCGGACGTGCGCCGTCTTTCAGGGCGCGGGTGAAGAAGGCGTTGAAGTGCTCGTAAGCGGTCAGGTCTTCAACCAGCGCTTGCGACATGTCCACCTGATAACGCTTGGCGAACCACTGGGTGAAGGCATTCTTGAACCAGCGCACACGACACTCGGCGATGCAGCCGGCCAGGCGCGACAGCAAGTGGTGAGGCAGCAGGTACTGGCTGAGGATAAACAGACGCTCTTTCATTAGTTGTCCTTAAAAACCTTAAATCTCGACAGGCGTGTCAGGGTGATTGCCCCACTCGCCCCAGGAACCAGCGTAGCCCTTGACCCGCGGATAACCGAGGGATTTGGCCAGCAGATAAGTGAAGCCCGACCGGTGATGGGTCTGGCAGTGGGTAATGATTTCTTTGTCCTTGGTGATCCCGAGGTCTTCGAGGATCTGCGGCATGTCCGTGCGGATGCGCAGGTTACGCGCCTTGTCCATGCCCGCCGTCCACTCGAAATTGACCGCACCGGGAATATGCCCGCCCTTGGCTGCCAGCACTTTCTCGGCGCAATACTCCAGCGGCCCGCGCGCATCCCAGATCGCCAGATCGGCGGCGCCGAGACGGCTTTGCAGGTATTCGCGGGTGGCGGTCGGTTCATCGTGCAGCGTCAACGGCACCGGGCCACCGACTGCCGGCGGCACCTGGATCGACATCGGCATGCCATCGGCCAGCCACGCCGGCAGACCGCCGTCGACATAGTGGTACTTGTCGTGACCAATCACGTCGAGCAGCCAGATGAAGCGCCCGGCCCAGCCACCGCCCTCATCGTCATAGACCACGTAGACCGCGTCTTTGCGATGGCCGAGTTCCCCGAACAACGCTTCCAGATCGGCTTTCGCCGGCAGCAGCCCCGGTGCCGGCGGCTGGCCGAGCTGGGTGCGCTTGGGGTCGACAAACCGCGCCCCGGGCAAATGACCCTCGGTATAGCGGGCGGTACTGGTCAGGTCCACCAGAATCAGTTCGCTGGACTCGAGCCGAGGGAGCAGGTCGCTCGGTTCGATAACGAGCGGCAAGCCAGAGAAGTCAGACATGTGAGGTCTCCAGAGCACAAAGGGGGGGATTGTAGCGCAGCCTCATCGGCCACGGCTGCTAAAGCTGTGCAGGGCTTTTTCGATGCACTGCGCGGTTTTGCCGAAGGCTTGCACAGTGATGTCGGCGAAGGGGCCGCCGCCCTGATCGGCGACGACGATCATGATCACCCGGCCATTGTTGACCAATGAGCGCAGGAACAGATGCTCGCCACGGAACAACGTTCTCAGGCTCGGCGGTAGCAGCGCGGAGAATTGCGCGTTGTTTTCCGGGGTGATCCGCACCTGCGCCTGCTGCGCGAGCAGCCGTTGCAGGACTTTGCTCTGACTGACGACAAAGTTCAGCGCCGCCGCTTCTTTCGCTAAACCAAAAGTTTGATGCACACGCAGATTGGACTGCGTGCGGTCGGCCATCAGAATCATCCCCCGGCGCAGGCCGCTGGCGACCAGCGCATCGCGGGCGGCAACGGTCAGGCTCATGGCATTGGTGAAGCGACTGGGTTCGGCCAGCAGTTCGGCGCACTGCCGGCGCCACTGGGTCAAATCCTCTGCATTCGGTGCCGCGGCCGGCAGCATTCCGGCCGGTAAACGATGGGTGCCCCACGGCCACAGCAATGAAACCGCCGGGTGCCACAAGTCAGGCATCGCATGCTGGCGCGCACTGTTGGCGGCTTGCTGGTGCAACTGTTGCTGCACTTCGTCCATGGAAATCTGCAGATAAAGGCTGGTCAGGTACTGCCAGCGTTCACTGTGTGGACTGTCCCACGCCTGTTGCGCCGACAGCGCCAGCCCATTGGCCAGCAACACGGTATTGGCCGGCTGATTGAGCCAGCGGCGCAGGGTCGGGTCATCGTCGAGGCGGTTTTGCTGGCGCAATGGATGTTCGCTGTCGCGGGCGATGCGCAGCACTTTCACCAGTTCACGCTGCTCGCTGAGCAACAATTTATAGCCTTGCTGCACCCAGATCGGCAGGTGCCAGACTTGCACCAGCGCCTCGGCGATTTTCAGCAGGCGCACGCCGAACAATTGCTTTTCGACGGTGCGCGCCGATTCGCCCTTGTGGATAACCCGCAGTTCCCACTCTTCAAGCAGTTGTGGGTAAGTCAGCGCCAACGGCCACAGCGGCGAAAGAAACAGCAAACTGCCCCAATGAATGTCCTGCCACAGCCGCGCCAGGCGACTGGCGAAAAAACCGTTGGCCTGTTGCGTGGCGTGCTGGCTGATCATTTGCAGTTGGCGCAGGGCCTTGGGGATCTGCATCTGCGGTTGGGCCGGCAGGCGCGCCAGTAGCTCTTCGGTGCGGGCCAGGCCCAGGCGGTTGATCGCGACTTCCAGATTCTCGGCCGGCGTGGCCATGGTGCCGTGGGTGTGACGATTTGCCTCACGAATGATGCTCAAGGCCAGCGCCGGGCTGTCCTGCATCAGGTCGGCGATGTCGCGCAGGGAACTGCGGTTGTCACGGATCGCCCGACAAACCTTGTCGTGAGCCTCTTGCGGCACGGGCAGGCGGACGCTGTCGAGCAGCTTGATCCAGCCCTCGAGTGTGGTCGGTTGTGCGTGTGGGACGCTCGTTTCATTAGCCATGTCTGGACGAGATCTTCACTGACTGTAGACGCGCCCGGCATGGGCTAAATTGGCTTTTCGCCTGAACTGGCTATAGTCTGGCGCAGTTTTGCCGATAAGTAGAAGAAGAGATTTTTTAACTTCCGAATATGACCTTGAACCCGACTTAAATAAGTACTTTCTACCTATGGCTAAAATTATCGGCATCATCGTCGTATTCGCGAGCGTGCTCGGCGGATACGTGCTCTCTCACGGCAAGATTGCCGCCCTGATCCAGCCCTTCGAGGTGTTGATCATCGGTGGTGCGGCACTGGGCGCTTTCCTCCAGGCCAACCCCAGCTATATGACGATGCACGTGCTCAAGAAATCCCTGAGCATGTTCAGTTCGCGTTTCAGCCACACGTTCTATCTGGAAGTGCTGGGGCTGATCTACGAGATCCTCAACAAGAGCCGCCGCGAAGGCATGATGGCCATCGAGGGCGACATCGAAGATGCCGCCGCGAGCCCGATCTTCGCCAAGTACCCGGCGGTGCTTAAAGATGAACGCATGACCGCGTTTATCTGTGATTACCTGCGCATCATGTCCTCCGGCAACATGGCGCCGCACGAGCTGGAAGGCTTGTTCGACATGGAGCTGTACAGCCTGAAAGAAGACCTCGAGCATCCATCCCATGCGGTGAACGGCATTGCCGACGCCATGCCCGGTTTCGGTATCGTCGCGGCGGTACTGGGTATCGTGGTGACCATGGCGTCCTTGGGTGAAGGCGATCAGAAGTCCATCGGTCTGCACGTCGGTGCGGCACTGGTCGGTACCTTCTTTGGTATTCTCGCAGCCTACGGTTTCTTCGGCCCATTGGCGCATTCCCTGGCCCACGATGCCAAAGAAGAGCTGAACGTCTACGAAGCCATCAAGGCCTCGCTGGTGGCTTCGGCTTCCGGTATGCCGCCATCGCTGGCGGTGGAGTTTGGTCGCAAAGTGCTGTACCCGGCTCACCGTCCAAGCTTTGCCGAGCTGGAACAAGCCGTTCGCGGTCGCTAAGTCATGGAAAATAATCAGCCGATTATCATCAAGCGCGTCAAGCGCATAGCCGGCGGGCATCACGGCGGGGCGTGGAAAATCGCCTTCGCCGACTTCGCCACGGCGATGATGGCGTTCTTCCTGGTGCTGTGGCTGCTGTCCACCGCAACGCCTGAGCAGAAGATCGCCATCGCCGGCTATTTCAAAGACCCGGTCGGCTTCTCCGAAAGCGGCACGCCGTACATTATCGACTTGGGCGGTACGCCGACCCTGGCGCCGGAAAATACCCTCAACCCTGAGGTGAAATCCCAGCCACAACCGGACAAGGTTACCGTCGACACCGAACAGGTCGAAGGCATGGCCGAGCAGGTCGAGAAGGAACGTCTGGAACTGCTCCTGCAAGAATTGCAGAACAAGGTCGACGAGAATCCGCAACTGCAGAAATTCAAGGACCAGATCCTCTTCGAAATCACGCCGAACGGCTTGCGCATCCAGATCATGGACGCCGAGAACCGGCCGATGTTCGACTCCGGTTCTGCGCGTCTGAAGCCGTACTTCGAAGACATTCTGCTGGCCATGGCCGACACCATCAAAGCGGTGCCGAACAAGATCAGCATCAGCGGCCACACCGATGCCAAGCCCTATATCGGCACCGGTGATTACGGTAACTGGGAGCTTTCGGCCAACCGTGCCAACGCTGCCCGCCGTGCCTTGATTGCCGGCAGCTATCCGGATGCGCAAGTGGCGCGGGTCGTGGGTTACGCCTCGTCGGCACTGTTCGACAAGGAAAACCCGTTCAACCCGGTCAACCGCCGCATCGACATTGTGGTGCTGACCAAGAAGGCTCAAGCCGCCATCGAAGGTTCGCAAGGCGCCGATCCGTCGAAGCCGGCCGATGAAAGTCAGAACGGTGCTGCGCCGGCAACGCCGGTCGACCCGAACGCACTGCCGGCGGATCAGCAACCGGTACCGGCACATGAGCTGCGTGAACGGCTGAACCTGTTCGATGACGCGGTGCCCAAACCGGCCGCGCCGGGCAGTGCGCCGCCGGCGCCGACAGCTCCTCCGGCCACTGCCCCGGCCCCCGCGCCGAAGTAGTGATCCACAAAAAAGCCGCGAGATGATCGCGGCTTTTTTTATGTCTGACGAAGTTTCAGAACCCGCGCCGAATACGGTTTTTCAGTTGTTCATGGAAAATCTCGGCGTTGCGTTTGTAAGTGCCGCTAAAGGATTCATTACTCGAACCCAGCGCCATTGAGCGTTTGTTCGACACCTCCTCACGATACGCATCGATGAAGAAATTCAGATCACTGTCCGTGCTCAACTTCGGCCACTTGTCCAGATACAACGGCAACTCCGCCGGCCCGGTCTTGAACGAACAGATCCGTCGATTGCTGATCGTCGCCTCACCGATTTCAAACGGCACCCACCACGACAACGCGGTTTTCTCCGAGACCACCGCCAGCAGGTGCGTGCATTCGGTGATGTTGCGGGTGATGACGCCGGTGATGTCGTCGGTGGTCTGCGATTCGGGGTCCAGCACGTCGAGGTAGGTCTTGATGTTGGCCTGCATCAGGCGGGTGTTGATGGCCATGGCGTGGGCGCGATCCATGTGGCGGTAGCTGATAAAGACTGGCATCAGAAGTGTCCTTTGATAGCGAGTTCGCGGTAGTAGGCGCCGAGGGCGGTGAGGCGGCAGCCGGTGGAGTTGATGGCTGCGTAATACATGTGTTCGGCGTCCACCGGTTCGATCAGGCTGTGGCGGTTGCACTTTTGCAGTTGAGCGAAGACTTCGCCGTGTTCCGGGTTAAAGGACATCCCTTTCAAGGTCTTAGGTAAAATCCCCTGATACTTCAGCCAGGAGGACCCGAACGATGTGGGCCGATGTTCTAGCGCGTTTCGAGAAAAAAGCACCTGCCAGTGTCATGGCCAAATTGGCGCTGGAGCAGGCCATTGCGCCTGAGTGGATTGATCAGGTCTTCGAAGAGCATCGGCAACGGCAGTATTCTCGTGAGCTACTGTTCTCGACCATCATCAAGCTGATGTCCCTTGTTTCATTGGGCTTGAAGCCATCCCTGCACGCCGCCGCGCGGCAACTGGAAGATCTTCCTGTCAGTTTGGCTGCCCTCTACGACAAGATCAGTCGTACTGAACCTGCGCTGTTACGCGCTCTGGTCACAGGTTGTGCGCAACGTCTGACTCCGACCATCAAGGAGCTGGGCTGCACCAAAACGTTGCCGGGCTGGCAGCTTCGAGTGGTGGACGGCAATCATTTGGCTTCCACTGAGAAACGTCTGGGCGCTCTACGCCATGAGCGAGGCGCCGCTCGTCCTGGCTTTTCGGTGGTTGTTTACGACCCCGATCTCGATCAGGTCATCGACCTTCAGGCGTGTGAGGATGCCTACGCAAGCGAGCGTGTTTGCGTGCTGCCTCTACTGGCCAATGCCGAGCCAGGCCAAGTGTGGCTGGCTGATCGACTCTATTGCACGCTCCCGGTCATGGAGGCTTGTGAGCAGGTCCAGACATCCTTTGTCATTCGTCAGCAAGCCAAACATCCACGCCTGATTCAAGAGGGTGAGTGGCAAGAACCCGTGCCTGTGGAAACAGGCACTGTGCGTGAGCAGATCATCCAGGTCAGAGGCGGTTACCAATGTCGGCGTGTCGAACTGACGCTTCATTCGCCAACAGACTCGGGTGACAGCAGCTTGATGTTCTGGAGCAATCTACCCCAAAGCGTCAGCGCACAGCAGATCGCGCAACTCTATCGCCGTCGCTGGAGCATTGAAGGCATGTTCCAGCGACTGGAAGCGATCCTGGAAAGTGAAATCGAAACTCTTGGCAGCCCAAAGGCTGCCTTACTCGGGTTCGCCACTGCGGTGTTGGCCTACAACGTCCTGGCCGTCCTCAAACGAAGCGTCGAGCAAGCTCACCGGGATACCCAGCCTGACGGCTGGGAAGCCTCGATCTATCACTTGGCGGTTCAGGTCAGGAGTGGTTATGAGGGAATGCAGATTGCGCTGCCTTCGGAATATCTTCCCGTCATTCCTCTGGAAAAACTGGCCCAGCGCTTACTAGAGCTGGCCAGCAACATCCAACCCAAACAAGTTGCGAAAAGCCCCCGTGGCCCCAAAGTGCCTAAGCCCAAGACATGGGTCCAAGGCACGGCGGTGCATGCGCATGTTTCAACGGACAGAGTAATCAAGGCTGCCAAAACTAAAAGACCTTGAAAGGGATGGGGTTAAAGGAGGATTCGGTGGGTTCGTAGCTGGGATCGAGCGGGAATGTTGACTCGGCTTCGGCAAACCATTCCGGCAGTTTGCGCAGAATTTCCTTGGGGATCAGCGGCGAGACTTCGCGTAGGGAAATGAACTGCGAAACATTGGTCTTGAACACAGGGCGCTGCTCCCAGGCGTCGAGTGCGTTGTCGACGAAGGAATAAAGACTGCCGGGGGTAATCTTGCCGAGAATATTGGCTGCGCCACCGTGCAACGCCTGCAACAGCAGCCCGGTGAATACACCGTGTTGCGCGCCCTCCATGGCCGGCTCTTCCTTTTTGCACGCGGTCAGGATTGTCATGCCTTCGCCGACCACGCTGCTTTCACTGCGCAAGGCGCGCACCTCGCCGGCCGCGCCGCTTTGGCAGCAGTCGAGGATGATCACCTTGTTCTTTATCTTGGTCGCTTTGGCGGCCCAGTTGAGGATGTCGCTGATGCGGATGCCGTCCTTGGGGTTACGGAAATCCTGAGGCAGCAGCATGCCTTCATCATTGTCAGTGTCGAAGCCGCCATGCCCGGCGAAGTACAGCAGCGCGACGTTGCAGTCGCCGGAAAACAGTTCGCGAATCTGGTCTTCGAGTTTCTCCCTGCTCAAGTGATCCTCGGCGGACGTCAGCACCACGTTCTTGAAGTTGGGGTCGCCATTGGCGTCGGTTTTCAGTACGGACGCCATGGCCATGGCGTCATTGCTGCACCCGCTCAAGCGCGAGATGTGTTTGTAGTCGTTGATCCCGATAAACAGTCCCTTGCGCATGATTACACCGCCGTATGCAGGCGAATGGCGCTGACGATGCTGTTGGTGTTCCACGCACACTCGGCATGTGCGGCGTTGCGCACCAGATTGTCGTGGGCGTGGGAGTAGTTCCACGAATGGCTGATGAACAAATGATAGGTTTGCATGGGGTTCCTCGGAGGTCGCGAACGTGCGAAGGAGGAACCGAATGTAGGCATCTGCGCGATGCCTACAAGATGTGCGCGGCAAAAGAGAAATGTCCTGCAAGCAGGCGTGCGCAGGCCTTACAGAAAAATCTGATGTTTAAAAAAACAGGGGATTTGTAAGGGCCGATCCGACAACCGGCAGCACCTGAGACAGGCGCTGCCGGCTTGGCTGTTTAATAGCCGTTTTCAGGCAGACTGGCGATGATCGAGCGGTAGCTGTTCATCCGTTGCTGCTGCACACGGCCATCTTCCAGGGCCTTGAGCAGTGCGCAACCTGGTTCGCGATCGTGCTTGCAGTCGCGGAAACGGCAGGTGCCGAGCAGGTCGTTGAATTCGATGAAACCGGCTTCGACGTCGGCGCGGCTGACGTGGCCGAGGCCGAATTCGCGAATGCCCGGGGAGTCGATCAGCTCACCGCCGCCGGGGAAGTGGAACAGCCGTGCGGTCGTCGTCGTGTGCGTGCCCTGGCCGGACAGCTCGGACAACGGCCCGACGCGGGTTTCAACCTCAGGCAGCAAGCTGTTGACCAGCGACGATTTGCCAACACCGGACTGGCCGACGAACACGCTGATGCGTCCGTCGAGCTGCTTTTGCAGTTGCTCCATGCCGTCACCGTGGTGCGCCGACACTTCCAGCACCGGATAACCGAGCGTGCGGTAGACCGCCAGCAGGGCGTTGAGCGCCGGGGCGTTCTGCTCGTCGATCAGGTCGAATTTGTTCAGCAGCAACAGCGGACGGATGCCGGCGTGTTCGGCGGCTACAAGGTAGCGGTCGATCAGGTTGGCATGCGGCTCGGGCAGCGGGGCGAAGACGATGACGATCATGTCAACGTTGGCGGCCACAGGCTTGAGCTGGCCGCGGCTGTCCGGACGGCACAGTTCGGTGGTGCGCGGCAATTGCGCGACGATCACACCGATGCCCTGGTTGCCGGCGCGCCAGACAACCTGATCACCGGTCACCAGCGCTGGCAGGTTGGCGCGCAAGTGACAGCGGAACACTTGGCCGGCGAGTTCGCCGTCCTTGGCTTCAACCTCGACCTGCACACCGAAGTGAGCGATGACCAGACCGTGTTGCTCAGGGCCGAGGTCGCCGCCCTCCAGGGCTTCGACAGCCGAGGACTCGCGTTTGGCGGCGCGTGCGGCGCGCTCGCCTTGAATCTTTTCGATGCGCCAGTTTTGACGACGATTGAGTTGGCGTTTGGCCATGGGTGTTCCGTCTGAAGAATGCAGCGATTAGGTAAAACGGCCGCGAGTTTAGCACGCCCCGGCACCGGCCTAGGCTAAACTGCGCAGCATTGCCTAGGAGCCCAAATATGCAAAACCCGCAGAACTTGATCTGGATCGACCTGGAAATGACCGGTCTTGATCCGGATAACGACGTCATCATCGAAATGGCCACTATCGTCACCGACAGTGACCTCAATACTCTGGCCGAAGGCCCGGTGATCGCCATCCACCACAGCGACGAAGTGCTCGCGCGCATGGACGAGTGGAACACCCGCACCCACGGCAACTCCGGCCTGACCCAGCGCGTGCGCGACAGTCGTGTCAGCATGGCCGAAGCTGAAGCCGAAACCATCGCCTTCCTGGAAAAGTGGGTGCCGAAGGGCAAGTCGCCGATCTGCGGCAACAGCATCTGCCAGGATCGTCGCTTCCTTTATACCCACATGAAAGCGCTGGAAAGCTACTTCCTCTACCGCAACCTTGACGTCTCCACGCTCAAGGAGCTGGCCGCACGCTGGGCACCGGACGTGCGCGACAGCTTCAAGAAGGGCAGCACCCACCTGGCGCTGGACGACATTCGCGAATCCATCGCCGAACTGCAGCACTACCGCAAGCATTTCATCAAGTTCTGATTGAGGGGTGTCTGCCCTGACGTCTTCGCGAGCATGCCCGCCCCCACAATCTGGAATGCGTTCCCCCTGTGGGAGCGGGCTTGCTCGCGAAGAGGGCGTCAGAGTCGCGTAAGATTCAAGTCAGAAATGCATCCCGGAGCGCGCCCCCTTCTGGTGCGGCGCTGAAATGGCTAGACTGCGCGCCTTCCTGCCAGGATCGCCACCATGCTGCTGATGCTCTATCTGATCGCCATTACCGCTGAAGCCATGACTGGCGCCCTGTCTGCCGGACGGCGAGGCATGGACTGGTTTGGCGTGGTGCTGATCGCCTGCGTCACGGCGTTGGGCGGCGGGTCGGTGCGCGATGTGTTGCTCGGGCATTACCCGCTGACCTGGGTCAAACACCCTGAATACCTGGTGCTGACATCGGCGGCGGCAATGCTCACCGTCTTCACCGCGCGCTGGATGCGGCATTTGCGTTCATTGTTTCTGGTGCTCGACGCCGTCGGCCTGGTGGCGTTCACCCTGATCGGCTGCATGACGGCTCTGGAAATGGGCCACGGCATGCTGGTGGCTTCGGTCAGCGGGGTGATTACCGGCGTGTTCGGCGGCATTCTGCGCGATATCTTCTGCAACGACATCCCGCTGATCTTCCGCCGTGAGCTCTACGCCAGCGTGTCGTTCGCGGCGGCGTGGTGCTACATGCTGTGCCTGTATCTCAATGTGCCGAGTGAGCAGGCGATTTTGATCACTCTGTTCGGCGGCTTTCTATTGCGTCTGCTGGCGATCCGGTTTCATTGGGAAATGCCCAAGTTCGTCTATAACGACGCGCCTTGACGCTCGGCATGTTGTTTCAGCGCCCACTCGACATGTTCACGTACCAGCTCTGAAGGGTAGTCACGGCGCGCCTTCAAGGCTTCCAGCACCGGAATGCTCGACGGCGCATTTCCCAGCCCTACCGCCAGATTGCGCAACCAGCGCTCATAACCGGCGCGGCGCAGCGGGGAACCTTCGGTGCTGCTGAGAAACTTGTCCTCGTCCCACAGGAACAGTTCGGCCAGTTCGGCGTTGTCCAGATTGTGCCGTGGCTTGAAGTCGCTTTCCCCGGTCGGCCGGGCGAAGCGGTTCCATGGGCAGACGATCTGGCAGTCATCACAGCCGAATACTCGGTTGCCGATCAGCGGACGCAGGTCTTCGGGAATCGCATTTTTCAGCTCGATGGTCAGGTAGGAGATGCAGCGCCGCGCGTCCAGCACATAGGGGCCGACGAAGGCGTTGGTCGGGCAGATATCCAGGCATGCCGTACAGCGACCGCAATGTTCGGTGCTGTGCGGCTCGTCCACCGGCAGCGGCAGATCGACAAACAGTTCACTCAGGAAGAAGTAGCTGCCGGCCTTGCGGTTCAACACCAGGGTGTTTTTACCGATCCAGCCCAGCCCGGCCTGTTCGGCGATGGCTTTTTCCAGCACCGGGGCGCTGTCGACGAACGCGCGAAAACCGAACGGACCGATCTCGGCTTGAATCCTGTCGGCCAATTGTTGAACACGTTTACGGATCAATTTGTGGTAATCGCGGCCCAAGGCATAACGCGACACGTATGCTTTTTCCGGTTCGGCCAGACGTTTGGCCATTTCGGTGTCGCCCGGCAGGTAGTCCATGCGCAGGGAAACCACGCGCAACGTGCCCGGCACCAGTTCATCCGGATGCGAGCGTTTGCTGCCATGGGCGCCCATGTAATCCATTTCGCCGTGGTAGCCGGCGGCGAGCCAGCGCTCCAGGTGCTGCTCATGCTCGGCCAGATCGAGGCCGCTGATGCCGACTTGCTGAAAGCCCAGCTCGCGGCCCCAATCCTTGATCGATTGGGCGAGGGCGGGCAAGTCTGTGGTAATGGCGGACATGAGGCGAGAGAAACCGGAGCTGAGGTGCGTATAATTCTGCCAGACATCGGAGCCCGAAGACGCATGCCGCACACGAAAGATGAATTACCCGACGCGCTGTACGGCGCCGCGCAGGTGCGTGAGCTCGACGCGCGGCTGATTGCCGCCGGTACGCCGGGCTTCGAATTGATGCAGCGCGCCGCACACGCGACGTGGCGAGCGTTGGTGCGGCAATGGCCTGCGGCGAATGAAATGACGGTGTTCGCCGGGCATGGCAACAATGCGGGCGACGGTTATCTGGTTGCGGCGTTGGCGCAGCGTGCGGGTTGGACCGTGCGCGTCTTGGCCGTCGGCGATCCGCAGCGTTTGCAGGGGGATGCGGCGCTGGCCCATGCCGAGGCGCTGGCGGAAAAAGTTGTCGTCCTGACCTGGAATGCCGCCAGTGAGCTGCGCGGTGTGATCCTCGACGCCTTGCTCGGCACCGGCCTGAGCGGCGATGTGCGCGAGCCCTATGCCGCTGCCATCGATGCGATCAACGCCAGCGCCTTGCCGGTGGCGGCGGTGGATATCCCTTCCGGACTGTGCGCCGACACCGGGCGCGTGTTGGGAGTTGCGGTTCATGCCGATCTGACCGTGACCTTTATTGCACTGAAAGTCGGCCTGTTCACTGGCGACGCGGCGGATTACGTCGGCGACCTGGTATTCAACGAGTTGCAAGTCACTGCCGAAACCGGTCGCGACATTTCCGTCCGCGCTCGGCGCCTCAATGCGGCCAATCTGCCGCGGCCTGCCCCGCGTGCCCCGACGTCCCACAAGGGATGCTTGGGGCATGTACTGCTGATCGGCGGCGATCACGGTTTTGGCGGGGCGATTCTGCTCGGCAGCGAAAGCGCGATACGCTGCGGCGCGGGAATGGTTTCGCTGGCGACGCGCCCGGAGCACGTGTCGGCGGCGCTGACCCGAGTGCCGGAAGTCATGGCGCTGGGCACTTCCTCGGCCAACCAACTGATGGGGCTGCTGGAAAAAGTCTCGGTGCTGATCGTCGGGCCGGGGCTGGGGCAGGCGAGTTGGGGGCGGGCGCTGTTGTCGGCTGCGGCCAATGCGCCGTTGCCGCAGGTGTGGGACGCCGATGCCTTGAATCTGCTGGCCAGCGGTTTTGTCAGCTTGCCCAAGGATTGCGTGATCACCCCGCATCCGGGCGAAGCCGCGCGTTTGCTGGGTATCAGCACTGCTGAAGTTCAAGCCGATCGTCCAGCGGCGGCTTTGGCTTTGAGCAAAAAATATACAGCGGTGGTGGTGCTCAAAGGGGCCGGCAGCCTGATCGCGCATCCCGACGGACGTCTGGCGCTGTGTCATCAGGGCCATCCGGCCATGGCCACCGCTGGGCTCGGCGATGTGCTTGCTGGCTTGACCGGCGCGCTGTTGGCGCAAGGTATGGACGGATTCGATGCGGCGTGCCTGGCGGTCTGGCTGCACGCCAATGCCGGGGCGCAACTAGGCAAATTTGGCCGTGGGCTGGCGGCCAGTGATTTGATTCCAGCCATTCGTAAGTTGTTGGAGGAGCATGCACCGTGTCTGAAGTAACCCTGTACCTGGCCGATGAGCAGGCGATGAGCGACTTTGGCGCACGGATCGCCCGCATTACCCAAGGCCACGGCCTGATTTTTCTCGAAGGCAACCTGGGCATGGGCAAAACCACGCTTTCCCGGGGGATCATTCGTGGTCTGGGCCACGTCGGCGCGGTGAAAAGTCCGACCTTCACCTTGGTCGAGCCCTACGAGATCGGTGATGTTCGCGCCTTCCACTTTGACCTGTACCGACTGGTCGATCCGGAAGAACTGGAGTTTCTCGGCATCCGCGACTATTTCGAAGACGACGCCCTGTGCCTGATCGAATGGCCCGATAAAGGTGCAGGCTTTTTGCCAAAGCCTGACCTGACCATTACCATTAGCCCGCAAGACAGCGGGCGTTCGCTGAAAATTTTATCCCAGGGCTCGCGCGGCGAGGCCTGGTGTGCCGCTTTGGCATTGGAATCCAATTAAATGATGGGGTTAGGTATGCGCTTTCGCGCGTTGGTGGCTGCCGCTGGACTGATGTTGATGGCAGTAACCGTCAACGCTGTGGCCGATTCGAAGGTCAACAGCGTGCGCCTGTGGCGCGCACCGGACAACACGCGACTGGTCTTCGACCTGAGCGGCCCGGTGCAGCACAGCGTCTTCACCCTGACCGCGCCGGATCGGCTGGTGATCGACATCAATGGCGCCACCTTGGGCGCGCCGTTGAATGTGCAGACTGCGAACACGCCGATCACGGCGATGCGTTCGGCTCAGCGCACGCCGACCGACCTGCGTGTGGTCATCGACCTGAAAAAAGCCGTCACCCCGAAAAGCTTCTCGCTGGCGCCGAACGCACAGTACGGCAATCGTCTGGTGGTTGACCTGTTCGACAACCCGGCCGATGCCGCACCGCCACCGCCACCTGCACCGACACCGAAAGTTGCGACCATGCCCGCGGTGCCGGTCACACCTTCCGAACCTGCGATCAAGCTGCCGCCAGCGCCGGCCGGCAAGCGCGACATCATTGTCGTGATCGACGCCGGCCACGGTGGTGAGGACCCGGGCGCGTCCGGCTCGCGCGGCCAGCGTGAGAAAGACGTGGTATTGCAGATCGCTCGTGAGCTGCAACGTCAGGTCAACGGCATGAAAGGCTTCCGCGCCGAGTTGACCCGCACCGGCGACTACTTCATCCCGCTACGCGGACGTACCGAAATCGCCCGCAAGAAGGGCGCCGACCTGTTCGTCTCGATCCACGCCGACGCCGCGCCGTCTGCGGCGGCATTCGGGGCTTCGGTGTTCGCCCTGTCTGATCGCGGCGCTACGTCGGAGACCGCCCGTTGGCTGGCCGACAGCGAAAACCGTTCCGACCTGATCGGTGGTGCCGGCAACGTCAGCCTCGATGACAAGGACCGTATGCTCGCCGGCGTACTGCTCGACCTGTCGATGACCGCCTCGCTGACCTCCAGCCTCAACGTCGGCCAGAAAGTCCTGACCAACATCGGCCGGGTCACGCCGTTGCACAAACAGCGCGTGGAACAGGCCGGCTTCATGGTGCTGAAGTCGCCGGACATCCCGTCGATCCTGGTCGAAACCGGCTTCATCTCCAACGCCAACGAAGCCAACAAACTCTCGGCGTCGAGCCACCAGCAAGCGCTGGCGCGGTCGATCAGCAGTGGCGTGCGCCAGTTCTTCCAGCAGAACCCGCCACCGGGCACCTACATTGCCTGGCTGCGTGATTCCGGCAAAATCGCCCAAGGCCCGCGCGATCACCGCGTCGGCCCGGGTGAGACGCTGGCGATGATCGGCGTGCGCTATCAAGTGTCCCCGGCGACGTTGCGCAGCGCGAATAACCTGAAAAGCGATGAGCTGAAAGTCGGCCAACACTTGACCATTCCTGGCACCGAACTGGCGTCCAAAGAATGAACGATGTGCTGAACGCTGCTCGCATCGAACTGCTCAGCCCGCGGCTGGCGAACCAGATTGCTGCCGGTGAGGTGGTTGAACGCCCGGCCTCGGTGATCAAGGAGCTGTTGGAAAACAGCCTCGACTCAGGTGCCAAACGCATCGACGTCGATGTCGAGCAGGGCGGCGTCAAACTGCTGCGAGTGCGCGACGACGGTAGCGGCATTTCCGCTGACGATCTGCCGCTGGCGCTGGCCCGTCACGCCACCAGCAAGATTCGCAATCTGGAAGACCTCGAACAGGTGATGAGCCTGGGCTTTCGCGGCGAAGCGCTGGCATCGATCAGCTCCGTGGCGCGCTTGACCCTGACTTCGCGCACTCGCGATGCCGATCAGGCCTGGCAGGTTGAAACCGAAGGTCGCGACATGGCGCCTCGGGTTCAGCCGGCCGCGCATCCGGTCGGCACCTCGGTGGAAGTCCGCGACCTGTTCTTCAATACCCCGGCGCGGCGCAAATTCCTCAAGACTGAAAAAACCGAATTCGACCACCTGCAAGAAGTGATCAAGCGTCTGGCATTGGCGCGTTTCGATGTCGCCTTCCATCTGCGTCACAACGGCAAGACCATCCTGAGCCTGCACGAGGCCCACGATGACGCGGCTCGTGCCCGGCGTGTGGCGGCCATCTGTGGATCGGGATTCCTTGAGCAGGCGCTGCCGATCGAGATCGAGCGAAACGGCTTGCACCTGTGGGGCTGGGTCGGCTTGCCGACCTTCAACCGCAGCCAGGCGGACTTGCAGTATTTCTTTGTGAACGGCCGTGCGGTGCGCGACAAACTGGTGGCTCATGCGGTGCGCCAGGCCTATCGCGACGTGCTGTTCAATGGCCGCCACCCGACCTTTGCGCTGTTTTTCGAGGTTGATCCGGCAGCCGTAGACGTCAACGTTCACCCGACCAAACACGAAGTACGCTTCCGTGACGGGCGCATGGTGCATGACTTCCTTTACGGCACGCTGCACCGCGCTTTAGGTGATGTGCGGCCGGAAGACCAGCTTGCCGGTTCGGTCACTACCGCCATCGTCCGCCCGACCGGCCTTGATGCCGGTGAGTTCGGCCCGCAGGGTGAAATGCGTCTGGCGGCCAATGCGTTGCTTGAGCAACCACAGGCACAGCCGGCGTTCAATACGTCGTCGGGTGCCAGCGCGGGCGGTGCTTATCAGTATCAATACACGCCGCGTCCGCAATCGGCGATGCCGCCGGCGGCTGAGGCACAGGCTGCGTATCGTGAGTTTTTTGCGCCGCTGCCGGAGGCCAATGCCAACGCGCTGCCGGCGGGTCAGGAAGACATTCCGCCGCTCGGCTACGCGCTCGCGCAGCTTAAGGGTATCTACATTCTGTCCGAGAATGCCCAAGGGCTGGTGCTGGTCGACATGCATGCTGCCCACGAGCGGATCATGTATGAGCGCCTGAAGATCGCCATGGCTAGCGAAGGTCTGAGCGGTCAGCCGCTGTTGGTGCCGGAATCGCTGGCGGTCAGTCAGCGTGAAGCCGATTGCGCGGAAGAACATGCGGCGTGGTTCCAGCGTCTGGGCTTCGAACTTCAACGTCTTGGCCCTGAAACGCTGGCGATCCGACAAATTCCGGCACTATTGAAACAGGCTGAGGCCAACCGGCTGGTCGGCGACGTGTTGTCGGACTTGATGGAATACGGCACCAGCGACCGGATTCAGGCACACCTGAACGAACTGCTCGGCACCATGGCCTGCCACGGCGCGATCCGCGCCAATCGGCGCCTGGCCCTGCCGGAAATGAACGGCCTTCTGCGTGACATGGAAAACACCGAGCGCAGCGGTCAATGCAACCATGGCCGACCGACCTGGACCCAACTGGGCCTGGACGATCTGGACAAACTGTTCCTGCGCGGTCGTTGATGAGCCAGCTCCCTCCAGCGATTTTTCTGATGGGCCCGACCGCTGCGGGCAAGACCGATCTGGCCATCGAGCTGACCAAGGTGCTGCCGTGTGAGCTGATCAGTGTCGATTCGGCGCTGGTCTATCGCGGCATGGACATCGGCACTGCCAAGCCTTCCAAAGAGCTGCTGGCTGAATATCCGCACCGTTTGATCGACATTCTTGACCCGGCTGAAGCCTATTCGGCTGCGGATTTCCGTCGCGATGCCCTGCAAGCCATGGCTGAAATCACCGCGCGCGGAAAAATTCCGCTGCTGGTCGGCGGGACGATGCTCTATTACAAGGCTTTGGTTGAAGGTCTGGCGGATATGCCGGCAGCCGATCCCGAGGTGCGCGCGCAGATTGAAGAAGAGGCTGCACGCCTTGGCTGGCAAGCCCTTCACGATCAACTGGCGCTCGTCGACCCGGTGTCGGCAGCGCGGATTCATCCGAACGATCCGCAACGTCTGAGTCGTGCGCTGGAAGTTTATCGCGTCAGCGGTCAGAGCATGACTGCCCTGCGCCAGCAACAATCTGCGCAAAGTACTGAAGCAGCCGCTTCGGGACTGCAACAATTGCCCTATACTGTCGCGAACTTGGCCATTGCCCCGGGGAATCGTCAGGTACTGCACGAGCGCATTAAACAAAGATTCACAAATATGTTGGAACAGGGATTCATCGACGAGGTCGTAGCCCTGCGTAAAAGAAGTGACCTGCATTCAGGGTTGCCGTCTATACGTGCAGTAGGTTACCGCCAAGTCTGGGATTACCTGGATGGCAAGCTGACGTTGGCCGAAATGCAGGAGCGCGGTGTCATCGCCACGCGCCAATTGGCCAAGCGCCAGTTCACCTGGCTGCGCAGCTGGGAAGATTTACACTGGCTGGACAGTCTTGATTGCGACAATCTGCCACGCGCCTTGAAATACCTTGGGACCATCTCCATATTGAGCTGAGTCCTTGCAATTGCCGTCTATCCTTGGGGGTGTGGCGGCTAAAGCCACCTGAATTACCTATTTTTTATTATTGAATCCTTAAAGGAGTGCGGCACATGTCAAAAGGGCATTCGCTACAAGACCCTTACTTGAATACTTTACGTAAAGAGAAAGTTGGGGTTTCCATCTACCTGGTCAACGGTATCAAACTGCAAGGCACGATCGAGTCGTTCGACCAGTTCGTGATCCTGCTGAAAAACACCGTGAGCCAGATGGTTTACAAACACGCTATCTCGACAGTGGTGCCGGTTCGTCCAATTCGTCTGCCTAGCGCAACCGAATCCGAAGCTGGTGACGCTGAGCCAGGTAACGCCTGATAGGAGTCTCCTTTGTTCTTTGAGCGCCACGGTGGTGGTGAGCGAGTCATCCTCGTTCACTTGGATGGACAGGACCCTGAGGCGCGCGAAGATCCGCAGGAGTTTCAGGAACTGGCTAATTCGGCGGGCGCCGAGACCGTTGCGTTTTTTAACGTTCCGCGTCATCGGCCAACCGCCAAATTCCTGATTGGCAGTGGCAAGGTCGAGGAGCTGCACGACCTGGTTCATGCCGAAAAGGCCGATCTGGTGATTTTCAATCACATCCTCACGCCCAGTCAGGAACGTAACCTCGAACGAGTTTTCGAGTGTCGCGTGATCGACCGTACCGGCCTGATCCTCGATATTTTCGCCCAGCGCGCCCGTACCCATGAAGGCAAGCTCCAGGTAGAACTGGCTCAGCTTGACCACATGAGCACCCGGCTGGTTCGCGGCTGGACTCACCTTGAGCGTCAGGGTGGCGGCATCGGCATGCGCGGTCCGGGTGAAACCCAGCTGGAAACCGACCGTCGTTTGCTGCGGGTTCGCCTGCGCCAGATCAAGGGCCGACTGGAAAAAGTACGCAGCCAGCGCGAGCAATCGCGGCGCGGCCGCTCCCGTGCCGATATTCCTACCGTGTCTCTAGTGGGGTATACCAACGCCGGTAAATCCACACTCTTCAATAACGTGACGAAATCCGACGTGTACGCGGCGGATCAGTTGTTCGCCACGCTGGACCCGACCCTGCGCCGCCTGGAGCTGGACGACCTCGGACCGATTGTCCTGGCCGACACCGTGGGTTTCATCCGCCACTTGCCCCACAAGCTGGTAGAAGCATTTCGGTCTACGCTCGAAGAGTCGAGCAACTCCGATCTGCTGTTGCACGTGATCGATGCGGCTGAACCGGATCGCATGTTGCAGATCGAGCAGGTGATGGTGGTGCTGGGCGAGATTGGGGCCCAGGACTTGCCGATCCTTGAGGTATACAACAAACTCGATTTGCTCGAAGGCGTCGAGCCACAGATCCAGCGTGATGCCGATGGCAAGCCGCAACGGGTCTGGTTATCGGCGCGTGATGGCAGCGGTCTGGAATTGCTTGAGCAAGCCATCGCCGAGTTGCTGGGCAGTGATTTGTTTGTGGGGACCTTGCGCTTGCCGCAACGATTCGCTCGACTGCGTGCGCAGTTTTTCGAACTCGGTGCGGTGCAGAAAGAAGAACACGACGAAGAAGGCATCAGTTTGCTGGCCGTTCGTTTGCCCCGGGTCGAGTTGAATCGACTGGTAAGCCGCGAAGGATTGCAGCCGATGGAATTCATCGAGCAACACACTTTGCAATAAAAGCCTGACAAAGCGGTTGTGCCGCAACGGCAGGCATTCTGTAGCATTGGTCGGCGCGCCGTGGGTGCGTCTTTGCTTTATCAGATGGAGAGCGCTATGGCTTGGAATGAGCCGGGTGGCAACTCGAACAATCAGGATCCTTGGGGTGGCAAGCGCCGCAATAATGGCGACCGCAAGGGGCCACCGGATCTCGACGAGGCCTTCCGAAAGCTGCAGGAAAGCCTGAACGGGTTGTTCGGTGGTGGTAAGAAACGCGGTGGTGATGACGGCGGTGGTTCGGGCAGGAGTGGTGGCGGCTTCGGCGGCCTGCTCGGCATCGGCCTCGTTGTGCTGGCGGCTGTCTGGCTGTACAGCGCGGTCTACGTGGTCGACGAGCAGGAGCAGGCCGTGGTGCTGCGCTTCGGCAAGTACTATGAGACTGTCGGCCCGGGCCTGAACATCTACTTCCCGCCGATCGATAAAAAGTACATGGAAAACGTCACGCGTGAGCGTGCCTACACCAAGCAGGGCCAGATGCTGACCGAGGACGAGAACATCGTCGAAGTGCCGCTGACCGTGCAGTACAAGATCAGCAACCTGCAAGATTTCGTGCTGAACGTCGATCAGCCGGAAATCAGCCTGCAACATGCGACTGAAAGTGCGCTGCGTCACGTCGTAGGTTCGACCGCGATGGATCAGGTGCTGACCGAAGGTCGTGAACTGATGGCCAGCGAAATCAAAGAGCGCCTGCAGCGGTTCCTCGATACCTATCGCACCGGTATCACCGTTACTCAGGTCAACGTACAGAGCGCCGCTGCACCGCGTGAAGTGCAGGAAGCCTTTGACGACGTGATCCGCGCCCGTGAAGACGAGCAGCGTTCGCGCAACCAGGCGGAAACCTACGCCAACGGTGTAGTACCGGAAGCCCGTGGTCAGGCGCAGCGCATCCTTGAGGATGCCAACGGTTACCGCGATGAAACGGTCTCGCGCGCCAAGGGTGAAGCTGACCGCTTTACCAAACTGGTCGCCGAGTATCGCAAGGCGCCTGAAGTCACCCGCCAGCGTCTGTATCTGGACACCATGCAGGAAGTCTTCAGCAACACCAGCAAGGTGCTCGTGACCGGCAACAAGGATGGTCAGAGCAATCTGCTTTACTTGCCGTTGGACAAAATGATCCAGAACAGTTCGGGCAGCGCACCGGTTACCGGTTCGGCCGCCGCCAGCAGCAACACGGACGTCACGCCGCATGTCACTGACGTGCCGCAGTCGCGCACAAGGGAGACCCGCTGATGAGCAATAAATCGCTGATCGCCCTGATCGTTGGCGTTGTCGTGGTACTGGTTGGCTGGAACTGCTTCTACATCGTGGCTCAGACCGAGCGTGCGGTGTTGCTGCAATTCGGTCGTGTGGTTCAAGCCGATGTCCAGCCAGGTCTGCATGTGAAAGTGCCTTACGTCAACCAGGTGCGCAAGTTCGACGCCCGCCTGCTGACGCTGGATGCACCGACGCAGCGCTTCCTGACCCTGGAAAAGAAAGCCGTGATGGTTGATGCCTACGCCAAGTGGCGCGTGAAAGATGCCGAACGCTTCTACACCGCGACTTCCGGCCTCAAGCAAATCGCCGACGAGCGTCTTTCCCGTCGACTGGAATCCGGCCTGCGTGACCAGTTCGGTAAGCGCACCCTGCACGAAGTCGTGTCGGGTGAGCGTGATGCGTTGATGGCTGACATCACCGCGTCGCTGAACAAAATGGCGGAAAAAGAGCTGGGTATCGAAGTGGTCGATGTCCGGGTCAAGGCCATCGATCTGCCCAAAGAAGTGAACCGCAGTGTGTTCGAGCGTATGAGCACCGAGCGTGAGCGTGAAGCTCGCGAGCACCGCGCCAAGGGTAACGAGCTGGCCGAAGGCATCCGTGCCGACGCCGATCGTCAACGCCGCGTGTTGCTGGCCGAAGCCTATCGTGAATCCGAAGAGGTTCGTGGTGATGGTGATGCCCAGGCCGCTGCGATCTACTCCAAGGCCTACGGCCAGGATCAGGAGTTCTACGGTTTCTACCGTAGCCTGCGCGCCTACCGTGAAAGCTTCGCGAACAAATCCGACGTCCTGGTCCTCGACCCAAGCAGCGACTTTTTCCGTTATCTGGAAAAGTCCAAGCCTTGATACGACGTTGACCTGAATCATTCCGCCCGGCGGCTAAAACCTCGGGCGGGGTGATCCTTTGGGAAAACGTGTGTATGATGCGGCAGCCGGGAAATTCCCGGCTTTTTTGCGTCTGCACGTTTGATTGCTGTTTTTGCTGCAGGACATCGGGCCAATGGCTCGAACAGTTTTTCGAGGAAAGTGATGGGCGAAGCCGGTATCAGGCCTTTCGCTGCGTCGTTCATGCGCGTGCGTTTTGAACGGACCGGTCATTTTCTGCTTCACTCAAGGCTCGCCCTAGTGCTGGCCGCCCGGATCAAAGGGGAATGGCGTAATGGCAACGGTAGACCGCTGGCTGCTGCCAGATGGCATCGAAGAAGTACTGCCACCGGAAGCGGCGCGCATTGAAGTCGCGCGTCGTCAGGTGTTGGATCTGTTCCAGAGCTGGGGTTACGAGTTTGTCGTGACTCCCCATATCGAGTACCTGGAATCCCTGCTGACCGGTGCAGGCTCGGACCTCGATCTGCGTACCTTCAAGGTCATTGACCCGCAGTCGGGCCGGCAGATGGGTTTCCGTGCCGATATCACGCCGCAAGTGGCGCGCATTGATGCGCATACCCTGCGTCGCGAAGGTCCGAGCCGTCTGTGTTACGCCGGCAGCGTGCTGCACGCCCAGCCGCGTGCACTGTCGTCCTCGCGCAGCCCGATCCAGCTGGGTGCCGAGTTGTACGGCGATGCCAGCCCGAGCAGCGACGTCGAAGTGATCAGCCTGATGCTGGCCATGCTGCAACTGGCCGATGTGCCGGATGTGCACATGGACCTTGGTCACGTTGGTATCTACCGGGGTCTGGCGCGTGCCGCCGGTCTGTCCGGTGAAGTCGAGCAGCAGTTGTTCGATGCATTGCAACGCAAGGCCATCGATGAGGTCATTACCTTGACCGAAGGCTTGCCGGCGGATCTGTCCGGCATGCTGCGTGCGCTCGTCGATCTGTGTGGCGGTCGCGAAGTGCTGGCGGCTGCCCGCGAGCGTCTGGCCAATGCGCCGGCGCCGGTACTGGCGGCACTGGAAGACTTGCTGGCGATCGCCGAGCGTCTGTCGGCGCGCTTCCCGCAGTTGCCGCTGTACTTTGATCTGGGCGAGCTGCGCGGTTACCACTACCACACCGGTGTGGTGTTCGCGGTGTTCGTACCGGGCGTTGGCCAGTCCATCGCTCAGGGCGGCCGTTACGACGACATCGGCGCCGACTTCGGTCGCGCGCGTCCGGCGACTGGCTTCTCTACCGATTTGAAAACCCTGGTGACCCTGGGGCGTGCTGAGATCGAGCTACCGTCTGGCGGTATCTGGATGCCTGACAGTACGGATGCGGCACTCTGGCAGCAGGTTTGCCAGTTGCGCAGTGAGGGTCAGCGTGTCGTTCAGGCATTGCCTGGGCAACCTTTGGCCGCCGCCCGTGATGCGGACTGCGACCGGCAATTGATTCAGCAGAACGGGCTTTGGCAAGTATCGCCACTGGCTTCTTGAGTTTTCCTGCCGGCCATCGCCGGCACCAAGTTTGCGCGAATGAGGACAAGTGTTATGGGTAAGAATGTCGTAGTCCTGGGCACCCAATGGGGTGATGAGGGCAAAGGCAAGATCGTTGATCTGCTGACCGAACATGCTGCCGCCGTAGTGCGCTACCAAGGTGGCCACAACGCTGGTCACACCCTGGTGATCGACGGCGAAAAAACCGTCTTGCACCTGATCCCGTCGGGCGTGCTGCGCGAAGGCGTGCAGTGCCTGATCGGCAATGGCGTGGTGGTTGCACCTGACGCCCTGCTGCGTGAGATCACCAAGCTGGAAGAGAAAGGCGTACCGGTGCGCGAGCGTCTGCGTATCAGCCCGTCCTGCCCGCTGATCCTGTCCTTCCACGTGGCGCTGGACCAGGCCCGTGAAAAGGCCCGTGGCGAGCTGAAGATCGGTACTACCGGTCGCGGCATCGGCCCGGCGTACGAAGACAAGGTTGCACGTCGTGGCCTGCGTGTGGGCGACCTGCTCAACATGCCGCGCTTTGAAGACAAGCTGCGTGAACTGGTGGATTACCACAACTTCATGCTGGTGGGTTACTACAAAGAGCCTGCCATCGAGTTCGAAAAAACCCTGGCCGAGTGCAAGGAATACGCTGAGCTGCTCAAGCCGCTGATGCTGGACGTGACGGCCGAGCTGCATGATCTGCGCCGCGCTGGCAAAGACATCATGTTCGAAGGCGCCCAGGGTTCGTTGCTCGACATCGACCACGGTACCTACCCGTACGTGACCAGCTCCAACACCACTGCCGGTGGCGTGGCGACCGGTTCGGGCGTTGGCCCGATGTTCCTGGACTACATCCTGGGCATCACCAAGGCTTACACCACTCGCGTAGGTTCGGGTCCATTCCCGACTGAGCTGTTTGACGAAGTGGGTGCGCACCTGGCCAAGCAAGGTCACGAATTCGGCGCTACCACCGGCCGTGCCCGTCGTTGCGGCTGGTTCGACGCCGTTATCCTGCGTCGCGCTATCGATGTGAACAGCATTTCGGGCATCTGCCTGACCAAGCTGGACGTCCTCGACGGTCTGGAAACCATCAACATCTGCGTCGGCTACAAAGATGCGCAAGGCAACGCCGTTGCTCCGACTGACGCTGACAGCTACGTGGGCCTCCAGCCTGTGTACGAAGAAGTGCCGGGCTGGACCGAGTCGACCGTGGGTGCCAAAACCCTGGAAGAGCTGCCAGCTAATGCTCGTGCCTACATCAAGCGCGTTGAAGAGTTGATCGGCGCACCGATCGACATTATTTCGACGGGCCCGGATCGCAACGAAACTATCGTTCTGCGTCATCCGTTCGCTTGATAAGTCGTTGATGTAAAAAACAAAGGCCCCTTAATCGGGGCCTTTGTCGTTTATGCCTGTTGGACGGCATGACCTTTGCTGTGAATCTGTCTACAAGAGTGCCATCAAATTAATGGCGTCAGAAGTAGAGGGATTCATCGTGTCAGCCGTTCTCTCACTGTTACAAAGCCGTTTGTTGCGGCCCGTGTTCGTTACCCTTGGTATCGCCCTTTTGGTGCAGGTGCTGGTGGCGGTTGCTCTGACACGGAGCACGGTCACCGCGCTGGAAGCCGATTTGGCGGTGCGCCTGGGGGCTGACAGCCAGAAGCTCTCAGGCGAACTGGAGCAGGCCGGGCGTGAAGTCACGTCGAGCCTCGACGCCTTGTCCGCCAGCACCCGCCAGCGTCTGACGGCCGGTTTGTCCACGCGACTGAAGGACGAGCAGGCGCAACTGCGCGCGACGCTGGAAAAGGATCTGAAGGACTCGGCCAGCGACATGGCCCAGTTGCTCGCCTCCGTTGCGCCCCGCGCCATGTGGGACAGCGATGTGCCCACCCTGTCGGAATTTGCCCGTCGCGCCCAGCGCAATCCCAATGTGTTGTTTGTGGTCTACGACGACGCCACCGGCCAGCACCTGACGCGCTATCTCAATCGCGAAAATCCGATCAACAAGGCCTTGCTGGAAAAGGGCCAGGGCGAGCGTGCGCTGGATAAAGTGCTGGATGCGGCGAAGAACGATCCATCGGTCTACTACCTCGAAGCCTCGATCAACCCGAATGGCGTGGAGATCGGCAAAGTGTTGATGGGCGTTTCCACGGCTTCGGTAGAAACTGACCTGGCGGCCCTCGACAAGCGCTTCTCGGCGCTGATCGCCAGCAGTGATCAACTGGTCGGCGACAGCCTCAAAGGCGCCGCAGCCGACAGTGCGACGGCGATGCGCGCGCGCCTGCAATCGGCGCAAACCACCGCCACCGAAATGAAAGCCAACACCGCCAGCACTGTGCAGGACGCCGCCGCGACCTTGCGCTGGCGGATCGGCATGGGTCTGGCGCTGGTCGGCTGCGGCGTGCTGCTGTTGCTCGCCGTTGTCCTCGGCCGTCGCGTGGTCAATCGTTTGAAGATGCTCAATGCTGCCATGGATGATCTGGCGGCGGGCGAGGGCGATCTGACCAAGCGCGTGCAGATCAACAGCAAGGACGAGATCGGCGACATGGCTGCGGCAGTCAATCGCTTTGTGGATAAGTTGCAGCCGATCGTGCGCGAGGCAGGTGATGTGGCTCAGCGTACCGGCGTGGAGATCGGCGCCATGACCTTGCGCAACGCTGGCGCCGATGCGGCGGCGGGGATGCAGCGGGATGAGGTGGCGGAAAGTCTGCGCGCGCTGTCGCAAATGGCTGACGAGTCACAATCAGAAAGTCATGCCATGCAAGCGGCGTTGAAACAGGTTGTGGATATCCGCCAGGCGACGGACGAAAACACCCGTACCTCGGCCAAGGTCGGCAGCTTGATTGAGGCGCTGGCCGGGCAGGTCGATACCGGGGCGAAAGTCATCGAGCGGCTGGCGCAGCAAAGCGAGCAGATTGAAGTGGTGTTGACGGTGATTCACGGGATCGCCGAGCAGACCAACCTGCTGGCACTCAATGCGGCCATCGAGGCGGCGCGGGCCGGTGAAACCGGGCGTGGGTTCGCAGTGGTAGCTGATGAGGTCCGGGCGCTGGCGAGCAAAACGCAAAGCTCTACCGGCGACATTCAGGCGCATATCGTTGCCTTGCAACAGGGTGCGCGTGAGGCGGTGGAGGCGATCGGTCAGGCCGGACGTCAGGCCAGCGAAGGTTTGCTGGTGCTGCGTGACAGCGCGCGGTTGCAGCAGTCAGTGCAGGCTTCGGTCGAGCAGGTGCATGCGGCGATTGGTCTGGCGACGCAGGCGGCGGCGCATCAGGCGCAAGGTGCGCAGGCGGTGCGTGGGCGGGTTGAAACGATTCATGCCCAGGCCGAGAAAGCGGCGCAGGCAGTGGTGGAAACCACGGCTAGCGGCAAGGTGCTGGATGGTTTGGCGGCGCAGTTGAAGGCGAGTCTGGGGCAGTTCCGGGCTTGATGTTGTTTTAGCAGGCCCCTTCGCGAGCAGGCTCGCTCCCACATTGGAATGCATTTCCCTGTGGGAGCGAGCCTGCTCGCGAAAGCTATTTCAGCGGCTCAGATACATCCGCGTCGTCAGCAAATAAACCGGTAGCCCGGATACCAAAATCAACAACGCCGCATAAGGCGCCGCTGCCGCGAACTCGACATTCGCCGTGTGCGCCCACACCTCGGTCGCCAAGGTATTTAGCCCTGTCGGACTCAGCAGCAGCGTCGCTGTCAGCTCCTTCATCGCATCCAGAAACACCAGCGCAAACGCTGCGCCCAGTGCCGGAAAGATGATCGGCAGCGTCACCCGGCAAAACGCCGTGAACGACGATGCGCCCAGCGTGCGTGCAGCCTCTTCCAGCTGCGGCGCAGCCTTGTTCAGCGCTGTGCGAATCGGTGCCTGCGCCAGCGGCAGAAACAGCAGCGCATAGGCGATCAGCAGCAGCCCGGACGTCTGATACAGCACCGGTACGTAATGCAGGGCGAAATACACCAGCGTCAGCGCAATCACCAGCCCCGGCAGCGCATGCAGCAGGTAAGGCAGGCGCTCGGCCCAGATCGCCAGTTGGCCTTTGTAACGCACCACCAACAGTCCGACCGGCACCGCCAGTATCAGGCACAACGCCGCGCCACCCAGCGACAACGCCAGCGACGACAACAAGGCTTCGGTAATCGCTGCAACCGGGAACGCCGCTGACGATCCTACCGCCAGCCAGTACGCCAGCATGCCCAGTGGAATACCGTTGCCGACAATCGCCAGCATCAGGCAATACAGTTGGCCTGCAGTGGCCCACGGCCCGAGACGAACCTGTTCAGCCTGGCGCGCCGCACCTTGCCCGGTGCGCACATGCCGGCCTTTGCCACGCACGCGCAGCTCCAGCCACAACAGCACCAGACATAGCGCCAGCAACACCGCAGAGAGCATCGCCGCATTGGCATTGCTAAACTCCAGTTCGAACTGCTGATAGATCGCCGTGGTGAAGGTTTGCAGGCCAATAATCGACAGTGCGCCGAACTCGACCAGCATGTGCAGGGCAATCAATAGCGATCCGGCAAGCAGTGACGGCCAGAGCAGCGGCAGGGTGACGCGAAAGAACACGCCCCAACGATTCTGCCCAAGCGTACGGGCAGACTCTTCCAGGGAAGGGTCGAGATTGCGCAGGGTCGCCGCAACCGGCAAAAAGATCAGCGGGTATTTTGACAGGCTCATCACCAGAATCGCCCCGCCGAGGCCTTCGAACTGCGCACTCAATGAAACCCAGGTGAAGCTGCTGACAAACGCCGGCACCGCGAACGGCAGGCACAAAATCACGCCCCACAGGCGTCGGCCGGGCAAATTGCTGCGCTCCAGCAACCAGGCCAGCGACAGGCCGATCACGCCGCAAGTGATGGTCACGCCGACCATCAATGCCAGGGTGTTACGCAGTAGCCCGAACACATACGGGCGCCACAGCAAGTGCAGCGCCTCGGCCCAGCCGGCCTGCCAGGCCTTCAGTCCGACATAGGCCAGCGGCAACAGGCTCATGACCACCAGCATTAAAACCGGCAGCACCAGCCAGATCGACGGCCGCTTGCGTCGTGGCACGTAACCCCCGCGCGCGGCGGGGGCGGTTAACGATGCGGCCATCAGTTCAAGCCAACTTCACGTTCCAGATCCAGCGCTTCTTCAGCATTGCCCAGATCGGCCGGGGTGACGTTTGGCGCTTGCAGCTCGCTGAACGGCTTGAGGCCACGATCCGATTGCATGCCGTTGTGCAGTGGGTATTCGGCGGTGGTCTGGGTGATTACGCGCTGACCTTCTTCGCTGGCCATAAAGGCGAGGAATTGCTGGGCTTCTTTAGGGTGTTTGCTGGATTTAAGTACGGCTGCGCTGGACACGGTGATCAAGCCGCCGACGTCGCCGCCGCTGAAGTAATGCAGTTTCGAATCCAGTTGGCCTTTTTCGCGCTGCAGGGCGAACCAGTAGTAGTTGTTCACCAGCACGGTCGCGACTTCGCCGTTTTCCACGGCTTTGAGCGCAACCATGTTGTTGCTGTAGGTTTTGCCGAAAGCGCGCAGGCCGGTCAGCCATTCTTCGGCGGCGTCGCGACCGTGCATCTTGATGATCGCCACGGCCTGCTCCTGGAACGCGCCGCTGGTTGGCACGAAGCCGACCTTGCCTTGCCATTGCGGATCGGAGAACTCCATCACCGATTTCGGCAGGTCTTTTTCATCGATCAGTTTCGGGTTGTAAGCGACCACGCGAACCCGCGCGGTGACGCCGATCCAGGTGCCATTACCTGCCACGTATTTTTTCGGCAGAACCGCCAGGGTGGCGTCATCCGCCTTGGCCAGCAGGCCTTGTTCGCCGAGTTTATTCAGCGGCGGAGATTCTTCGGTGTAAATCACGTCGGCAGGGGAGCGGTCGCCTTCTTCGACGATCTGGCTGGCGAGCTGATTGCTGCTACCTTTGCGAACGTTGACGTGAATACCGGTCTTGGCTTCGAAGGCTTTGGCGATCGCGTCGCCGACTTCCTTGTGTTGGCCGTTGTAGAGAGTCAGGGAAACCGCATCGGCAGCCTGGGTGAGGGGGGTGGCGAGTGCCAGGCCGAGGAGGGTGAAGGTCAGGCTTCGGCGCAGGGTATTTCGAAACGTCATTCGCAGGGTTCCTCACTGTCGCATTGCAAAAACTTGCAACAATGATAAACGATATTGTTTCTCAAGTGCGCCTTGCGGGGCGAGGCAGGGTCTGGTACGGCGGTCGATGTTTTTCGGATGCCAGAAACGCAAAAACCCGCTTTCGTGGGTTTCTGTGAAATACAAGGTCGTGACCTTGCATTTGAATTGGTGCCCAGAAGAAGACTCGAACTTCCACGACCGTAAGGTCACCAGCACCTGAAGCTGGCGTGTCTACCAATTTCACCATCTGGGCAATCATCGCAAGCGTTGCCGCTGTTGATGTGGCGCACTATACGGAGCGCTTTTTGATCTGTAAACCCCTGATTTAATTTTAATAAATCGGTTTTAACAAATGCGTTCCTTAGAATGCACAAAACCCGCTTTCGCGGGTTTTGTGTGAGTCTTGAAACTGATCTAGTCTCAAACTCGAAATTGGTGCCCAGAAGAAGACTCGAACTTCCACGACCGTAAGGTCACCAGCACCTGAAGCTGGCGTGTCTACCAATTTCACCATCTGGGCAGTATCGGCAGCGCTTGTGCGTCGTCGATGGCGCGCACTATACGGAGCACCTTTTTAACTGTAAACCCCTGCTGCGATTTTTTTTGAGTTTTTTTTACCCGCGGTGTTCAAAAGCCCTGCAAAGCGTCGATACAAGGCTTTAGATGGGCCTTGATAGTCTGAAATTTCCCGTTTGATGGCGCCTATGCCAAACTAACCGTATATAGACAAGGTGAAAACTCTCTAATGGCCGATTGGCAGTCCCTCGATCCCGAGGCCGCTCGTGAAGCGGAAAAATACGAAAACCCTATTCCTAGCCGCGAACTGATCCTGGCGCATCTCGCCGATCGGGGTTCGCCTGCTGCCCGTGAGCAACTGGTCGAAGAGTTTGGTCTGACCACTGAAGACCAGATCGAAGCCCTGCGCCGCCGCCTGCGCGCCATGGAGCGCGACGCTCAACTGATCTACACCCGTCGTGGTACATATGCCCCGGTGGATAAGCTCGACCTGATCCTCGGCCGCATCAGCGGTCACCGTGACGGCTTCGGCTTCCTGGTGCCGGACGACGGCAGCGATGACCTGTTCATGAGCCCGGCGCAAATGCGTCTGGTGTTCGACGGTGACCGTGCGCTGGCCCGAGTTTCCGGTCTCGACCGTCGTGGTCGCCGTGAAGGCGTGATCGTTGAAGTGGTGTCCCGTGCCCACGAAACCATCGTCGGTCGCTACTTTGAAGAAGGCGGTATCGGCTTCGTCGTTGCGGATAACCCGAAGATTCAGCAAGAAGTGCTGGTCACTCCGGGCCGCAACGCCAACGCCCAGATCGGTCAGTTCGTCGAGGTGAAAATCACCCACTGGCCGACACCGCGCTTCCAGCCGCAAGGCGACGTGGTCGAAGTGGTCGGCAACTACATGGCGCCGGGCATGGAAATCGATGTCGCGCTGCGTACTTACGACATTCCGCACGTCTGGCCTGAAGCCGTGCTGAAAGAAGCTGCCAAGCTCAAGCCGGAAGTCGAAGAGAAAGACAAGGAAAAGCGCGTCGATCTGCGCCATCTGCCGTTCGTCACCATCGACGGCGAAGATGCCCGCGACTTCGACGATGCGGTTTATTGCGAAGCCAAGCCGGGCAAGCTGCGCCTGTTCTCCGGCGGCTGGAAGTTGTACGTGGCGATTGCCGACGTTTCCAGCTACGTGAAGATTGGTTCGGCGCTGGACAACGAAGCCCAAGTGCGCGGCAACTCGGTGTACTTCCCTGAGCGCGTCGTGCCGATGCTGCCTGAGCAACTGTCCAACGGCCTGTGCTCGCTGAACCCGCACGTTGATCGTCTGGCCATGGTTTGCGAGATGACCATCTCCAAGTCCGGCGAAATGACCGACTACTGCTTCTATGAAGCGGTTATCCACTCCCACGCCCGTCTGACCTACAACAAGGTCAGTGCGATGCTGGAGACGCCGAAGGTCGCCGAAGCACGCAAACTGCGTGGCGAATACACCGACGTCGTGCCGCATCTCAAGCAGCTTTATTCGCTGTACAAAGTGCTGCTGGCCGCTCGTCACGTGCGTGGCGCGATCGATTTTGAAACGCAGGAAACCCGGATTATCTTCGGTTCCGAGCGCAAGATTGCCGAAATCCGCCCGACCATCCGTAACGATGCGCACAAGCTGATCGAGGAATGCATGCTGGCGGCCAACGTGGCCACTGCCGAATTCCTGAAAAAACACGAAATCCCTGCGCTGTACCGCGTTCACGCCGGTCCGCCGCCGGAGCGTCTGGAAAAACTGCGTGCCTTCCTTGGCGAGCTCGGCCTGTCCCTGCACAAAGGCAAGGACGGCCCGTCGCCGAAGGACTATCAGGCCCTGCTGGCAAGCATCAAGGATCGTCCGGATTTCCACCTGATTCAGACCGTGATGCTGCGTTCGTTGAGCCAGGCGGTGTACAGCGCTGAAAACGATGGCCACTTCGGTCTGAATTACGAAGCCTATACCCACTTCACTTCGCCGATCCGTCGTTACCCGGACTTGCTCACGCACCGCGCTATCCGCAGCGTGATCCATTCGAAACAGGACACCCCGCACGTTCGCCGTGCCGGTGCGATGACCATTCCGAAGGCGCGCATCTATCCGTACGACGAAGCGGCCCTGGAGCAGCTCGGCGAGCAGTGCTCGATGAGCGAGCGTCGTGCCGACGAGGCGACCCGCGACGTAGTGAACTGGCTCAAGTGCGAGTTCATGAAAGATCGCGTGGGCGAGTCGTTCCCCGGCGTGATCACCGCCGTGACCGGTTTCGGCCTGTTCGTCGAGCTGACTGATATCTACGTCGAAGGTCTGGTGCACGTTACTGCGTTGCCGGGCGACTACTACCACTTCGATCCCGTGCATCACCGCTTGGCGGGCGAACGCACCGGTCGTAGCTTCCGTCTCGGCGATACCGTTGAAGTGCGCGTCATGCGCGTTGACCTCGACGAGCGCAAGATTGACTTCGAGATGGCGGAAAAAACCATCAGCGCGCCGATCGGTCGCAAAAAACGCGGTACCGAAACCGCCGCTCCACCGGCCAAGGCTTCGGAAGAAAAGGCTCCGGCAAAAACCGCCAGCCGTCGTCCGGCCAAAGAGAAGGCTGCAGAAGCCTATCGCCCGAGCGATGCCGTGGCGAAAAACGCCGAGCTGCGCAAAAGCCGTGAAATGAAGAAAGCGCTGCTTTCCGACGCAAAAAACGGTGGTAAAGCGGCGTCCGGGGGAAAGACCGGGCGGTCGGCGCCTGAAAATGCGACCGGCGGCAAGCCAGCCAAACCGAGCAAACACCGTAAAGGCCCGCCGAAAGCGGGTTCTGCTCCAGCCAAAAGTGGCGGGGCGCGTAAACCGAAGGCGAAGTCATGAGTCAGTTGGAAAAAATCTACGGCGTTCACGCGGTAGAAGCGTTGCTGCGTCACCACCCCAAGCGCGTCAAGCAGATCTGGCTGGCTGAAAGCCGCAACGATCCGCGCGTGCAGACCCTGATCGAGCTGGCCAACGAGAATCGTGTCCAGGTCGGTCAGGCCGAGCGCCGTGAAATGGACGCCTGGGTTGAGGGCGTGCACCAGGGCGTGGTCGCGGACGTGAGTCCGAGCCAGGTCTGGGGCGAAGCGATGCTCGACGAGCTGCTTGATCGCACCGAAGGCGCGCCGCTGTTGCTGGTGCTCGACGGCGTGACCGATCCGCATAACCTCGGCGCCTGCCTGCGTTCGGCGGATGCTGCCGGTGCGCTGGCGGTGATCGTGCCGAAGGACAAGTCGGCGACCCTGACACCTGTGGTACGTAAAGTCGCCTGCGGCGCGGCTGAAGTGATTCCGCTGGTGGCCGTGACCAACCTTGCGCGCACCCTGGAAAAGCTTCAGCAGCGCGGTCTGTGGGTTGTCGGTACGGCGGGTGAGGCCGAGGTCAGCATTTATGACCAGGACCTGACTGGCCCGACCATCCTGATCATGGGTGCCGAAGGTAAAGGCATGCGTCGCCTGACCCGCGAGCACTGCGACTATCTGGTGAACCTGCCGATGGCCGGTAGTGTCAGCAGTCTTAACGTGTCCGTGGCGACGGGCGTGTGCCTGTTCGAAGCACAGCGTCAGCGCGGTGCGAAAGCCAAGGCTGCCGCGAAGAAGTCCTGAGTCGAACACGGTGCAAATGTGGGAGCGAGCCTGCTCGCGAAAGGGGAGTGTCAGTCGACGTAAATGTTGCCTGACAGACCGCATTCGCGAGCAAGCCCGCTCCCACAGTGTTTTGTGGGAAGGCGAAGATTGGTGATTGTTCAAATAATCACCAATTGCCTTGCGCCTCTTCAGTCCCTTCTCTACAATTGCGCCCCTTGCTGTGACGGCAGGCACGCATGTGCCCCGCGCCGGCAAGTCCATAAGTGTCATTCACTCCTTGTCTGACCGTTTTTGAGCGGCAGGCTACAACCCGTAAGGAGCATTCATGCGTCATTACGAAATCATCTTTTTGGTCCACCCGGATCAAAGCGAGCAAGTCGGCGGCATGGTTGAGCGTTACACCAAGCTGATCGAAGAAGACGGCGGCAAAATCCACCGTCTGGAAGATTGGGGCCGTCGTCAACTGGCCTACGCAATCAACAATGTTCACAAGGCTCACTACGTGATGCTGAACGTTGAGTGCACTGGCAAGGCCCTGGCCGAGCTGGAAGACAACTTCCGCTACAACGATGCAGTGATCCGTAACCTGGTCATCCGTCGCGAAGAAGCCGTTACCGGCCAATCCGAGATGCTCAAGGCTGAAGAAAACCGCAGTGAGCGCCGTGAGCGTCGCGACCGTCCTGAGCACGAAGGCGCTGAAGGCGCTGATAGTGATGACAGCGACAACAGCGATAACGCTGACGAGTAATCCACGGACCTTTTAAGGAGCCTATCAAATGGCACGTTTCTTCCGTCGTCGTAAATTCTGCCGCTTCACCGCTGAAGACGTGAAAGAGATCGATTACAAAGATCTCAACACTCTGAAAGCCTACGTATCCGAGACCGGCAAAATCGTTCCAAGCCGTATCACTGGTACCAAAGCTCGTTATCAGCGTCAGCTGGCCACCGCTATCAAGCGCGCCCGCTTCCTGGCCCTGCTGGCCTACACCGACAGCCACGGCCGCTGAGACCGGGCAGTCGACAAGTAGCAAAGGATTGAATGCATGCGTGCCTTAGCTGAGTTCATCATGCGAGGCCGTATGCAGGCCACTCTCGTGGTGGCCGGATGTGCAACATTGCCGTTGCTGTATTGGTTGGGTGCTGCCGCCGGGAGCCTTGTGCTTCTGCGGCGCGGATTGACGGACGCCCTTGGCGTTCTGTCCCTGGGGCTGCTGCCGGCATTGATCTGGTGGCTGTATGCCGATGACCCACGGGCACTTCTGGTGCTGCTGGGGTCTTCGGGGCTTGCGTTGGTTTTGCGCGCAAGTGAATCCTGGGTCCGCACGCTGCTGGTCAGCGTAGCAATAGGCGTGGTGTTTTCAGTGGTGCTCGGGGCGGCGTTTGCGGCCCAGATCGAGATGCTCGCGCAGGCCCTTATAAAGGTCATGCCCGCGCTTCTCGGTGAGACCTACAAGCAATTGTCGGTCGATGAGCAAGCGCGTTTCGCGTCCCTGATTGCACCCGTCCTGACCGGACTGATTGCGGCTTTGTTGCAGATCGTCAGCGTGCTGAGCCTGATTGTCGGGCGTCATTGGCAGGCGTTGTTGTACAACCCGGGTGGTTTTGGTCGCGAGTTTCGCGCCATCCGGATCCCGCTGGGGCCGGCGATGTTACTGCTGGCGTTGATGCTTCTGGGCCCGAATCTCGGTGCACAGATGGCCATGTTGACGCCGTTGTGCAGTGTACCGCTGGTGTTCGCCGGACTGGCCCTGATTCATGGGCTGGTCGGGCAGAAGCGACTGGCCGGTTTCTGGCTGGTGGGGTTGTACGTAACGCTGTTGCTGTTCATGCAGCTGATCTATCCGTTGCTCGTGGTTCTGGCCATTGTCGACAGCCTGATTGATTTTCGCGGTCGTCACGTGTCGAAAGACACCGACAGCGCGAACGGTGAAGGTTAAAAGTTAAGAGGATTTCCACATGCAACTGATCCTTCTGGAAAAAATCGCCAACCTGGGCAACCTGGGCGACAAAGTAAACGTTAAGGCCGGTTACGGCCGTAACTACCTGCTGCCTTTCGGCAAAGCTACCGCTGCGACCGCTGCCAACCTGGCTGCGTTCGAAGAGCGTCGTGCTGAGCTGGAAAAAGCCGCTGCAGACCGTAAAGCATCGGCTGAAAGCCGTGCTGCCCAACTGGCCGAGCTGGAAGTGACCATCACTGCCACCGCTGGCGACGAAGGCAAGCTGTTCGGTTCGATCGGTACTCACGACATCGCTGACGCACTGACCGCCTCCGGCGTTGAAGTGGCGAAGAGCGAAGTTCGTCTGCCGAACGGCACCATCCGCAACGTAGGCGAATTCGACGTAGCCGTGCACCTGCACGCCGAAGTTGAAGCCACCGTACGCGTTGTCGTGGTAGCAGCTTAAGCAACACCAGATCGGCTGGCGGCTTGTCCGTCAGACGGTTAACATCGGGCACGATCCTGTTTACAGGTCGTGCCCTTTGTCTTTCTGCAATCCCTGCTTTTACTAAACAACACAAGTGGCCATGAACGATATCTCCGCTCCCGAGCAATACGATCTGCAAACCGCCGCCCTGAAGGTGCCGCCGCATTCCATCGAGGCCGAACAGGCTGTACTCGGTGGTCTGATGCTGGACAACAACGCCTGGGAACGCGTGCTCGATCAAGTCTCCGACGGCGATTTCTATCGACATGACCACCGTCTGATTTTCCGTGCGATCGCCAAACTGGCCGATCAGAACTCGCCGATCGACGTCGTGACCCTTGCCGAGCAATTGGACAAGGAAGGTCAGACGTCCCAGGTCGGCGGCCTCGGTTATCTCGGCGAACTGGCGAAAAACACGCCGTCCGTCGCTAACATCAAGGCCTATGCGCAGATCGTCCGTGAGCGGGCAACCCTGCGCCAACTGATCGGCATTAGTACCGAAATCGCCGACAGCGCCTTCAATCCGGAAGGTCGTACTGCTGCCGAGATTCTCGACGAAGCGGAACGTCAGATCTTCCAGATTGCCGAGGCCCGGCCTAAAACCGGCGGCCCGGTCGGCGTCAACGATTTGCTGACCAAAGCCATCGACCGCATCGATACCTTGTTCAACACCGACAACGCCATCACCGGCCTGTCCACCGGTTATACCGACCTCGACGAGAAGACCAGCGGCCTGCAACCGTCCGACTTGATCATTGTCGCCGGCCGTCCGTCGATGGGTAAAACCACCTTCGCAATGAACCTGGTGGAGAACGCTGTGTTGCGCAGCGAGAAGGCAGTGCTGGTGTACTCCCTCGAGATGCCAGGCGAATCGCTGATCATGCGTATGCTGTCCTCGCTGGGTCGCATCGACCAGACCAAGGTGCGTTCTGGCCAGCTGGAAGACGACGACTGGCCACGCCTTACGTCGGCGGTCAACCTGCTCAACGACCGCAAGCTGTTCATCGACGATACAGCGGGCATCAGCCCGTCGGAAATGCGTGCCCGGACTCGACGTCTGGTGCGTGAGCACGGCGACGTCGGCCTGATCATGATCGACTACCTGCAACTGATGCAGATCCCGGGTTCGAGCGGTGACAACCGCACTAACGAAATTTCCGAGATTTCGCGATCCCTGAAAGCCCTGGCCAAGGAATTCAACTGCCCGGTGGTTGCCCTGTCGCAGCTCAACCGTTCCCTGGAGCAGCGCCCGAACAAACGCCCGGTGAACTCCGACTTGCGCGAATCCGGAGCGATCGAGCAGGACGCCGACGTCATCATGTTCGTGTACCGGGACGAGGTGTATCACCCGGAAACCGAGCACAAAGGCATCGCCGAAATCATCATCGGCAAGCAGCGGAACGGCCCGATCGGCTTTATCCGCCTGGCCTTCATCGGCAAGTACACCCGTTTCGAAAACCTTGCGCCGGGCAGTTACAACTTCGACGACGATGAATAATTTTCTCATCGTCTGAGCTGACGCCTTCGCGAGCAGGCTCGCTCCCACTCTGGAATGCGTTCCTTTGTGGGAGCGAGCCTGCTCGCGAATGGGCGTGGCGCAATTTCCGACCATAGCCGTCGGAATTGGTCAAAATTTGTGCTATATTCCGCGCCCGCGAAATTCAATGAAAGCCAACACCGGTTATCGACATGCAAGCAGCCAAGCCGTTATTTGACTATCCAAAGTACTGGGCCGAATGTTTCGGGCCAGCGCCATTCCTGCCGATGAGCAGGGAGGAGATGGATCAGCTCGGCTGGGATTCCTGCGACATCATCATCGTTACCGGTGATGCCTACGTCGATCACCCGTCGTTCGGTATGGCGATCATCGGCCGGCTGCTGGAGTCCCAGGGCTTCCGCGTCGGGATCATTGCCCAGCCAAACTGGCAGTCCAAAGACGACTTCATGAAGCTCGGCGAGCCGAACCTGTTTTTCGGCGTCGCGGCCGGCAACATGGACTCGATGATCAACCGCTACACCGCCGACAAGAAAATCCGTTCCGACGACGCCTACACGCCCGGCGGCATGGCCGGCAAGCGTCCGGATCGCGCGAGCCTGGTTTACAGCCAGCGTTGCAAGGAAGCCTACAAGCACGTGCCGATCGTGCTTGGCGGCATCGAAGCCTCCCTGCGCCGCATTGCGCACTACGACTACTGGCAGGATCGCGTACGTAACTCGATCCTGATCGACGCCAGCGCTGACATTCTGCTGTACGGCAACGCCGAGCGAGCGATTGTCGAGGTGGCCCAGCGTCTGTCTTACGGCCACAAGATCGAAGACATCACCGACGTGCGCGGCACAGCGTTCATTCGTCGCGATACGCCGAAAGACTGGTATGAAGTCGACTCGACGCGTATCGACCGTCCGGGCAAGGTCGACAAGATCATCAACCCGTACGTGAATACCCAGGACACCCAGGCCTGCGCCATCGAGCAGGAAAAGGGTCCGGTCGAAGATCCGCAGGAAGCCAAGGTCGTGCAGATCCTGGCCAGCCCGCGCATGACCCGCGACAAGACCGTGATTCGTCTGCCGTCGGTTGAAAAGGTCCGTGGCGACGCCGTTCTGTATGCCCACGCCAACCGCGTGCTGCACCTGGAAACCAACCCGGGCAACGCCCGTGCGCTGGTGCAGAAGCATGGCGAAGTCGACGTCTGGTTCAACCCGCCGCCGATTCCGATGACCACTGAAGAAATGGACTACGTGTTCGGGATGCCTTACGCACGTGTTCCGCATCCTGCGTACGGCAAGGAAAAGATCCCGGCCTACGACATGATCCGTTTCTCGGTGAACATCATGCGTGGCTGCTTCGGTGGCTGCACCTTCTGCTCGATCACCGAGCACGAAGGCCGGATCATCCAGAACCGTTCCGAAGAGTCGATCATTCGCGAAATCGAAGAGATCCGCGACAAGGTCCCAGGCTTTACCGGGGTCATTTCCGACCTCGGCGGCCCGACCGCGAACATGTACCGCATCGCCTGCAAAACGCCGGAAATCGAATCCGCGTGCCGCAAGCCGTCCTGCGTATTCCCGGGCATCTGCCCGAACCTGAACACCGACCACTCGTCGCTGATTCAGCTGTACCGCAGCGCCCGTGCATTGCCGGGTGTGAAGAAAATCCTGATTGCCTCCGGCCTGCGTTACGACCTCGCGGTCGAGTCGCCGGAGTACGTCAAAGAGCTGGTGACCCACCACGTTGGCGGTTACCTGAAGATCGCCCCGGAACACACCGAGGAAGGTCCGCTCAACCAGATGATGAAACCGGGCATTGGCAGCTATGACAAGTTCAAGCGCATGTTCGAGAAGTACACCAAGGAAGCGGGCAAAGAGCAGTACCTGATTCCGTACTTCATCGCCGCGCACCCGGGCACCACCGACGAAGACATGATGAACCTGGCCCTGTGGCTCAAGGGCAATGGCTTCCGCGCCGACCAGGTGCAGGCGTTCTACCCGTCGCCGATGGCCACCGCCACCGCGATGTACCACTCGGGCAAGAACCCGCTGCGCAAGGTCACTTACAAGAGTGACGGCGTGACCATCGTCAAGAGCGAGGAGCAGCGTCGTCTGCACAAGGCGTTCCTGCGTTACCACGACCCGAAAGGCTGGCCGATGCTGCGTGAAGCGTTGATCCGCATGGGCCGTGGCGACCTGATCGGGCCGGGCAAGGATCAACTGATTCCGCTGCATCAGCCGTCCACCGACAGCTACCAGAGCGCCCGTCGCAAGAACTCGACGCCGGCTGGCAGCCATAAAGTGGCGAAAGAAGGCAAAGAGAAGACCACCAAGATCCTCACCCAGCACACCGGTCTGCCGCCGCGTGCCAGTGATGGCGGTAATCCGTGGGACAAGCGTGAGCAGGCCAAGGCAGCAGCGTTCGCCCGCAACCAGCAGGCCGCCAAGGAGCGCAAAGACGCGGCCAAGGGCAAAGGGCCGAAGCCGGCGCGCAAACCGGTGGTGCCACGCTAAGCCGTTTTCAGCTCAACAGAACGCCAACCTTCGGGTTGGCGTTCTGCATTTCAGGGCTCAAGGAAATGTGGTGAGGCTACTGACGCCTTCGCGAGCAAGCCCGCTCCCACATTTGATCGGCGGTGATTCGCCTATTGGTGTCTAGCTCGAACCCCCTGTGGGAGCGGGCTTGCTCGCGAAGAGGCCAGTTCAGACACTCCACCTACAACTGCCCGCCACATTTAGGCGCAACTTCGCTCAACCATTTCCCCGCATCGCCCGATTTTGGTGCTGTACTGCCCTGAGCATTCCGGGAAAGCGCCCCAGCCTGTGCATGGCATAAGTCTTGCGCGCTTTCCAATACGCTTAGGGCTCGCAGGAGGCACGCCGTGTCGATTCATGTCGCATTGCATCACGTCACGCATTACCGCTACGACCGCGCTGTCGAACTCGGCCCGCAGATCGTTCGCCTGCGCCCGGCTGCCCACAGCCGCACGCGAATTCTCTCGTATTCGCTGAAGGTCTCGCCCGAGCAGCATTTCATCAACTGGCAGCAAGACCCGCAGGGCAATTACCTGGCGCGGCTGGTTTTTCCCGAGAAGACCGACGAGTTACGCATCGAAGTCGATCTGCTGGCGGAAATGGCTGTATTCAATCCGTTCGATTTCTTCCTCGAACCCTACGCCGAGAAAATCCCCTTCGCCTACGCCGCCGATGAGCGCAAAGAGCTGGCGCCGTACCTCGAAACGCTGCCGCTGACGCCGAAGTTTCAGGCCTACCTGGACGGCATCGACCGCACGCCGCTGCCGGCCGTGGACTTTCTCGTGGCGCTCAATCAGCGCCTGAGCGAAGACATTGGTTACCTGATCCGCATGGAGCCGGGCGTACAAACCCCTGAGCACACCCTTGAACATGCCTCCGGCTCGTGCCGTGACTCGGCGTGGTTGCTGGTGCAACTGCTGCGCAACCTTGGGCTGGCAGCGCGGTTCGTCTCCGGTTACCTGATTCAACTGACCGCCGATGTGAAAAGCCTCGACGGTCCCTCGGGCACAGATGTTGATTTCACTGACCTGCACGCCTGGTGCGAAGTGTACCTGCCGGGCGCCGGCTGGATCGGTCTCGATGCCACTTCCGGGCTGTTTGCCGGTGAAGGGCATATTCCGTTGGCGTGTAGTCCTGATCCCTCTTCGGCAGCGCCGATCAGCGGCATGGTCGAACCGTGCGAAACACAGTTCAGCCACGAAATGTCGGTTGAGCGAATCTGGGAAGCGCCACGGGTCACCAAGCCGTACACCGATGAGCAGTGGCTGGCGATTCAGGCATTGGGCCGGCAGATCGATGCCGACCTGCTGGAGGGCGATGTACGCCTGACCATGGGCGGCGAGCCGACCTTCGTCTCCATCGATGACCCGGATGGTGCCGAGTGGAACACCGCGGCCCTTGGCGAAGACAAGCGCCGGCTCTCCGCCGAACTGTTTCAGCGCATGCGCAAACATTACGCGCCAAAAGGGCTGGTGCATTTTGGTCAGGGCAAGTGGTATCCGGGCGAGCAACTGCCGCGCTGGTCGCTCAACTGTTACTGGCGCCGCGATGGCGTGCCGATCTGGCAAAACGACGCGCTGATCGCCGGCGAGCAGCAGGATTACGGCGCCAATGGCGAGCTGGCCGGACGTTTCCTGGCCAGCGTCGCCGAACGCCTGAAACTGCCTGCGCGCTTTGTGTTTGCAGCCTACGAGGACAATTTCTATTACCTCTGGCGCGAAGGTTCGTTGCCGAGCAACGTCAGCGCGCAAGACTCGCGTCTAGAGGAACCGCTGGAGCGTGCGCGACTGCGCAAGGTCTTTAGCCAAGGCCTCGATAAAGTCATCGGTCAGGTGCTGCCGCTGGCGCGCACCGCCAAGGGTGATCAATGGCAGAGCGGGCGCTGGTATCTGCGCGACGAGCATTGCCGACTGGTGCCGGGTGACTCGCCGCTGGGCTATCGCTTGCCGCTTGGTTCGCAGCCGTGGGTGAACGCCGCCGAATATCCGTTCATCCATCCGCAGGACCCGAATCAGGATTTCCCGGCGCTGCCGGACACCGCGCAACTGAACAGTCACGGCGAGCCGGCCAAGGCTGACGAGCGTCTGCCGAAAATCGACGAATCCGCCGACTGGCTGACCCGCACCGCGTTTTGCGCCGAGGCCCGCGAAGGGCGCTTGTATCTGTTCATGCCGCCGCTGGAGCGGGTCGAGGATTACCTGGAACTGGTGGCGGCCATTGAGGCCACTGCCGAAGAATTGCATTGCCCGGTGTTGCTGGAAGGCTATGAGCCGCCGAGCGATCCGCGCCTGAGCAATTTCCGTATTACCCCGGACCCCGGCGTGATCGAGGTCAACGTGCAGCCTTCGGCGACGTGGGACGAGTTGGTCGAGCGCACCGAGTTTCTCTATGAAGAGGCACGCCAGACTCGCCTGACCACCGAGAAATTCATGATCGATGGCCGTCACACCGGCACTGGCGGCGGAAACCATTTCGTCCTTGGTGGCGCTACACCTGCCGACTCACCGTTCCTGCGTCGCCCGGATTTGCTGCGCAGCCTGATCAGTTACTGGCACAACCACCCATCGCTGTCGTACCTGTTTTCCGGGTTGTTCATCGGCCCGACCTCCCAGGCACCACGAGTCGACGAGGCGCGTAACGACGCCTTGTATGAGCTGGAAATTGCCTTCGCGCAAATGCCTGAACCGGGCGAGGAGTGCGCACCGTGGCTGGTGGATCGTCTGCTGCGCAACTTGCTGATCGACGTCACCGGCAACACCCATCGCGCCGAATTCTGCATCGACAAACTGTATTCGCCGGACGGCGCCACCGGGCGCCTCGGGTTGCTGGAACTGCGCGCCTTTGAAATGCCGCCGCACGCACGCATGAGCCTGGCCCAGCAATTGTTGCTGCGGGCGCTGGTCGCACGTTTTTGGCGCGAGCCTTATGCGCCGCCGAAACTGGCGCGCTGGGGCACCGAACTGCACGACCGTTTTCTGTTGCCGCACTTTATCGAGCAGGATTTCGCCGACGTCATCGTCGAACTCAACAACGCCGGCTATCCGTTGCGCGCAGAGTGGTTTGCGGCGCATCTGGAGTTTCGTTTCCCCAAGGTCGGCGACTACGCGGTCAACGGCATCGAACTGGAGCTGCGTCAGGCGCTCGAGCCGTGGCATGTGCTGGGCGAGGAGGGCGCGGCGGGCGGCGCGGTGCGTTACGTCGATTCATCGCTGGAGCGTTTGCAGGTCAAGCTCAAGGGCTTGCCACCGCAGCGTTATCTGCTGACCTGCAACGGCATCCCCGTGCCGTTGCATCCGACCGGGCGGGTCGGCGAGTTTGTCGCCGGTGTGCGTTACCGCGCCTGGCAACCGGCCAACTGTCTGCAACCGACCATCCCGGTACACGCGCCGCTGGTATTCGACCTGCTCGATACCTGGATGGCGCGTTCGCTGGGTGGCTGCCAGTACCACGTCGCCCATCCGGGCGGGCGTAATTACCAAACGTTGCCGGTCAACGCTAACGAAGCGGAGAGCCGGCGCATGGCGCGCTTCTTCCGGATCGGACACACACCGGGGAAACTTCCCATACCCGATCTGACAATCTCCGACGAGCTACCGATGACACTCGATTTACGACGTTTCTAAGTCCTGCGCGACGCGCGGATTTTTCGTATATCCGCGCGTCATGTGCCTGCGTTAGTCTGACCGTTCACTGCTGTCTGCCGAGCTTTCCATGCCTGACCTGCTAGACCGCTACCCGCTGACGGCGGGCACTTATCACGAACTGCTCAACGACAGCGGCGAAGTGCGTGCGCACTGGCGGCGGCTGTTCGATCAACTGCAGCGCAGCACCCCGGCGCAACTGCTGCAGCGTCAGGCGTTGCTGGCCCGGCAGATTCAGGAAAACGGCGTTACTTACAACGTCTATGCCGACCCCAAGGGCGCCGATCGACCATGGGAGCTGGACTTGCTGCCGCATGTGATTGCAGCAGATGAGTGGCAGCAATTGTCGGCGGGGATTGCTCAGCGTGCGCGCCTGCTCAATGCCGTGCTGGCGGATCTGTACGGGCCGCAACGTTTGATCAGAGAAGGCCTGCTGCCGGCAGAACTAGTCTTCGGCCACAACAACTTCCTCTGGCCCTGTCAGGGCATCGCTCCGCCGGAAGAGGCGTTTCTGCATCTGTACGCGGTGGATCTTGCGCGCACGCCGGACGGCCGCTGGTGGGTGACGGCCGATCGCACGCAAGCCCCTTCGGGCGCCGGTTATGCGCTGGAAAACCGCACCATCGTGTCCCGCGCCTTCCCGGAGTTGTACCGTGATCTGAAGGTGCAGCATCTGGCCGGCTTCTTCCGCACGTTGCAGGAAACCCTCGCCCGGCAGGCACCCAGCGATGGCGACGCGCCGCTGGTGGTGTTGCTGACGCCGGGGCGCTTCAACGAAAGCTATTTCGAACATCTTTATCTCGCCCGTCAGCTCGGTTATCCGCTGGTGGAGGGTGGCGACCTCACGGTGCGCGATGCCACGGTCTATCTGAAAACCCTCAGTGGCCTGCGCCGGGTGCACGCGATCATGCGCCGGCTCGACGACGACTTCTGCGATCCACTGGAGCTGCGCACCGATTCCGCACTCGGTGTACCCGGGTTGCTCGAGGCGGTGCGGCAGGGCCGGGTGCTGGTGGCCAACGCACTCGGCAGTGGCGTGCTCGAATCACCCGGTTTGCTGGGCTTTTTACCGAAGATCAACCAGTTTCTGTTTGGCGAAGAGCTGATCCTGCCGTCCATTGCGACCTGGTGGTGTGGGGAGGCGCCTGTGTTGGCACAAGCACTGGAAAAACTGCCTGAACTGTTGATCAAGCCTGCTTTCCCCTCGCAAAGCTTCGCACCGGTATTCGGCCGTGATCTGAGTGAAAACCAGCGTCAATCGCTTGCCGAGCGCATGCAGGCGCGACCGTATGCGTATGTCGCGCAAGAATTGGCCCAGCTGTCCCAGGCGCCGATCTGGCAGGCCGAGGACGGTCAACTGCAACCCCGGGCCATCGGTATGCGTATGTACGCGGTGGCCAGCCGTGACGGCTATCGGGTGCTGCCCGGCGGGCTGACCCGGGTGGCCGCCGAAGCCGATGCCGAGGTGGTCTCGATGCAGCGCGGCGGGGCGAGCAAAGACACCTGGGTATTGGGCGATCGGCCGCCAAGCGGCGAACAATGGAAGGCTCAGCGCAACGTCGGTGTACACGATCTGGTGCGGCGCGACCCTTACCTGCCTTCGCGGGTGGTGGAAAACCTGTTCTGGTTCGGTCGTTATTGCGAACGTTGCGACGACAGCGCGCGGCTGCTGCGGATCATGCTCACGCGCTATGTCGATGGTGATGATCCGCAAGCGCTGTTGGCGGCTGTCGATCTTGGCGAGCGGCTGGCGCTGTTGCCGGACGAGGGTGAGCTACCGGAGCGCCTGCTGGCGGCGCTGCTCGGCGAAGACTGGTCGTTCAGCCTGCGCTCCAACCTGCAACGCTTGCAGTGGGCAGCCTCGCAGGTGCGCGGCAAACTCTCCCGGGAGAACTGGCAGGCCCTGGTGGAGTTGCAACGCGAAGCCACGGAACTGGATACCGATGAGCCGGATTTCGGCGAGTTGCTGGATTTTCTCAACCGTCTGGTGATGTCGCTGGCGGCGCTGTCCGGGTTTGCCCTGGACGACATGACCCGCGACGAAGGCTGGCGCTTTCTGATGATCGGTCGCCGTATCGAGCGTCTGCAATTTCTCAGCAGCAGTCTTGCGGCGTTTCTGCGCGGCGCGGGCGCGTTCGACCAGGCTGGCCTGGAATGGCTGCTGGAACTGGGTAACAGCAGCATTACCTACCGCTCGCGCTATCTGGCGGTGGCGCAATTGATTCCGGTACTCGACCTGTTACTGCTTGATGAGCAGAACCCGCATGCGGTGTTGTTCCAGTTGAAACTGGTCACGCGCACGTTGAAACGCTTGAACGATGATTTCGGCGTGCCTCGTGAGGCCGGACTGGCGCATCTGGTCGAGCGTCTGGCGCGGTTCGATCTGGGGTGTCTGGAGAACCCGTTGTTCGGCGAATCCAGCGTGCGTGCGGCCCTTGATGGTCTGGCGGACCTGCTGCAAGAGATCGCCGAGGCCAGCGGCCAGGTGTCCGATCGCCTGGCCCTGCGCCATTTCGCCCACGTCGATGATGTCAGCCAGCGCACGGTGTCCGTCTGATGAACGCGCATTACCAGATCCTCCACGACACCTGTTACCACTACGACAGCCCGGTTTCCCTGGCGCAGCAATTGGCGCATCTGTGGCCGCGTGAATGCAGTTGGCAGCGCTGCACCGAGCAGCAGTTGCTGATCAGCCCGGAGCCAACGGCGCGTCGCGATGAACTGGATGTGTTCGGCAATCCGCTGACCCGACTTGCGTTCGAGCGTCCGCATGATGAGTTGCAGGTCAACGCCCGACTCACTGTTGAAGTGCTGGCGCGACCGCAGCTGGATTTCAACCAGTCCCCCGCGTGGGAACTGACGCGCAATGCGCTGACCTACAGCAGTCAGCCGCTCGGCGCTGAATTGCTTGAGGCTTGCCGCTATCGATTCCAGTCACCCTACGTGCATTTGAAGCGTAGCTTCGTCGAGTTCTCGCAAAGCTGTTTCCCACCCGGCCGGCCGTTACTGCTGGGTGTGCAGGCGTTGATGCAGAAGATCTTCAGCGAATTCACCTTCGATGCCGAGGCGACCCAAGTGGCGACACCGTTGGTAGAAGTGCTGGAGCGGCGGCGTGGAGTGTGTCAGGACTTCGCGCATTTGATGCTCGCCTGCGTGCGTTCCCGAGGGTTGGCGGCGCGTTATGTCAGCGGTTATCTGCTGACCCAGCCACCACCGGGGCAGCCACGGCTGATCGGCGCTGATGCGTCACATGCCTGGGTGTCGGTGTTTTGTCCGGTACTGGGCTGGGTGGATTTCGATCCGACCAACAATGTGCAGCCGGGGCTGGAGCACATTACGTTGGCGTGGGGGCGGGATTTTTCCGATGTGTCGCCGTTGCGCGGGGTGATTCTTGGCGGCGGCAGCCATGATCCCGAAGTGCGGGTCACGGTGATGCCACTGGACGAATAGAGATCAAATGTGGGAGCGAGCCTGCTCGCGAAAGCGTCAGGTCAGTCAAATCATGTGTGGCTAAATACACCGCCTTCGCGAGCAGGCTCGCTCCCACATGGGAATTTGGGTGTGCTTGGGAAGGGGGAAGGTCTGTGAGGGCCGGCAGTGAAACTGCCAGCCCCGTCACAAATCCGCAGGGTCTGATTCGATCATCAAACCCGGTGGGGTTCAGGCGTCGGGCGCCTGATCTTTCGGTGTTTCAGTCGCATCGGTTGCATCAACATCATCTTGCGTCGCCACTTCACCGTCAGGGTTCAGTGCCGCTTCTTCAGCTACTTGTTTCTTGCGCTGAAGCTTTTCCTCTTTCTTCTTTTCCTTTTCCAGGTCTCGTTGACGTTTGGCGAAGGAGTAATTGGGTTTGGCCATGGGCGATCCTCTTGGGTCGAAGGTGAGGTTGAGCGGCGCGTATTCTGCCCTGTATCTGTGCCCGGCGGTTAGCCGGGTTTTTGGTCGACCCACTTTGGCGTGACGGTCGGCTTCCAGTTATCGAGGGACTCGAGCAGGGTTTGCGGTGATTCGCTCACTTGCAGCATGTCACGGTGTGGCGCGCGAACGAAGCCTTCGCCGACGATATGGTCAAGAAAAGCTGTGAGTTTGCTGTAAAAGTCGTTCACTTCCAGCAGGCCCAGCGGCTTGCCGTGGTAGCCGAGCTGGCCCCAGGTCCAGACTTCGAACAACTCTTCCAGCGTGCCAAGGCCGCCGGGCAACGCGATAAACGCATCGCTGAGTTCGGCCATCCGCGCCTTGCGGGCGTGCATGCCGTCGACCACTTCCAGGCGCGTCAGGCTCTTATGGCCGATTTCCTTGTCCATCAGGCTTTGCGGGATGATGCCGATCACTTCCCCGCCAGCGGTCAGTGCGGCATCGGCAACGATGCCCATCAAACCCACGGCGCCACCGCCGTAAACGAGCGTCAACTTGCGCTCGGCCAGGGCCCGGCCAAGGGCTTTGGCGGCTTCGGTATAAGCCGGATCAGTGCCGGCGTTGGCACCGCAAAATACACAAACGGATTTCAGAGACATGCCTTCCTCCTGGGTCAATCCGTCACAGGGTAACGGCTGGCAGGCCTCGATCCAAGGTCTAGACTTCGCGTTCTGGCGATTCAAAGGTTCCGCTGGCGCCACAGGCGTAGGCGGCGAGCAAACTGCACAACAGACCGTTAAAGAACATGACAGGCACTCCGTCTCAATGGGATGGCTCGATCATAGGTTCAGCCGCGTGATCTGACCGTTAGATTGTGTCGATGAGTGTCATAGCCTGAAAGTTGTATACAATTTTTGACTCAAGTCATAGGAACTTGCGAAGAATTCAGGCAGTCTTTCCACCATTCGTGATTTTGTTAACCCTGCCTTGGAGATTCACCATGTTTTCCAAAGTTGTTGCGGTATCCCTGCTGGCGCTGGCCAGCAGCCAATTGATGGCTGCCGAGTGCAAAACCACCGTTGACTCCACCGATCAGATGTCCTTCAACACCAAGGAAATCGTGATCGACAAGAGCTGCAAGACTTTCACCGTCGAACTGACCCACTCCGGCAGCCTGCCGAAGAACGTCATGGGCCATAACCTGGTGATCAGCAAAGAAGCTGACATGCAGCCGATCGCCACCGATGGCCTGGCTGCCGGTATCGACAAGAACTACCTGAAGGAAGGTGACGCACGTGTCATCGCCCACACCAAAATCATCGGCGCCAAGGAAACCGACTCGGTGACCTTCGACGTGTCCAAGGTAGCGGACGGCGGCTACGGTTTCTTCTGCTCGTTCCCGGGCCACATCTCGATGATGAAAGGCACCATTACGGTCAAGTAAGCAGGTTCACCGCGTCATCGTTCTTCGCGAGCAGGCTCGCTCCCATCGTGTCCCGGTTGCCCACAAAATGTGTGACCGACACAAAACCTGTGGGAGCGAGCCTGCTCGCGAAGGGGCCATCAGCATCAATCAATGCAATGGCCAAAGAAAAGCCCGCTGAGGATCACTCCTCAGCGGGCTTTTTCATTCCATCGCCAATCAAGGCGCGAACGGCATGACGCGCTTGTGATGGGTTTTGTTGTAGGTGTTCACGATGATGTCGAACGCTTCCTGACGCACCGGCTCGCCGTGCAGGAAGGCATCAATCTCGGCATAGGTCACGCCGTGGGAGGCTTCGTCGGGCTTGCCCGGGGAAAGGTCCTCAAGGTCGGCAGTCGGGACTTTTTCCACCAGCGACTCGGGCGCGCCGAAGCTGCGGGCAATTGCGCGAACCTGGTTTTTCACCAGACCGCTGAGCGGGGCCAGGTCGCAAGCGCCGTCACCGAATTTGGTGAAGAACCCCATCACCGCTTCTGCCGCATGGTCAGTACCAATTACCAGACCGTGGGCAGCGCCAGCGATGGTGTACTGGGCCACCATACGCATCCGCGCCTTGGTGTTGCCGAGCACGAAATCCACCGACACTGCATGCTTGCCTTCAAACGCCGCCACTTCTGCGGCCAGCGATTTCACCGCCGGGCCGATATTGACCGTGTGGCGTTCGTCCGGGGCGATGAAGTCCACCGAGGCTTGGGCGTCGTGTTCGTCAAACTGGGTTTCGTACGGCAGGCGCACGGCGATGAACTTGTAGCTTTGGTCGCCCGTTTGATCACGCAGTTCGCGCATCGCGCGCTGGGCCAACAGGCCTGCGGTCAGCGAGTCGACGCCGCCGCTGATACCGAGCACCAGCGTCTTGAGCCCGGAATTGACCAGGCAATCCTGAATAAAGCGGATACGTCGGGCGACTTCCGCTTCGAGTGCCTTGTAGTCGGCAAACGGCGGTTGCACCTTGAGCTGTTCAGCAATCTCACGCTGTACGGCTTGCATGAATTCACTCCTTGCTAGATAGACTGGAATCGGCAGGAACCTGGAAAACGTGTCGCAAATAGGCAACAAAATTCGGGTCTTTGCAGTGGGTCTTGCCTGGCTCGTCGGAGATCTTCGCCACCGCTTGGCCGTTGCAGGCGGTCATTTTAAGCACGATGCTCATCGGTTCGACACCCGGAATATCACAAGTGAGGTTGGTGCCGATGCCGAAGCTCACGTTGATCCGACCGTGCAGCGCGCGGAATATTTCCAGCGACTTGGGCAGGGTCAGGCTGTCGGAGAACACCAGGGTCTTGCTCATCGGATCGATGCCGAGCTTGTGATAGTGGGCGATGCATTTTTCACCCCAGGCCACAGGGTCACCGGAATCGTGGCGCAAGCCATCGAAAAGCTTGGCGAAGAACAGGTCGAAATCACCGAGGAAGGCATCGGTGGTGATGCAGTCGGTCAGGGCGATGCCCAGCAAACCCCGGTACTCGCGCACCCAGCAGTCAAGTGCGGCGATCTGGCTGTCGATCAGCCGTGGGCCAAGTTGCTGATGCGCCATGATCCACTCGTGGGCCATGGTGCCCAGCGGTTTCATGTCCAGCTCGCGGGACAAGTGCACGTTGCTGGTGCCGACGAAGCGCCCAGGGAAATCGTGCTTGAGCACGTTGACCACTTCTTCCTGCACGCGGTAGGAAAACCTGCGGCGGGTGCCGAAATCGGCGACCTGCAATTGCGATAACTCATCGGCCGAGGCGTTAGCGGTCAGCCAGTCGAACTTGCGATAGAGTTGCTCACGTGCCTGCTCAAGCACGGTTTCGCGGTAGCGATAGCGGTTGCGCACCTCGCTGACGATCGCCAGCAGCGGCACTTCGTAGAGGATCACGTGCAACCATGGCCCACGCAGGCGGATGAATAACTCGCCGTTCTCGATGCCCGTATGCAGGTAGCGCAGGTTGAAGCGGAACAGGCCGAGGAAACGCAGGAAGTCCGGTTTGAGGAAGCTGATGCGCTCAAGAAAACTCAACTGATCGGCACTCAGGCTCAACTCGGCCAGACGCTCGATCTGATAGCGGATCTCGGCCAGATACGGGCGCAGATCCTCGCTGTTACGGCAACGAAACTCCCATTCGACTTCGACGTTGGGGTAGTTGTGCAGCACCGCCTGCATCATCGTCAGCTTGTAGAAGTCGGTGTCGAGCAGGTTCTGCACGATGCGATCGGCAAACACGCTCTCGCTCATAACGGGGTCTCCAGGTGCGCCGCGCCGTTGCGCGGTCTCAATCAATGGCGCTAGTGGCGCATATCAGCGACGAAGATTGCCAGTAATTTTTTAGATCACTGCAGAACCTTGTGGGAGCGAGCCTGCTCGCGAAGGCGTCATTTCAGTCAACATTGATACTGAATGTGCCGGCCTCTTCGCGAGCAGGCTCGCTCCCACAGTTTTCAATCGGGTCAGTCATTCGGATTGTCGATCTGCTCCAGCATCCACTTTACGAAGTCGCGCACTTTGGGCACTTCCGCCGCGTGTTCTGGGTACGCCAGGTAATAGGCGTCGGTGCTGGGCATTGCATGCTGCCAGGGAATGACCAGTTTGCCGTCGGCCAATTCCTCTTCCACCAGAAACCGTGGCAGCAACGCCACGCCGCAGCCGACTTGCGCCGCGCGAATGCACATATAGAAGGTTTCGAAACGCGGCCCGTGGTAGCTGTGCTCGGTCTGGTAGCCCTGACTGTCGAACCAGTCGTGCCACGCTTGCGGGCGCGACGCATTTTGCAGCAGCACCAGATCGGTGAGTTGCGTCGGATCAGTGAACGGCGTATCAGGCAGACTGCCCGGCGCGCAGACCGGCACCAGCTCTTCGCCGAACAGCTTCAGGCATTCGGTGCCGGGGCGCGAACCCTGGCCGTAGTAGAACGCCAGATCGCTGCGCCCTTGGAGCAAATCGTCCGCCTCCTGCTCGTTGCACAAATCCAGATGGATTGACGGATGGCGCAAGCGCCAGCCTTTCAAGCGTGGCACCAGCCAGCGGGCGCCGAAGGTCGAGGGTGTGGAAACCCGCAGGACTTCGGTCTCACCGCCGTAGGAACGCAGGTAATGCGTCGACATCTCAACCTGGGTAAGGATTTTTCTGACCTCCACCAAGTACAAATCCCCGGCCGGGGTCATCTGCAAGCGGCGGCGTACCCGACGGAACAACAAGTGCTGCAACAATTCCTCAAGCTGCGCGACCTGTTTACTGACTGCGCTCTGGGTCAGGTTCAGTTCCTCGGCAGCCCGGGTAAAACTCAGGTGCCGGGTCACGGCCTCGAAGCACTGCAGCGCGGTGATCGATGGCAAGTGGCGTTTGTTCAGCATGGCGGATCCTTTTCTTGTCTTTCTATGCGCAGCATGAATAAACGGAATGATATCTCGCGTAAAGGTCGTTTGTTGCCTCGCCGTACTGACGCTACAACTAAAGGCCTGCCCGGTCGTGAAATGGCGACCGCACACATTCAGTTTTTTGCTTGAGGAGTGACCCATGGTTGCCGCATTGCTTGATCGTCTTGGTGTGAACCCGGCCCTTTATCAGAACGGCAAAGTGCCGGTGCATTCGCCGATCGACGGCAGCCGCATCGCCGCCGTGAACTGGGAAGGCCCGGCCGAAGTCGAGCAGCACATCAGTCGCGCAGATCATGCGTTCGAGGCATGGCGCAAGGTGCCGGCCCCGCGTCGCGGTGAACTGGTGCGTCAATTCGGTGAAGTGCTGCGCGAGTACAAGGCGGATCTTGGCGAGCTGGTGTCGTGGGAGGCCGGTAAGATCACTCAGGAAGGTTTGGGTGAAGTGCAGGAGATGATCGACATCTGTGACTTCGCCGTCGGTCTGTCGCGCCAGTTGTACGGTTTGACCATTGCCTCCGAGCGCCCGGGCCACCACATGCGGGAGACCTGGCATCCGCTGGGCGTGGTTGGCGTGATCAGTGCGTTCAACTTCCCGGTCGCGGTGTGGGCGTGGAACACCACGCTGGCGCTGGTCTGCGGCAACCCGGTGGTATGGAAACCGTCGGAGAAAACCCCGCTGACGGCGCTAGCCTGTCAGGCGCTGTTCGACCGCGTGGTGAAGAATTTCACTGATGCCCCGGCAAACCTGTGCCAAGTGATCATCGGTGGCCGTGACGCTGGTGAAGCGCTGGTCGATGACCCGCGTGTCGCGTTGATCAGCGCCACCGGCAGCACCCGCATGGGCCGCGAAGTCGCGCCGAAAGTCGCCGCGCGTTTTGCCCGCAGCATCCTTGAATTGGGCGGCAACAACGCGATGATCCTCGGCCCGAGCGCCGATCTGGACATGGCCGTGCGCGCCATCCTGTTCAGCGCGGTCGGCACCGCCGGTCAGCGCTGCACCACGCTGCGTCGCCTGATCGCCCATGAATCGGTGAAAGAAGAAATCGTCAGCCGCCTCAAAGCCGCGTACGCCAAAGTGCGTATCGGCCATCCGCTGGAAGGCAATCTGGTCGGTCCGCTGATCGACAAACACAGCTTCGAAAACATGCAGGATGCCCTGGAGCAGGCGTTGAGCGAGGGCGGCCGGGTGTTTGGCGGCAAGCGTCAACTGGAGGAGCAGTTCCCGCACGCGTACTACGTCTCGCCGGCGATTGTGGAAATGCCGGAGCAGAGCGATGTGGTCTGCAGCGAAACCTTCGCGCCGATTCTGTATGTGGTCGGCTACAACGACTTCCAGGAAGCGCTGCGCCTGAACAACGCGGTACCGCAAGGCCTGTCGTCGTGCATCTTCACCACCGATGTGCGCGAGGCCGAGCAGTTCATGTCGGCGATCGGCAGCGACTGCGGCATTGCCAACGTCAACATCGGCCCGAGCGGCGCGGAAATCGGCGGCGCGTTTGGTGGCGAGAAAGAGACCGGTGGCGGTCGTGAGTCGGGTTCGGATGCATGGCGCGCGTACATGCGCCGCCAGACCAATACCGTGAACTATTCGCTGGAGCTGCCACTGGCGCAGGGCATTACCTTCGATTGAGTCCTTCGGTCAGGTGGAGATCCCCTTGTGGGAGCGAGCCTGCTCGCGAATGCAGTGGGTCAGTCGACATAGATGTTGACTGATATACCGCTTTCGCGAGCAGGCTCGCTCCCACAGGGTATGCAGTGTTTGTTAGGTTTCTGTTGGAGTCTGGCAATGCCGTTACGCGAAGAATGTCTGTGGGAACAACTTACGCCGCAAAGGCCCGATAACACGGCGCTCAAGGGTGAAGTCAAAGTCGATGTCTGCGTGATCGGCGCCGGGTTCACCGGGTTGTCGGCGGCGCTGCATCTGTTGGAAAAGGGCAAGACGGTCTGCGTGCTGGAAGCCCATCGCGCCGGTCACGGCGGTTCCGGACGCAACGTCGGGCTGGTCAACGCCGGGATGTGGATCCCGCCGGACGAGATCGAAGCCGGGTTCGGCCTGGAGGTCGGCAGCCAGCTCAACCGCATGCTCGGTGCGGCACCGGCGCTGGTGTTCAGCCTTGTGGATAAGTACAACATTGATTGCCAGTTGCGCCGCGAAGGCACCCTGCACATGGCACACAACGCCAAGGGCGAAGCGGATCTGCGCAGTCGCGAGCAACAATGGAAGCGCCGCGGCGCAACGGTCGAATTATTGACTGGCAAGGCCTGCGAGCAAGCCACCGGCACGCAAAAGATTGCCGCCGCTCTGCTTGACCGTCGTGCCGGGACGCTCAATCCGATGGCTTATGTCACCGGGCTGGCCAACGCGGTGATCGGACTGGGCGGGCAGATGTTCGATCATTCCCCGGTCATCCGTCTCGAACGCGTAGGGCAGAAATGGTCGGTGCAGACCGAGCACGGCTCGGTACTGGCCGAGCAGGTGGTCATCGCCTCCAACGCCTACACCGAAGGCGACTGGACCGAGCTCAAGCGCAACTTCTTCCCCGGTTACTACTATCAGGTCGCCTCGGTGCCGCTGACCGAAGACGCCGCGCAGGAAATTCTTCCGGGCGGGCAGGGCTCGTGGGACACCCGTCAGGTATTGAGCAGCATCCGCCGTGACAAGGAAGGGCGCTTGTTGCTTGGCAGCCTCGGCAACGGCAATCAGAAACCCACCTGGTTCCTCAAGGCCTGGGCCGACCGGGTGCAGCAGCATTACTTCCCCAATTTGAAACCCGTCGAGTGGGAGTGCACCTGGACCGGGCGCATTGCGTTCACGCCCGATCACTTGATGCGGCTGTTCGAACCGGCACCCGGTCTGGTGGCGGTTACCGGCTACAACGGCCGTGGCGTGACCACCGGCACCGTGGTCGGCAAGGCGTTCGCCGACTACCTGTGTGACACAAATCTGCAGGCCCTGCCGATTCCCTTTGCACCGATGCAGCCCTTGAGCGGTGTGGGCTTGCGCAGTTGTCTGTACGAGGCCGGGTTCTCGCTGTATCACGCAGGCCAGTGCCTGCGCATCGTCATTTGAGTGTTGAAATATGTTGCTGGAAGCAGCGCTTTTCGATGCAGCGACTAGCCTGTAATGGTGCGGGTTGTAGCAGTCCCGCACCAGCAGTGTGCAGTTCGGTGACGCGGGCTGTTACAGGCTGGTTGCACGTCGTTTGGCGCCGCGGTTGCAATGATGGCGCGTGCGGGTTGCGCCTGAAAAAATAAATGGTTTCACCTTCCGCGGTTTAGACGGTTGCACGCCCAATGAAAATGGGAACGAAACAGTCGAAATAACAAGAAAGCAGCGACTTTTTGAAGAATAAAAAACCGATGGCACGGCCCTTGCTCTGAGCATCAAGAGAAGTGAAGTCGCAGTGCCAATTAAAAAAAACCTTGGAGCACCACCTCATGTCCCAGACGTTTTACAAGAAAGGCTTTCTGGCCCTCGCAGTGGCTACTGCGTTGGGTGTTTCTGCGTTTGCTCAAGCTGATGTGAAAATCGGTGTAGCGGGTCCAATGACGGGCGCCAACGCGGCATTTGGCGAGCAGTACATGAAGGGTGCACAGGCAGCGGCGGACGCAGTCAACGCGGCGGGCGGCGTCAACGGGGAGAAAATCGTACTGGTCAAGGGCGATGACGCCTGCGAACCGAAGCAGGCCGTAACGGTCGCCAAGGACCTCACCAACCAGAAAGTTGCCGGTGTGGTCGGCCACTTCTGCTCCTCTTCGACCATTCCAGCGTCGGAAATCTACGACGAAGCCGGCATCATCGCGATCACCCCGGGTTCCACCAACCCACAGGTGACCGAGCGTGGCCTGAGCGCCATGTTCCGTATGTGCGGGCGTGATGACCAGCAAGGCATCGTCGCCGGTGACTACATCGTCGACGTGCTCAAGGGCAAAAAGGTTGTCGTGCTGCACGACAAAGACACTTATGGCCAGGGTCTGGCGGATGCCACCAAGGCACAACTGGTCAAGCGCGGCGTCACTCCGGTCCTGTATGAAGGCCTGACCCGTGGTGAAAAAGACTTCAGCACCATCGTTACCAAAATCCGTGGCGCTGGCGCCGATGTCGTCTACTTCGGTGGTCTGCACCCGGAAGCCGGCCCGCTGGTGCGCCAACTGCGTGAGCAGGGCCTGAAAGACGTCAAGTTCATGTCCGATGACGGCATCGTCACTGACGAACTGGTCACCACCGCTGGCGGCCCACAATTCGTCGATGGCGTACTGATGACCTTCGGCGCCGACCCACGCCTGCTGCCAGACAGCAAGACCGTGGTAGACGCGTTCCGCAAGGCCGGCACCGAACCAGAAGGCTACACCCTGTACGCCTACGCCTCGGTCCAGACCCTGGCTGCCGCCTTCAACGGCGCCAAGTCCAACAAGGGCGAAGAAGCCGCTGCATGGCTGAAGAAAAACCCGGTCAAGACCGTCATGGGCGAGAAGACCTGGGACTCCAAGGGCGACCTGAAAGTCTCCGACTACGTGGTTTACCAGTGGGACAAGGACGGCAAATATCACCAGCTGGAAAAACAGAAGTAAGGGCTGACGTGATCGTTTGAACCCCACCAATCCAATGTGGGAGCGAGCCTGCTCGCGAAGACGGAATGACTGCCAACACATGTGTTGAATGATCGACCGCATTCGCGAGCAGGCTCGCTCCCACAGGAACGGTGTGGGACGGGCGGATCGTGGCTGACATTACTCCGACGTAAATCTGTATTTTTCCTAGAAGAGCCGCACACCTCAGGGTGTGCAGGTTCTCACTGCGTGAGATTGCGTTATGGATGGTATTTTCCTGCAGCAACTGGTCAACGGCCTGACCCTCGGGTCGGTCTATGGCCTGATCGCCATCGGCTACACAATGGTCTACGGCATCATCGGCATGATCAACTTCGCCCATGGCGAGGTTTATATGATTTCCGCTTACCTGGCGGCAATCAGTCTGGCGCTGCTGGCGTACTTCGGTATCGAATCCTTCCCGCTGCTGATGCTCGGCACGCTGATCTTCACCATCGTCGTCACGGCGGTGTATGGCTGGGTCATCGAGCGTGTTGCCTACAAACCCCTGCGCAACTCCACCCGACTGGCACCGCTGATCAGCGCCATCGGTATCTCCCTGATCCTGCAAAACTATGCACAGATTGCCCAAGGCGCCAAACAACAGGGCGTGCCAACCCTGCTGACCGGTGCGTGGCGAGTCGAAGTCGGCACGGGCTTCGTGCAACTGACCTACACCAAGGTGTTCATTCTGATCGCGGCGTTTGTGGGCATGGGCCTGCTGACCTACGTGATCAAGTACACCAAGCTCGGCCGCATGTGCCGCGCCACTCAGCAAGACCGCAAGATGGCCTCGATCCTGGGGATCAACACCGACCGGGTGATTTCCTACGTGTTCATCATCGGTGCGGCCATGGCGGCATTGGCCGGCGTGCTGATCACCATGAACTACGGCACTTTCGACTTCTATGCCGGCTTCATTATCGGCATCAAGGCGTTCACCGCGGCGGTGCTCGGCGGGATCGGTTCGCTGCCCGGGGCCATGCTCGGCGGGATCATCCTCGGGATCTCCGAGTCGCTGTTCTCCGGTCTGGTCAACTCCGACTACAAAGACGTGTTCAGCTTCTCGCTGCTCGTACTTGTTCTGGTCTTCCGGCCGCAGGGCCTGTTGGGCCGTCCTCTTGTGTCGAAGGTGTAAGCGATGTCTTCAACCACTCAAAAAAACATCGATATCAAAAAAAGCCTGGTTGAGGCGATTCTGGCCGGCCTGATTGCCCTGATCGTATTCGGCCCGATTGTCGGCGTGGTGCTCGACGGTTACAGCTTCAACCTCGAGACGACCCGCGTGGCGTGGATTATCGGCATCGTCATGGTCGGCCGGTTTGCCCTCAGCCTGTTTTTGCAAACGCCCAAGGGCCTGAAGATTCTCGACGGATTCGAGAGCACCGGTTCCGGTGTGCATGTGCTGCCGGCCGATCACAAATCAAGCCTGCGCTGGATCATCCCGCTGCTGATTGTGATTGCTGTGGCGGTGCCGTTCGTTTCCAACTCCTATCTGCTGGGCGTGGTCATCCTTGGCTTGATCTACGTGCTGCTCGGGTTGGGGCTGAATATCGTGGTCGGTCTTGCCGGTCTGCTCGACCTCGGTTACGTGGCGTTCTACGCCATCGGTGCTTACGGTCTGGCGCTTGGTTACCAGTACCTCGGCCTGGGCTTCTGGACGGTGCTGCCGCTGGCGGCGATCACGGCGGGGCTGGCCGGCTGCATCCTCGGTTTCCCGGTACTGCGCCTGCACGGCGACTATCTGGCGATCGTGACCCTGGGCTTCGGTGAAATCATTCGCCTGGTCCTCAACAACTGGCTGTCCCTGACCGGTGGCCCGAACGGTATGCCGGCGCCACTGCCGACGTTCTTCGGTCTGGAATTCGGCAAGCGGGCCAAGGATGGCGGGGTGCCGTTTCACGAGTTCTTCGGCATCGCCTACAACCCGGACGTGAAGTATTATTTCATCTACGCGGTGTTGTTCCTGGTGGTACTGGCCGTGCTGTACATCAAGCATCGTCTGGTGAAAATGCCTGTGGGGCGTGCCTGGGAAGCACTGCGTGAAGACGAGATTGCCTGCCGTTCGATGGGCCTTAACCACGTACTGGTCAAGCTTTCGGCGTTCACCATCGGTGCCTCGACTGCCGGTCTGGCCGGGGTGTTTTTTGCCACGTATCAAGGCTTCGTCAACCCGACCTCGTTCACCTTCTTCGAATCGGCGCTGATCCTCGCCATCGTCGTGCTCGGCGGCATGGGTTCGACCATCGGCGTGGTGATCGCAGCCTTCGTGTTGACCGTCGCCCCGGAACTGCTGCGCAGCTTCGCCGAGTATCGCGTGCTGCTGTTCGGCATCCTGATGGTGTTGATGATGATCTGGCGACCACGCGGGCTGATTCGCATCAGCCGTACCGGGGTCACTCCACGCAAAGGTGCCATTCACTATGAGAGGACTGCGCCATGAGTGAAGTCGTACTCTCTGTTGAAAAACTGATGATGCATTTCGGCGGCATCAAGGCCTTGAGCGATGTCAGCCTGAAGGTCAAACGCAATTCGATCTTCGCCCTGATCGGCCCCAACGGCGCCGGCAAGACCACGGTGTTCAACTGCCTGACCGGGTTCTACAAGGCCTCTGGCGGCAAGATCGAACTCAACGTGCGTGGCCAGCAGACCAACGTCATCCAGTTGTTGGGCGAGTCGTTCAAGCCGACCGATTTTGTTTCGCCGAAATCCTTCCTCAGTCGTATGTACTACAAGATGTTCGGTGGGACTCACCTGGTTAACCGTGCAGGCCTGGCGCGGACTTTCCAGAACATTCGCCTGTTCAAGGAAATGTCGGTGCTGGAAAACCTGCTGGTGGCCCAACACATGTGGGTCAACCGCAACATGCTCGCCGGCATCCTCAACACCAAGGGCTATCGCAAGGTCGAAAGCGACGCACTCGATTGCGCGTTCTACTGGCTGGAAGTGGTCGATCTGGTGGACTGCGCCAACCGTCTGGCCGGTGAACTCTCTTACGGCCAGCAACGCCGTCTGGAGATTGCCCGGGCCATGTGCACGCGGCCGCAGATCATCTGCCTCGACGAACCGGCCGCCGGCCTCAACCCTCAGGAAACCGAAGCGCTGAGCGCGATGATCCGGCTGCTGCGCGACGAGCATGATCTGACCGTGGTGCTGATCGAACACGACATGGGCATGGTCATGAGCATTTCCGACCACATCGTGGTGCTGGACCACGGCGTCGTTATCGCCGAAGGCGGGCCTGAAGCCATCCGTAACGATCCGAAAGTGATCGCGGCCTACCTGGGCGCAGACGAAGAGGAACTGGTATGAGCCAACCGATCCTCGAACTGAAAAACCTGGACGTGTTCTACGGCCCGATCCAGGCCCTCAAGGGCGTTTCGCTGCAGATCAACGAAGGCGAAACCGTCAGCCTGATCGGCTCCAACGGTGCGGGCAAGTCGACGTTGCTGATGTCGATCTTTGGCCAGCCACGGGCGGCGAGTGGGCAGATCCTTTATCAAGGCGTCGACATTACCCACAAGTCCTCGCACTACATCGCCTCCAACGGTATCGCCCAGTCGCCGGAAGGCCGGCGGGTGTTCCCCGACATGACCGTCGAGGAAAACCTGCTGATGGGCACCATTCCGATTGGCGACAAGTACGCCAAAGAGGATATGCAACGGATGTTCGAGCTGTTCCCGCGGCTGGAAGAGCGGCGTAACCAACGAGCGATGACCATGTCCGGCGGCGAGCAGCAAATGCTCGCCATCGCCCGCGCATTGATGAGTCGGCCGAAGTTGTTGCTGCTCGATGAGCCGAGCCTGGGCCTGGCGCCGATCGTGGTGAAGCAGATCTTCGCGACGCTACGTGAACTGGCGAAAACCGGTATGACCATTTTCCTCGTCGAGCAGAACGCCAACCATGCGTTGAAGCTGTCGGATCGGGCCTATGTGATGGTCAACGGCGAGATTCGCCTGACCGGCACCGGCAAGGAGTTGCTGGTGAACGAGGAGGTGCGTAACGCCTATCTGGGCGGGCACTGACTGATCCCCAGATACACACAGCCCCGGCGACGCAAGTCCCGGGGCTTTTTACATCTCCAAAATCCTGCAAAACCCTGTAGGAACTGCCGCAGGCTGCGATCTTTTGATCTTTGAAAGCAAGATCAAAAGATCGCAGCCTGCGGCAGCTCTTACATGGAATCCAGCCATGACATCAAGCGGATTTTGAAATTGTGGAAAACAAATTCCGCTACCTGCCAAAGCGCGACATATAGACGCTGCAAATGGCTGTTTTTCCACAGTTTTGACTTGTCCCCGTTTGCTGTGGAGCTGGCTGTGAATAACGTGGGAGTAGCTGGCTGAAGGCCTTTTAAACCGTGGCTTATAGCGTGGTGGGTGTTTTTTGATCAAGCGTTTTTACGATAGCGATACGCACCGTTGTCAACCTTTTTATAGTCACCCCGGAACAGGTAATTGCAGGGAGGCAAGCCTGTGGATAAGTCTGTGATTAAACTCTGGAAAGACCGCGCTAAGGGCCGTAATTACTGGCCTCGCGCAATCACTGAGGGGATTGCCGGGTCGTGCAAAATGCCATGTCCCGCACATCTGCCACTTCAGGGTCAAGCAAAAAACTTTCCATTTGCGCCGCAAAGCCTTGTGTGGCGCGGCTTTGCGCGTTTCCACTTGCCCCCGGAAACTGTGGAAGGGACTGTGGATAACGTGCGTGCACATGGCTACAGGCCACGCCAGACATAGCGTTGCCGCGATTGGTTGTTTTTTATACAGGTTAGAAGAGTTGCCGGTGATTGCGGGGCCGGGCATGCTGGCCGCTGATTTTCTATTCCAAGGGCTGCTCCGGTGGCCGAAGCAAGGAGAACACGATGTCCAACACCCTGTTTATCACCGGCGCGACGTCCGGTTTTGGCGAAGCCTGTGCCCGTCGTTTTGCCGAGGCTGGCTGGAAACTGGTGCTGACCGGCCGTCGTGAAGAACGCCTCAACGCGCTGTGCGCCGAACTGTCGAAGCAGACTGAAGTGCATGGCCTGGTGCTCGATGTGCGTGACCGCAAGGCGATGGAAGAGGCGATTGCCAACCTGCCGCCATCGTTCGCCAAGCTGCGCGGCCTGATCAACAACGCCGGGCTGGCGCTGGGTGTGGATCCTGCGCCGAAATGCGATCTGGATGACTGGGACACCATGGTCGACACCAATGTCAAAGGCCTGATGTATGCCACCCGTCTGCTGTTGCCGCGCCTGATCGCCCATGGCCGTGGCGCCGGCATCATCAACCTCGGCTCCATCGCCGGTAACTATCCGTACCCGGGCAGCCACGTGTATGGCGCGACCAAGGCGTTCGTTAAACAGTTCTCGCTGAACCTGCGCTGCGATTTGCAGGGCACGGGCGTGCGGGTCAGCAACATCGAGCCTGGGCTGTGCGAGAGCGAGTTCTCGCTGGTGCGCTTTGCCGGTGACCAGGAGCGCTACAACGCGACCTACGCCGGTGCCGAGCCGATCCAGCCGCAGGACATCGCCGAAACGATTTTCTGGGTGATGAATACGCCAGCGCACATCAACATCAACAGCCTGGAGTTGATGCCGGTGAGCCAGACCTGGGCGGGTTTTGCCATCGAGCGTAACAAGGCTTAAGACCGGGTTGAGGCATTCGCGAGCAGGCTCGCTCCCACATTGGAATGCGTTTCAACGTGGGAGCGAGCCTGCTCGCGAAGAGGCCAAAACGGTCAAAACATGGCGATAAGGTAAACTCCTCTCGTAACAACCCCACCGCACCCTGCGGTTTTCAAGGTTTTTTGAGGAGTTAAAGTGAGTAACCGAGGTGAGCAGTCGCTGCTCAAACAATCGACCATCCTGATGTTCGCCGTGGCGATCGCCGGGATCGTCACCGGTTTTGTTTCCGGCTCCCAATCCATCCTGTTCGATGGCTTTTTTTCGCTGATCGCCACATTCATCAAAGTCCTGATGCTGATCACTGCCAGGTTGATCGCCAAGGAAAGTAATCACCGCTTCCAGTTCGGCTTCTGGCATCTGGAGCCGATGGTGCTGCTGATCGAAGGCAGTTTCCTGCTGTTGATCGCCATCTACGCGTTTCTCAACGGTGTGTTCGGCATCATCAACGGTGGCCGCGAGATCGAACTGGGCCTGGTGATCATCTACGCGGCAGTGTTTACCGTGGTCGAGTTCGGCTACTTCTTCTATGTGCGCCGGCGCAATCGCAAGCTCAAATCCAGTCTGATCCAGTTCGACAACATCAGTTGGCTGGTGGATGCGATGCTCTCGGTTGGCCTGTTGATCAGTTTCCTCGCGGCGCTGCTGCTCAAGTCCCAGGGCTATGGCGAGTGGGCGAAGTTTGTCGATCCGCTGATCCTGATCGTATTGGCCCTGACCATGCTGCCACCGGCGTTCAAGATTCTTGGTCCGGCGTTGCGTGATGTTTTGGGTATCGCCCCGGATACGCTGGATGAGCAGGTACGTCAGGTGATGGAGGCGGCGAAGGTCGAGCATGGTTTCGATGATTACGTGTCGTATGTGCAGAAACACGGACGGGCACGGTTTATCGAGATTCATGTGGTGTTGCCGGCGGACTATTCGCTGAGCAGCGTCGGTCAGTTGGACGCGTTGCGTGAGGAGATTTCGATGAAGCTGGGCAAACCGGACGCAGCGCGCTGGTTGACGATCAGTTTTACCGGCGACAAAAAGTGGATTGCCTAGAGATCGTGTAACGGCCATTCGCGAGCAAGCCCGCTCCCACATTTGGAATGCATTCTCCTGTGGGAGCGGGCTTGCTCGCGAAAGCGGTGTAACGGTCAGCGCAAATATTCAGCCAGGCCGCTATAGCAAGTCGCAAGGTGATACGGCGTAGTAGAAGGCATGTCCTTGCGACTCACCTCACCCAACTCATCCCGGCATTCATGCCAGCCACCGGCATGCAGAAAACGCTGCTGCAATGCCTGCAACTGACGCAATACCACCGCCTCGCTGCCCTGACGCAAGGTCAGCGCACGCAAATATTCCGCCTGCGCCCAGATTCGTTGAGTCGAATCCTTCGGCTGCCCATCCTGCCGCAGATCGAGCATCGCCCGCACCGCGCCTGACGGTTGTTCCACCCCGTGATGTTCAGTAAACGCAAACGCCCGATCCAGCGCCGTATGCAGTTTCGAGCCGCGCAACAACGGCGAAGACTCGAGCAGGAAATACCACTCGAACTGATGCCCCGGCTCGTACCAGTTATCCACAGCGCCCAGCGGTTTCTCCATCAACACGCCCTGTTGCGGGTCGACGAAGCGCTTGTGCATGGCTGTGCATAACTCGAGCAAAGCCTGTTGCGTCGCCGCGTCTTCACGCACGGCGAGGGTGGCGAGGAAGGCTTCGGCCAGATGCATCAACGGATTTTGCAGCGGGCCGGTTTCCAGGGTGATCCAGTCGCGGTCAAGGCAAGCCTCATACAAGCCATCACCGGTGGCAAAGCGTCGGCCGATGACTTCCAGCGCGGCGTTCAGCGTCGACTCCACCAGCGGCTCACGGGACTTTTCCCAGTAATGTGCGCAGGCAAACAGGATGAACGCGTGGGTGTAGAGATCCTTGCGCTGATCCAGCGGTTTGCCCTGTGGATCGATGCTGTAGAACCAGCCGCCGTGCTCGGCGTCGTGGAAATGCCGTTGCAGGGAACGGAACAGCGCCGCCGCGCGCACTTCGGCGTTATCCACAACCCCGATCAGGCTGGAAAACAGGTACAGCTGCCGCGCGCAGGCCATCGCCCGATAGCGTTGCGGTGGCAATGGTTGATGCGCGGCGTCCAGCGCTTCATAAGGCAACGCCATGTCGGCGTTCCAGCCCGGGCCTTGCCAGAGGGGCACGATCACGTTGACGAAGTGCTGCTGCACGTCGCTGAACAGGGCGGTCAATTCAGGCAGGGAGTTGGAGCGGGAAGCATGGGGCATTGGCGGACGTCGTCACGGCAGGGGCGATTGCGCGACATGGTAGCAGAGCAGCGGGCTTTAGAGACCCGGTGTCTGTCAGGCCGCCTTCGCGAGCAAGCCCGCTCCCACAGGTTTTGTATACAGCACAAATCCAATGTGGGAGAGCACGGCCAGAGAGACCCGGTGTCTGTCAGGCCGCCTTCGCGAGCAAGCCCGCTCCCACAGGTTTTGTATACGGCACAAATCCAGTGTGGGAGAGCACGGCCAGAGAGAGACGGTGTCTGTCAGGCCGCCTTCGCGAGCAAGCCTGCTCCCACAGGTTTTGTATACGGCACAAATCCAATGTGGGAGCGGGCTTGCTCGCGAAGAGGCCAGCACAGGCGCTAAAAAATCAGCCGGCCAGCAACCAGGCCCCAGTCATCGCCGACGCCGCGCCTGCAAGACGCACCAATGGCGCCGCAGCCTGAGGCAGAAAGCGAACCACCGCATAACCGGCAGCATGCAGCGCAGCAGTCGCCGCCACAAAGCCTGCGGCATACGCCCAAGGACTGGACATGTCCGGCAACTCCAGCCCATGCGCCACCCCATGGAACAACGCAAACAATGCCGTCGCCGCCACCGCCATCACCAGCGGCGGACGCGCTGCCAGCGCTACGGCCAGGCCCAACGCCAACACCGACGCAGCAATCCCGCTTTCCAGTGCCGGCAATTCCAATCCTTCAAAACCGAGCATGCCGCCTATCAGCATGGTGCCGACAAACGTACATGGCAGCGCCCAACGCGCCGCGCCTTGTTGCTGAGCCGCCCACAAACCGACGGCAATCATCGCCAGCAAATGGTCGAGTCCGCCAATCGGGTGGCTGATACCGGCGATCAAACCGCTGTCGCCATGGCCCGGGTGAGCAAAGGCCAGCGCCGGGGTCAGCAGCAGCGCCACGGCGCCAAGAATGCGTTTGAGTGTCATGGATAAGCTTCCTTGTTGATAAGTGAATCAGGCTGCGCTCAGCAGGCCCTGGCGTTCGATGAAGGCGATGATGTCGTCCAGGCCCTGACCGGTTTTCTGGTTGCTGAACACAAACGGCTTGCCGTTACGCATGCGTTTGGTGTCGCTGTCCATCATTTCCAGCGAGGCGCCTACCAGCGGCGCGAGGTCAATCTTGTTGATCACCAGCAGGTCGGACTTGCAGATACCGGGCCCGCCCTTGCGCGGCAGCTTGTCGCCGGCCGAGACGTCAATCACGTAGATGGTCAGGTCGGACAGTTCCGGGCTGAAGGTTGCCGAGAGGTTGTCGCCACCGGACTCCACCAGAATCAGATCCAGCCCCGGGAAGCGCCGGTTCAGTTGATCCACCGCTTCGAGGTTGATCGAGGCGTCTTCGCGGATTGCCGTGTGCGGGCAGCCGCCGGTTTCCACGCCGATGATCCGTTCCGGCGCCAGCGCTTCGTTGCGCACCAGAAAATCGGCGTCTTCGCGGGTGTAGATATCGTTGGTCACTACGGCGAGGTTGTAGCGCTCGCGCAGCGCCAGACACAGGGCCAGGGTCAACGCGGTTTTGCCGGAACCGACCGGGCCGCCGATGCCGACGCGCAGAGGTTGTGTGTTCATATGCTTCTCCAAAATAACAGGCCCTAGGAACGGAACAGTCGGCTGTACTGGCGCTCATGGGCCATGCACGCCAGGGACAGACCGAACGCAGCGCTGCCGATGTGTTCGGGGTTGATTCGGGTGGCGTCCTGCTGGGCTTGTTGCAGCAGCGGCAGCAATTCGCTGGTCAGGCGCTGGGCGGCTTGCTGGCCCAGCGGCAGGGTTTTCATCAACACGGCGAGCTGGTTTTCCAGCCAGCTCCACAGCCACGCGGCGAGGGCGTCCTGCGGGCTGATGCCCCAGGCGCGGGCCGCCAGAGCCCAGCCGAGGGCCAGGTGCGGCTCGGCGCATTGATCGAGGAAGTGGCGTGCCGGTGCGTCGAGTTCAGGCAAGCCGTTGAGCAGTTGCTGCAACGAATAACCCATCTGCCGGCTCTCCAGATGCAGCTCGCGGGTCTCGCGGCTGGCGCGGTGGGTTTCGCAGATCTGCAGCAGTTCGCCCCAGTTTTCCTCGGCAGCGGCCAGGCAATGGGCAAGCAGCAACGGCGCCTCGAAGCGGGCGAGGTTGAGCAGCAGTTGATCGCTGATCCAGCGCCTGGCGCTGTCCGGGTTGTTCACGCGGCCGTTATCCACCGCCATTTCCAGACCCTGCGAATAGCTGTAGCCGCCAATCGGCAATTGCGGACTGGCCAGGCGCAGCAGCGCCCAGGCCGGATTCACAGGCGTACGCCGAACTGGTGGAGTTTGGGCGCGTAGTTGAAGTCTTCGTCGCCGTGCCGCGAATGGTGATGGCCGCCGCCGTAGGCACCGTGTTCCGGCTGAAACGGGGCTTCAATCGCTTCGACCTGTGCGCCAAGCTGTTCGAGCATGGCTTTGAGCACGTAGTCGTCGAGCAGGCGCAGCCAGCCGTCACCGACTTGCAGGGCGACGTGGCGATTGCCCAGGTGATAGGCGGCGCGGGTCAGTTCGAAAGCATTGGCACAGGTGACGTGCAGCAGTTGCTCGGGGCGGGCGCAGACGCGGACGATCCGGCCGTCTTCAGCCTGTAGGTATTCGCCGTCATACAACGGTGGCTGACCGCGCTCCAAAAACAACCCGACGTCTTCGTTCTCGGCACTGAAACAGCGCAAACGGCTTTTGCTTCGTGCTTCGAAGGTCAGGTGCAACTCGGCGGCCCAGACGGGTTGAGGGTCGATTCTGCGATGAATCACCAGCATCGGAAAGCTTCCAGCAGTGGACAATACTCAGGCTAGAGCAAGGGGCTTGCCAATCGGACGAGATGTAGGAAATCCCTGTCGGATCGTAGTGTATGTTTCGAAATGTTGCGGAGATTTGAGAGGTTTTGGTGCATGAAGATTTTTACATGCACCAAATGGAGGCCGTGACGCTGATCCAATTGTGGGAGGGGGCTTGCTCCCGAAAGAGGTGTCTCAGGCAGGCATGTTTCGACGGGCACACTGCATTCGGGAGCAAGCCCCCTCCCACAGGAGATGTATGACTATTTGGAGGGAGGAGGGTTACTCGGTACTGCCGAGCCCTTGCCAGTGCTTGAGCCCGATAAAGATGAAGCGCAGTTGCTGGGTGATCTTCGCCTGTGGCGTCAGATGTTCCGGCAAGGCTTCGGCCGGCGGGTCGATGATGTCCGGCAGGGTGGCGAACACCGATTTGACGATCAGATCCGCCACTACGCTCAGACCCTCCGCGTCCAGATGCTGCAGCTTGGGCATCATCGTCAGGTCGGCGGCCAGATCGGAGCTGATGTTCTCGCGCAAACGACCGATCGCCTGGCGAACCGGCAGCGAACCGCCGTACTGCTCGCGAGCGAGAAACAGAAACTGCGAGCGGTTGGCGCTGACCACATCGAGAAAGATCCGCACCGACGCATCGATGATGCCGCCCATGACGAACTCGTTATGGCGCACCAGGCGGATGGTTTCGCGGAAGGTCTGGCCGACTTCACTGACCAGCACCAGACCGAGCTCGTCCATATCGGCAAAATGCCGGTAGAAACCGGTGGGCACGATGCCGGCGGTTTTCGTCACTTCGCGCAGGCTCAGGCTGCCGAATCCTCGGCCGCTTTCCATCAGGTGGCGGGCAGCGTCCATCAGGGCGTTGCGGGTCTGTTGCTTCTGTTCGGCGCGGGGCAGCATCGCAAGGTGTGTTCTTCGACAAGACAAGCGCCGCACTCTAGCAAATCGGCTTTATCGGCGTCGAACGGCAGCGGGGGATGCAGCGGGGAAATAACGACTTATTAATAGCAACAGCTGAAAAGTCAAAAGCCCAATCCGCTGATTGGGCTTTTTTCCGGGCCGCCATGGGCTTAGCTCAAGGCACTGTTGCGTTCGATTACACGGTCACCACCACCTTCGGCGAGTTGACCCTGTGGGGTTTTGTCGTAGCCGTCTTCGACCAGACCTTTTTCTTCGAGGCGATCACGGCCACCTTCGGCGACAGCTTGGCCCAGTGGGGTCTTGTCGTAACCGTCTTCAACCAGTCCTTTTTCTTCGAGGCGGTTGCGACCGTTTTCGGCAAGTTGACCTTGTGGAGTCTTGTCGTAGCCATCTTCAGCCAGGGTCTGACCTTGTGGAGTTTTGTCATAACCGTCTTCGGCGAGGGTTTGACTGAACACCGAGTGGCTGTCTTTTACTTGCGGAGTAGCCTGGTCGGCAGCGGGCAGGGCGAAAGCAGTGCTGGCTAGCATCGACAGGGTAAGGCTGAGCAGTAATTGGCGTTTCATGATGGGTTGCTCCTTGGGAGGGCGATAAAGTGGGTACGAGGGCAATGCTACTCTCGATAAGTCGATATGAAAGTTCATAAACGTAATGGTAATAATCAACAGAATTGATTGTTCTGGCGGGAGGCTCTAGACCGGGCCTTTCAGCCATGTGCTTTTGCACCGCAGTGGGTATTTTCGACCCACTCGTGCCTCGCAAAAGTGCGGGGGGCGGTAACGCTGTTCGACCGATCAGTCAGAATTAGCGTGATTTTTTGCGGCGGAATCTGCCTTTCGACTAAACCTGCGGGCCTTTTGCCAGTCACAGATTTCATAGGGGCCGCTTTGGCCCGCCGTTTCAGCTGTGCGCCGGGTTTTCGGCGTGCAGTGGTGATCAGGAGTTTTGTGCATGACGCGCACCGGGAAAATCTTCAGCTGGACCTTCGCCATCCTCGTACTGCTCTTGGCGGTACTGGTGTTGATCATCGTGTTCTTCGACTGGAACCGAATCAAACCGCCGCTCAATGCCAAAGTTTCGCAAGAACTGCACCGACCGTTTGCCATCAACGGCAACCTCGCAGTGATCTGGCAGCGCGAGCCGGATGAGGGCGGCTGGCGTGCCTGGGTGCCGTGGCCGCATGTGGTCGCCGAGGATTTGCGCCTGGGCAATCCTGACTGGTCGAAGAAACCGCAGATGGTCACGCTCAAACGCGTTGAACTGCGTATTTCACCGCTGGCCTTGCTGGCGCAACGAGTAGTGATTCCGCGCATCGACCTGACCGAACCCAACGCCGAGTTGCAGCGCCTGGCCGACGGTCGCGCCAACTGGACGTTCAAGTTCGATCCCAAGGATCCGAATGCCGAGCCGTCGAGCTGGGTGGTCGATATCGGCGCCATCAAGTTCGACAAGGGCCACGTCACCCTTGATGACCAGACGCTTAAAACCAATCTTGATGTGCTGATCGATCCGCTGGGCAAGCCGATTCCGTTCAGCGAAATCGTCGGTGACAAAGCGGCGAAAACCGCGCAGGACAAGGGTGGCGCACCGCAGGACTATGCTTTTGCCTTGAAGGTCAAAGGTCAGTACCACGGCCAGAATCTCACCGGCCAAGGCAAGATCGGTGGACTGTTGGCGTTGCAGGACGCGAGTAAACCGTTCCCGCTGCAGGCCCAGGCGAAAATCGGCGACACCAGCATCGAGCTGGCCGGCACCTTGACCGATCCACTCAACCTTGGCGCCCTCGACCTGCGTTTGAAACTGGCCGGCGCCAGCCTCGGCAACCTTTACCCGCTGACCGGTGTGACCCTGCCGGACACGCCGCCGTATTCCACCGATGGCCACTTGATCGCCAAGCTGCATGATGAGGCCGGGGCGAAATTCACCTATGAGAAATTCAACGGCAAGATCGGCGGCAGCGACATCCATGGTGACCTGACCTACGTCGCCAGCCAGCCACGGCCAAAACTCAGCGGCGCGCTGCTGTCCAATCAACTGCTGTTCGCCGACCTCGCCCCATTGATCGGCGCCGACTCCAACGACAAGCAAAAGGCCCGCGGCGGCGAGAGCAAGCAACCGGCGGACAAAGTGCTGCCGGTGGAAGAGTTCAAGACTGACCGTTGGCGTGCGATGGACGCCGATGTCGAGTTCACCGGCAAACGCATCGTCCACAGCGAGAAGTTGCCGTTCACTGACCTTTATACCCATCTGAAACTCAACGATGGCGAACTCAGCCTGGAGCCGCTGCGTTTTGGCGTGGCTGGCGGCAATCTGGACGCGCAGATCCGCCTCAACGGTCGCACCGAACCGCTGGAAGGCCGGGCGAAGTTGACGGCGCGCAGGTTCAAGCTCAAGGAGCTGTTCCCGACCTTCGAGCCGATGAAAACCAGTTTCGGCGAGCTTAATGGTGATGCTGATATCACCGGTCGCGGTAACTCGGTGGCCAAGCTGCTGGGCGGTGCGAATGGCAATCTGAAGATGCTGATCAACGATGGCGCGATCAGCCGTGAATTGATGGAACTGGCGGGGCTCAACGTCGGCAACTACGTGGTCGGCAAGATCTTTGGCGACAAGGAAGTGAAGATCAACTGCGCGGCGGCGGATTTCGATATCAAGACTGGCCTGGCGACTACGCGGCTGTTTGTCTTCGACACCGAGAACGCGATCATCTACATCGATGGCACGGCGAACATGGCCACCGAGCAACTGGACCTGACGGTGACGCCGGAATCCAAGGGCTGGCGCTTGATCTCGCTGCGTTCGCCGCTGTATGTGCGCGGCAAGTTCATCAAGCCGGATGCGGGGGTCAAAGCCGTGCCGTTGTTGTTGCGCGGGGCGGGGATGGTTGCGCTGGGGGTGATTGCCGCGCCGGCGGCAGGCTTGTTGGCGCTGGTGGCGCCAAGCGGTGGCGAGCCGAATCAGTGTGCGCCGCTGCTGGAGCAGATGAAGGCCGGCAAGGCACCTGTGACCGTCAAGCCAAGCAAGTAACCATTTAGCATCCCTCCCGATCGTTCCCACGCTCTGCGTGGGAACGCCTCAACGGACGCTCCGCGTTCGGCATTAAAAAGGCACGCAGAGCGTGCCGGGCTGCGTTCCCACGCAGAGCGTGGGAACGATCAGTCATCAGGTATCAGAGGTCGTTCAGGATGTCGGCCATGTCATCGGCATGCTCTTCTTCCTGCGCGAGGATGTCTTCGAAGATGCGCCGGGTAGTCGGGTCTTTCTCACCGATGTACTGAATGATCTCGCGGTAGCTATCGATGGCGATCCGCTCGGCGACGAGGTCTTCGTAGACCATTTCCTTCAAGGTGTTGCCGGCCACGTACTGCGCGTGGGACATTTTCGACAGCATGTCGGGGTTGAATTCCGGCTCGCCGCCCAGTTGCACGATACGCTCGGCCAGACGGTCGGCGTGCTCGGCTTCCTGATTCGCGTGCTCGAGAAACTCTTCAGCGGCGACGTGGGCCTTCACGCCGTTGGCCATGAAGTAGTGACGTTTGTAGCGCAATGCGCAGACCAGTTCGGTGGCCAGCGATTCGTTGAGCAAGCGCAGCACTTCTTCACGGTTAGCGCTGTAACCTTCGGTCACCGCGCCGTTTTCCACGTGTTGCCGTGCGCGTTCACGCAGGGTTTGAACATCAGACAAATGCAGGTCGCTCATTTCAATCTCCTGGAGGCTAATCCGATTGGCGCCACGCTCTACAGTCGTGATCACCTACCCAGGTTGTGAGTCCTTTGCGATGCAAAAAGTTTTATGGGATTTTCCCGCCATCCTGTCGCCGGCCCGTCAAGCGGCTGTCGGCAGACTGCTCGTCGAGTTGTCATCATTGCAGCGGATGCTTGGCGGGCGTTTTGCACGCCTTGCATCCATTCACCGACCACTAGGATGTTTGCCCATGTCGACGCGTTATCCGCTGGTGCTGGTGCCGGGAATGCTGGGGTTTATCCGGCTTGTGCTTTATCCGTATTGGTACGGGATTATCAAGGCTTTGCGCCGTGGTGGTGCGACGGTGATTGCGGTGCAGGTTTCGCCGCTCAACTCCAGCGAGGTGCGGGGCGAGCAATTGCTGGCGCGGATCGAGGAGATCCTGCGCGAGACCGGTGCCGCCAAGGTCAACCTGTTTGGCCATAGTCAGGGCTCGCTGACGGCGCGTTATGCGGCGGCAAAACGCCCGGATCTGGTGGCCTCGGTAACGTCGGTGGCGGGGCCCAATCACGGTTCCGAACTGGCCGACTATCTGCAAAAACACTACCCGGCCGACAGCGCCAAGGGCCGAATCCTTGAAGCGCTGCTGCGCCTGATCGGCTGGCTGATGGCGGTATTGGAAACCGGTTACCACGGACCGAAACTGCCGGTGGATATCCACGCTTCGCACCAATCGCTGACGACTGAGGGGGTGGCGCTGTTCAATCAGCGTTATCCACAGGGCTTGCCCGAGACTTGGGGCGGGCACGGGCCGGAGGAGGTCAACGGTGTGCGCTACTACTCGTGGTCGGGAACGTTGCAGCCGGGCAAGACTGATCGCGGCGGTAATCTGTTTGACGGGACCAATCGCAGTTGTCGGTTGTTTGCCAAGACTTTCGTGCGTGAGCCGGGGCAGTGTGACGGGATGGTCGGGCGTTACAGCTCACATCTGGGGACGGTGATTGGCGATGACTATCCGCTGGATCACTTCGACATCGTCAACCAGTCGCTGGGGCTGGTCGGCAAGGGCGCCGATCCGGTGCGGCTGTTTGTCGAGCATGCGGCGCGGCTAAAAGCTGCGGGGGTCTAACAGTTCCATCAGGTTATCGTTCATCGCTGGCAAGCCAGCTCCCACAGGTTTTGTGTTGAACACAGATTTTGCGAACAACCCAATCCTTGTGGGAGCTGGCTTGCCAGCGATGAGGCCTGATCAGGCAATGCTGGCCCGGCGGCCCAGCACGGTGGTCCAGCGCTCAGACAAAATCACCCCACCCAAAGTCAGCAAACCGCCGATCAGGTGATACATCGCCAGTTGTTCTTTAAGCACCACCGCCGCAATCAGCGCGGTAATCAACGGCAGCAAATTAAAGAACAGCGTTGTCCGGCTCGGCCCCAAACGCTGCACCGCCTGCATCCACGCCAAGGGCGCGAGCATCGAAGCCAGCAGGCACGCATACAGCACCAGCGGAATGTTCTGCAGCGTCAGCCCGGTTTTCGGTGAAGCGGCGTACAGCGGGAACAGCACCACAATCGCCACCAGCACCTGCAAGTACAGCAGCACCAGCGGCGGCAGGCGCAGCTGCCATTTTTTCAGCAGGGTGCTGTAAATCGCATAGGCCAGAGTGGCGATCAGCATCATCGCGTCACCCAGGTTCACCCCGTGTTGCAGCAGCGCGCCGAGACTCCCGGACGACACCACCACCAACACTCCGGCGAACGACAATACCGCGCCAACCAGCGCACCGGCCGTCAGGCGCTGGCCGAGGCTGATGATCGCCATGGCCAGCGACATCAATGGCATCAGCGACAGGATGATGCCCATGTTGGTCGCCGTGGTCAGGGTCGCGGCGAAGTAGGCCAGGCTCTGATACACCGCCATGCCGAGCACGCCGAGGACAAAAATCTTGCCCAGGTTGGGGCGAATCTGCGGCCAGTACGCGATCACTTGCTTAAGCATGAACGGCGTGAACAGCAGACCCGCGAGCAGCCAGCGGTAGAAACCGATCTCGGCCGGGAAGATCGCACCGACCGCGAGTTTGTTGATCACGGTATTGCCGGCCCAGATAAAAATCGCCAGCAGAGGAAAAGCGTATTGCATGCGTTGAAACCAGTACGTTGATGAAACGTGATTATCCCCTGTCTGGATGCAGCCCTATACTTCGAACCGGACAACCTGCCTTTGAAACCGGACAGCATGAACAGTAAACACATCGATCTGCTGGATTTCAGCGAACTGCCGTCGGCGGTGTACTTTCGCTACGCCGACTTCAACGCCCACGAATTCGCTGCGCCACACCGCCATCCGTGGGGCACGCTGGAGTACGCCGCTCACGGCGTGCTGCACATGGACGTCGACGGCAGCCGTTTCATGTCGCCGCCGCGATACGCGGTGTGGGTGCCGCCGCAGGTCGAGCACAGTTTCTACAGTCATCAACCGGTCAACTATCGCGCGGTGTGTCTCGACCCCAAGGTCTGCGCCGAGTTGCCCGGGCGCGCCTGCACGTTGGCGATCAGCGATATTCTCAAAGCGATTCTCAGAGACTTCGCCGCGCGCGATGTGAAGATTCCTGCACTCGACGCCGATCAGAGACTGGCGCAGGTGTTGGTTGATCAACTGCGCCAGGCGCCGGTGCATGAGTGTTATCTGCCGTATGCGAGCAGCCCGGGATTGCTGGCGATTCTTGAAACCCTCCAGGCCGAACCGGGCAATAACCAGCCGCTGGCGCACTGGGCGGCGCAGGTGCATGTGAGCGAGCGCACGTTGGCGCGGCAGTTCGTGCGTGAATTGGGCATGAGTTTCGGTGAGTGGCGTCAGCGCCTGCGTTATCTCGCCGCGATCGAAGCGCTGGAAACATCGCGCAGCGTGCAGGAGATCGCCTTTGATCTTGGCTACAGCAGCGGCTCGGCCTTCATCGCGATGTTTGCCCGTCAGGCCGGGTGCACACCTGAGCACTACCGCCGAAACAATATGTTTTGATTGGTTGGTTTCTTGAAAAGTCAGCGGTTTTTTTCACTTGCGCCGTTGCAGCGAGTGCGAAGTCTGCACGGCGAAAAGTGCTGCATAACATTGTTTGGGAATTTTCTGAGAGGGCGCTGTAAAACCGTCGAGAAATCACCCGGCATGTAGCCGCAGCAGTACGACAAGGATGAAACCCGATGATTCGCAGACCCCCCTCCAATGGCACCGTTAGAGTCGATGCCCATGCGCCAGGTTCGCGCCCTGTAAGTCCGGTACCACGACCCGACTCAACGCCCCGTATCACGGTCGATGTTTTTCCGGGATCGAGCCGGCCACCGACGCCGGGGACGAGCCACACTCCCGGGGGCATTGATGTGAATGTGCCCACAGTTGAATCATCGGTGACGATCGGCGATTTGAACCTCGGCAGCGGGCAACCGGCAGCGGCATCCGTGTCGCGTCCTATGAGCGATTACAAGATTCCCAAGGTTGCGAAGTTACCGACAGCTGATGTCGACGGTTTACGAACGCTCAATGGCCGACAGTACGTCGACGTCGAAAATCTCGGAATTGTTCATGTCGTCATGGACCCGGCTCTGGGGCAATACCGTGCCAAGTTGTTGAGGGAAACAGTCGCCTCCGGCCCGATTCTCTTACAGGATCCGGATAGCAGGCTTTGGTATCCGTATGTGGGGGAGGCGACGCAACTGAAAGAAATCGGCGTTCGTTACAAGGATGTTGTCGACATGGCATTTGATTCGAACACTGCGGATTTTGAACGATTCGATTTTTTGCGCGGTTTGCAATGGCTTGAGGAATACCCGAAAGACAACTTTCTCTGGAATGCCCTGGCGCAGGCCAACCTGGCCGCAGACTGGGACGCCAGCCAACAGACGATAAAGAGCGTGGAAGCGTTGCCGGATCTGCAGAGATTGATGACGCCCGAGCAGTTCGATGCACTGACTGAACGCATGTTCACCGCAGAACGACTGGTGCCGCTGACCGAGTTCGAAAGGAACCTGGGCGCTTATGCGCGCAATCTGCAGCAGACCGGGCGGTTCGACGACTACGATTCATTGCAACTCGCCACCCGAGAGGCACGGGCGATTCCGGAAGAATTACAGGAGCTGCGTGAAACGTTTCGGGGGCACGGCACCGATGCGCCACCGCAGCGGCAAGCGCCAACCGAGGTGACAGCGCAAGTGATGTCCAGCCTGCAACAGGCACAGCGTGCTATCTATCGCGCCAGGGAGCTGCTGCCGATGTCGGGTAATCAGTTGCCCAGCATTTTTGAGAAAGGCGGGGCGGGCATTGCGAAGGTCAAGAACCTTCGAAAATTCAATGCGGTGACCCAGGAATTCACTGCCGATATGACCATTGCCGAACATGCGCAAAAAGCCATTGAGATTAAAAGTGGCAACTGTTCGGAAAACTCCAAAGTGGTGTTTTCGATTCTTGCCAGTCAACCGAGAACCTCCCCGATTCACATCGTCCAGGCGACAGGGCCTGGAATCGCAGGTTCACAAGTTGACCACCAGTATGTGCTGATCGGTGATCTTCACGGAAAACCCTCCGACCTGGTCGTCGCCGATTCCTGGGTTGAGTTCCCGGCAGCCCACACGGTTGACAACGGTAAGTTCAATTTCAAGTTGCCCCCTCTCGAGACCCTGGAACCAGGCCCTGCTGTCGCAGAGTACAGCTTCATCAACGATACCGCGCCGGGGTCTGCCAGGCTTCCAGCCGTCGTTGAAGACAGTACGATCCGGGAACTAAAGGTCAGCAAAATGCACAAAAACGGCTACGCCGAGTGGATCTCCCTGGGTACGCTGGGCTCCACTTATCATATGCCGGGCGAGGTGCCCGTTTCCTTTGAGAAGGTGCCACTGTCGGTGATCGAGCGGCGAAGCGCTGCATATGAGCGTTTCAAGGCAATCTTCCTGCCGGATGACAACGCTACGCCATGATCCTCGCTGGGAGAAACGCCTGAGGCGTTCTTGAGATGTGGCCCACTGGTGATGTGTAACAGCCTTTGTCTACACTTCACAGCGAGGCCGCATCCATCGGTGCGGCGACCAGGAGAAAACTCCATGAAGATGTTGCGTGCCCCTTTGTTGATGATTGGTCTGCTCCTG